>JBAQKZ010000298.1:0-9667 GCA_049301475.1 Geobacteraceae bacterium | reverse complement strand
CCACCCGGCAGGTCGTGGCAAGGATGCTGCCGCGATCCTCGACGGCTGCGCCGACGGCGACATAAAAACTCTGTATATTGCAGGGGAGAACCCGGTGGTTTCCTATCCCGACCGGAAGCGGGTCGAGGCGGCCCTCGACAAGGTGGAGTTCCTTGTTGTCCAGGAATTGTTCTTAACCGAGACCGCAGCCAAGGCCCATCTGGTGCTCCCCGCCTGCTCCTTCGCCGAGAAGGAGGGTACCTTCACCAGCGTTGGCCGGGCGGTGCAGCGGGTCAACCGCGCCATCAAGCCGGTAGGCCAGGCCCGGAGCGATTTCGAGATATTCAACCAGCTCTGCGCCCTTCTTGCCAATGCCCCCGCATATACCGGTCCATCGGCGGTGTTCGCCGAAATAGCGGCGACTGTTCCCGCCTACAATGGTCTGACCTTTGCCGGACTTGGCGACAACGGCGCCATTACCACGGTTGCGGGCATCCCACGGTTCGTTCCGGTGGCAGCCCCGTCCATAGCCGTGGAGGAGGGAAAATTCGCGCTTCTGACCGGCAGCGCACTCAACCATTGCGGGACTCTTTCACGCTTCGGCGAAGGCCCGGTCTACGTTTGTCCGGAAGGGTATATCGAACTCGGAAGGGACGACGCCAAAGAGCTCGGGATAAAAGAAGGGGACTATGTGACGGTGAAGGGGGCCGCAGCCGATATCCGGCTGAAGGCAAAGGTCGGGTTGCGCCTCCCCAAAGGGGTCGTGTTCGCGCCGTACCACTTCGGCGATCAGCCGGTAAACAGCCTGGCCACGGGCGCCCCGGTCACCTGGGTCAGCTTGTCCAGGTAAAAGCGGAAGAGTAGAATTAAGACTTACTCCATATATGGGAAGAGGTTCAGATGGACACACTCATTTTAGGACTCCCGGTTGCGTACTACATCGCCATGGTCGCCAAGGTGCTTGTCGCTTTTACATTCGTGCTCCTTACCGTGGCCTACGCCACCTACGCCGAGCGGAAGATCATAGGTCACATGCAGGTGCGGCTTGGTCCCATGCGGGTCGGCTGGCACGGCTTGCTACAGCCGATAGCCGACGGCCTCAAACTGTTTTTCAAGGAAGAGATCATCCCGACCCAGGCGGCGAAGTTCGCATTCCTCATTGCGCCGCTTGTGGCGCTCGTTCCGGCCTTCATCTCCTTTGCCGTCATCCCATTCGGCGACACGATTGAGGTCATGGGGTACAAGGTTCCCCTGCAGATCGCCGGGTATGCCGACCAGGCGGGTAAGGTATTCGACATCAACGTCGGCGTGCTCTACATCCTGGCCACGGCGTCCATAGGGGTCTACGGCATCGTCCTGGCCGGATGGGCGTCCAACAGCAAGTACTCCCTGTTGGGGGGGCTCCGGGCAGCGGCCCAGATGATTTCCTACGAGCTGGCCGCAGGCTTGGCGATAGTCTCGGTCTTCATGCTTTCCGAGTCTCTTTCGCTGCATAAAATCGTTGCCGACCAGGCCGGTTATAACTGGTATGCGTTCAAGCAGCCGGTGGCTTTCATACTCTTCTTCATCTGCTCCCTGGCGGAGATCAACCGCACTCCGTTCGATCTGCCTGAGGCGGAGACCGAGCTGGTGTCCGGCTTCTGCACCGAATATTCGAGTATGAAGTACGCCATGTTCTTCATGGCCGAATATGCCAACATGGTCACGGTATGCGCGGTCACAACCACCCTCTTCCTTGGCGGGTGGCATGGGCCGACGTTCCTTCCCGGCTGGATATGGTTCATCGGCAAGGTCTACTTCCTCATCTTCTGCTGCATGTGGATCAGGGCCACCTATCCCCGCTACCGTTACGACCAGTTGATGGGCCTTGGCTGGAAGGTGTTTCTGCCGATAACCCTGCTCAATATCGTCGTTACAGGCATCGCGGTTGTACTGTTTTAGCTCATCACCTGAATCAAAGAGGATAGCCTTATGATAATGCCCCTGCTGCAAGGCCTGAAAATAACCCTGACGCATCTTTTCAAGAAGCCGGTCACCTTGCAGTACCCGGACGAGCGGCCTGTCATAGCTCCAAGCTTTCGGGGACTGCACGCGCTTAAGGTATCCCATGAACATGCAAAGTGCGTGGCGTGTTATCTCTGCCCCACGGTATGTCCTGCAAAGTGCATCACCGTCGAGGCGGCCGAGGACGAGAGACACGAGAAATATGCGGCCAGATACGAGATCGACATGCTTCGCTGCATCTTCTGTGGCTACTGTGTCGAAGCCTGCCCGGTCGATGCACTTAAGATGACGGAAACCTTCGAGCTGGCCAGCTACAAGCGGGAAGATTTCGTCTTCGCAAAAGAGAGACTTTTAGAAAAGTAAATAAAGGAGCAGCAATGGAGACTTTCTTTTTTACCATCGTTGCAGCAGTGGCCGTGATCTCCGCCATTCTCGTGGTCGCGTGCCGCAACCCTATCAACAGCGCCCTTGCGCTGGTCATGACCTTTTTCTGTCTGGCGACCTTCTACGTGATGCTTGACGCCCCCTTCATGGCCGCCATACAGGTCATAGTATATGCAGGCGCCATCATGGTGTTGATCGTATTCGTCATCATGCTCCTGAACCTTCGCTCGGAATCCGGCAAGAGTTACCTGCACTCAGTGGTGGTGGGGGGAATCATAGGGTTCTTAGTGCTGTTCGAGAGTTGCTACTTTCTGTTCCGCAGTTCTCCCGACGGGGCCAGGGGAACACTCAACAAAGGGGTAATCGAACAGGTCGGCCACACCGAGTTGATAGGCCGGGCGCTCTACACCGACTTCCTGCTCCCGTTCGAGATTACCTCTCTCTTGCTATTGGCCGCCATGATCGGCGCAGTGATTCTGGCCAAAAAGAAAATCTGACATTAGAAGGGTGAACTAAAATGATACCTGTGCATAGCTATCTTATTCTCAGCGCCATACTGTTCTCAATCGGCACAATCGGAGTGCTTGTCCGTAGAAACGCCATTGTAGTATTCATGTGTGTGGAGCTGATGCTGAATGCGGTAAACCTGACATTCATAGCACTCTCCCGGCATCTGGGCAACATTGACGGCCAGGTCTTCGTCTTCTTCGTCATGACCGTTGCGGCGGCAGAGGCGGCGGTGGGGCTTGCGCTAATGATCGCCTTCTACAAGAACCGCGAGTCCATCGACGTGGAAGATATGAGTATCATGAAACTGTGACCCAACACTGCACATCCAGAAGTATTGCATTAACCTTTCAAGGAGTCCGGAATGTTTGATATGGTCTGGCTTATACCGCTCTTCCCGCTCGTCGGGTTTCTGATCAATGGTCTGTTCGGCAAGAAGATCAAGAACGAGACGGTCATCGGCGGCATCGGTTCGCTTGCGGTGTTATGCTCCTTTGTCGTGTCGGTCATGACGTTCATGAGCCTCCTTGGGCAGCCGGGGGACAAACGGAGCATTAACGCCACGGTCTTCACCTGGATACAGTCGGGTAACTTCAAAGCGGATGTCGCCTTCCTGATCGACCCGCTCTCCTGTGTCATGCTACTAGTGGTCACCGGGGTCGGTTTCCTGATCCACGTCTATTCCATCGGCTATATGCACGGCGAAGAAGGGTTCTACAGGTTCTTCTCCTACCTGAATCTATTCACCTTCTCCATGCTTCTTCTGGTAATGGGGAACAATCTCCTCCTCATGTTCGTCGGATGGGAAGGGGTCGGCCTCTGCTCATACCTCCTCATCGGGTACTATTTTCACAAGAAATCCGCAGGTGACGCCGGCAAGAAGGCCTTCGTCATGAATCGTGTGGGTGACTTCGGTTTCCTTCTCGGCATTTTCGCTCTCTACTGGTACCTCGGTTCCCAGCACGGCGTCTGGACCATCCAGTTCACCGAACTGGCCAGGAATGCCCACCTGTTCGAGGGGGTGGGCGGCACCGCGATTGTAACGGTCATTACCCTATTTTTCTTCCTCGGCGCCACAGGCAAGTCGGCGCAGATCCCGCTCTATACCTGGCTGCCCGACGCCATGGAAGGCCCGACCCCGGTTTCCGCCCTCATCCATGCGGCCACTATGGTCACAGCCGGAGTCTACATGATAGCCCGGATGAATTTCCTCTACATACAGGCGCCCAGCACCATGATGCTGGTTGCCGTCATCGGCGGGGCAACGGCGCTCTTTGCCGCTACCATCGGCACGGCCCAGAACGACATCAAGCGGGTGCTGGCCTACTCCACCGTCTCCCAGCTCGGTTACATGTTCCTGGCCATGGGGGTCGGCGCCTTTGCCGCCGGCATTTTCCATCTCATGACCCACGCCTTCTTCAAGGCCTGTCTGTTCCTTGGCTCTGGGGCGGTGATCCACTCCATGCATCATGCCCTGCACAAAATTCACTCCCATGACGACGCCCAGGACATGCGGAATATGGGCGGACTCAAGTCCAAGATGCCGATGACCTACCTGACGTTTCTTATCGCCACCATCGCCATCGCTGGTATTCCGGGCTTTGCCGGCTTCTTCTCCAAGGACGAGATTCTCTGGCAGGCCTTTGCCAATCCGCTCCACGGAAACCTCAACTATCTCCTCTGGGGATTCGGCGCCGTGGCCGCCGGTCTGACCGCCTTCTACATGTTCCGTCTGGTCTTCATGACCTTTCACGGCGAATGCCGAATCAATCCCAAGGCCAAGGATCACCTTCACGAATCACCGATGGTCATTGTTTTCCCGCTAATCGTTCTTGCCCTTCTCTCCGTGGTAGGAGGATACATAGGAATTCCGAAGGTCATAGGTGAATTTTTCGGAGGCATTCCTAATTACTTTGAACACTTCCTTTCGCCGGTCTTCGCCTTCTCCGAGGAGTTCGTGAAGGCCAACGGCCATGCCGGAGAGCATCATAGCGCAGCCTTGGAGTGGGGGCTCATGGCGGTATCTGTCATCATTGCCCTCATCGGCATTGCCATTGCCTTTACCATGTATGTAAAGAACACTGCCATCCCCGGCAGGTTCACGGCCACATTTCCGGTGCTGCACCGGGCGGTGTACAACAAGTGGTACATGGACGAGATATATGACTTCCTGTTCGTCAATCCCTGCAAGGCGCTCGGCAACTTCCTCTGGAAAGGGTTCGACGTTGTTGTTGTTGACGGCATCGTGAACGGCGTAGCCACAGTTGTCAAAGGGTTCAGCGGCGTACTGCGTTACAGCCAGAGCGGTCTTATACATAACTACGCCATGACAATGGCGCTGGGCGTGGTAGTCATTGTCGCCTTTTATATCTTCCGCTAACCCGGATATTTTTTAGTAGAAGCATAAGGAGTAGAGTAAATGAACCTATTGAGCATAATGACCTTCGCGCCGCTTATCGGGGTCTTCCTTCTCTTCTTCATAAACAAGAACAACCATGCGCTGCTCAGAGGTATTACACTGGCAGTCGCCGTTTTCACCTTCCTTATTTCCCTGTTATTGGTCGCGGGCTTTCAGACTAATGCCGAGTACCAGTTCGTCGAACTGTTTCCCTGGATATCCGCCGGTTCTTTCAGGATGAACTACCACGTCGGCATTGACGGAATCAGCCTCTGGCTGGTGGTGTTGACCACCCTGATAATGCCAATTTCTATCCTCTCCACCTGGACTGCGGTCGAGGAGAAGGTCAAGGAGTACATGATCTGTCTCCTCCTCCTGGAAGTCGGGATGCTCGGCGCCTTTATCTCCATAGACATGTTCCTTTTCTACATCTTTTGGGAGGTAATGCTGATCCCTATGTACTTCATCATCGGCATATGGGGAGGGAAACGGAAGATATACGCGGCCGTAAAGTTTTTCATCTATACCATGCTCGGTTCCCTCCTCATGCTGGTCGCCATTATCGCCCTCTATTACAAGGCGGGAGGGGGAGACTTCAACCTTCTACGTTTCTACCAGGTAGCGCTTCCTCCGGAGACGCAGACCTGGATGTTTCTGGCCTTTGCACTGGCCTTCGCCATCAAGGTTCCCATGTTTCCACTGCATACATGGTTACCGGACGCCCACACCGAGGCGCCGACCGCCGGTTCCGTGATACTGGCCGCGGTTCTCCTGAAGATGGGGACCTATGGTTTCGTCCGCTTTGCCTTGCCACTTTTCCCCGATGCAACCACGCGGTTTACCCCGCTTATCGCAACGCTGGCGGTGATCGGAATCATCTATGCGGCGCTCGTAGCGATGGTTCAGGAAGATGTAAAGAAGCTTGTCGCCTATTCATCGGTCGCCCACCTGGGCTTCGTCATGCTTGGCATATTCGCGCTCAACCAGCAGGGGATCGCCGGCGGCATGCTGCAAATGCTCAACCACGGCGTCTCCACCGGGGCGCTGTTCCTTATCGTCGGGTTCCTTTATGAACGCCGCCATACCCGCCTGATTACCGACTTCGGCGGCCTTTCCAAGCAGATGCCGGTTTTCGCCACCATCTTCATGATCGTCACCCTGTCGTCAATCGGTCTTCCCGGCACCAATGGCTTCGTCGGCGAGTTCCTCATCCTCCTGGGCGCATACGAGAGCGGCCTGCGCTGGTACGCAGTGGTCGCCACTAGTGGGGTCATTCTTTCCGCCGTCTACATGCTCTGGATGTTCCAGCGGGTCATGTTTGGAGAGCTTAACAATCCGAAGAACCAGGAGCTGTCCGACCTGAACGCCCGCGAGATAGGCCTTATGGCCCCGCTCCTGATCCTTATCTTCGTCATGGGGGTTTATCCAACCCCGTTTCTGGACAAAATGGCTCCAGCCATTGATAAGCTGATCCAGCAGAGCAAGGTCCGCCAGGTGGCCT
Source organism: Geobacteraceae bacterium (assembly GCA_049301475.1). Taxonomy (GTDB): domain Bacteria; phylum Desulfobacterota; class Desulfuromonadia; order Geobacterales; family Geobacteraceae; genus JBAQKZ01. The sequence continues at coordinate 2,894 of JBAQKZ010000298.1, read as the reverse complement.
TCGTGCCGCCGGTGGCGCTGTCGGCGCCGACTATGTCATGCGGGCAGCCGAAGTGAAGTAAACGTTTCATTCCGATTCCAAATCAAGAGTTGGAATCGGAGAATAGCCACTGGAGGAACTACTAGATGGAAACAATTGCAATCCCCGCGATAAACTTTGCCTCGATCATGCCGGAGATTATCCTCTCGGTCGTTGCCATGGTCCTCCTGCTTATTAATGTATTTATCCCGACCGAACGGAAGGCTTACCTTGGCTACATCAGCTTCATAGGTCTGATTGTGACCGGCGTTGCCCTCGTAAACGGCTGGAACGCTCCATATGAACTGAAGATCGGTTTCAACGGTTCGGTCTTACAGGACAACTTCGCGATTTTTTTCAAGGGGATATTTCTGGTGGGCGCGGGCCTTACGGTGCTGATTTCCGATCAGTACATGGAGCGCGAGGAGTGCAACCAAGGGGAACTCTACCCGCTGATTCTGCTGGCCACAGTCGGCATGATGCTGATGGCCTCCGGAATTGACCTTATGACCATCTTCCTTGGTCTTGAGCTGCTCTCCATCTGCCTCTATGTGCTGGCCGGCTTCAACCGGGCGAATGTGAAGTCCAACGAAGCGGGGCTAAAATACTTCCTGCTCGGCGCATTTTCCACCGGCTTTCTTCTTTATGGCATGGCCCTTACCTACGGCGCCACCGGTACCACAAAGATCGACAAAATAGCCCTCTTCGTTGCGCAAAACGGCAACGTCGTAACAAGTCCGATGTTAGTTGTCGGCATGCTCCTCATGGCGGTCGGCTTCTCCTTCAAGATCGCCGCAGCGCCTTTCCATATGTGGACCCCTGACGTCTATGAGGGAGCCCCTACGCCGATGACAGCCTTCATGTCCGCCGCTCCCAAAGCGGCCGGATTCGCCGCCTTCCTGCGGGTATTCTTCATTGCCTTGCCTGCCATGAGCGCCGACTGGCGGCCGCTAATCTGGGTGCTGGCGGTGCTTACCATGACCATCGGCAATATCATCGCCCTCTCCCAGGACAACATCAAAAGGATGCTTGCCTACTCCTCCATAGCCCATGCAGGTTATGCGCTTGTCGGTTTTACAGCCGCCAATGCCGAAGGTGTCGGCGGTATCCTGTTCTACATGCTCTCCTACGCCTTCATGAATATCGGAGCCTTCGCCATCATCATTCTTGTAGGCAAAAAAGGAGAAGAGAACTGCAATGTAAGCGACTACGCCGGTTTCGGAGTCAAGCACCCCGTGCTTGCCCTGGCCATGTCCGTGTTCCTCTTTTCCCTGGCAGGGATGCCACCTACCGCCGGTTTCATAGGGAAGTTCTACCTCTTCTCAGGCGCCATCAAGGCAGGCTACCTCTGGCTCGCCATAATAGGCGTACTGAACAGCGTCGCATCGGTTTATTACTATCTGCGGGTGATGGTCTTCATGTATATGAAAGACCCGGTCGAGGAGTTCGACTGGCTGCGGGTAACCCCTCCCATCGGCCTTGCCGTCGCCCTGTCGGTATTGGGCGTGATGATCCCCGGCGTTGTGCCGTCCTTTCTGATGGAGTTGGCGCAGAAGGCGATATCCATGTAATACCAATTCCAAATCAGGGCGCTATCCTATCGTTGGCTCGTCTTCGGCTAGTTGTACGCACTGTGCTTCAAGAACTTGAGACTCCCTATATGCCTAGCTTGAAAAAATTTGAGACTTACGGCCTCTTTATATGATAAATTAGCCAAGTATAAGCAAGAGGAGGCGCCTTATATGGGGAATCTAGCTGAAAAAATCAATCATTTACCGGAGCAACTCCGGCATGAGGTCGAAGATTTCGTTGATTTTCTGGTCAAGAAACGCATGCCGTCTAAAAAGAAAAAACTGCGGTTAACTTGGGCCGGTGCACTTTCTGAATATCGTGACCAGTTCACATCGCTGGAGCTTCAGAAAAAATCCCTGAACTGGTGGAATAGTTAATGTATCTGGTTGACACCAACATCTGGCTCGAACTCCTGCTGCAACAAGACAAGGCCGGGGAAGTAACCAGTTTTTTCCAGACAGTTGACGCTTCTTCGCTGGCAATCACAGATTTCACTCTCTATTCCATCGGCATTATTCTTACCAGGCTCAAGAAGTACGATGTCTTCGATGATTTTGTAGTGGACACTCTCGAAGAGAACTCCGTCAACAGGATTTGTCTCGACCCATTGAGTCTTAAACGAATTTCTTCCGTACAGAAACAGTTCGGCTTAGATTTTGACGACGCCTACCAATATGTAGCCGCTACGGAAAATGAGTTGACTCTCGTCAGCTTCGATTCTGATTTCGACAAAACCCCATTAGGAAGAAAAACCCCCGCTGAAATCAGTTGAAATACGGGACCGGCTAGCCAGAAAAAACGGATGTCCCCTTTTTTCCATATTCTATACGGATCGGTCTTGCCATGTCCCTTCCCTCCTAAAGTGTTTTGAAGGGAGGTATACCCGATATTTGTCTTATGTCAAGGGCTGACCCCTATCCCCACTGGAGCGTACGCTTGGCACAAAATATCGGGTTGCTTGGACCATGCTCCAGCGCTTTCGTGTGCCTATGGTAGATGCCGAACGTAAGCCGCTCTCCGGGAATGTTGAAGTAGACGAAACCTTTATAGGGGGCGTCAAGCAGGGCGGCAAAAAAGGCCGTGGTTCTGCGAAAAGCATAGTAGTGATTGCCATAGAAATCATGGATACTAAGGGGTTCGGGCGGGTACGAATGCGTCATATTCCCGATGCTTCTGGTGAAAGCTTGATGCCGTTTGTATGTGATGCAGTCGTTCCAAGTTCTGTTGTGCATACATATGGATGGAGCGGCTACAATGGATTATCTGAACATGGGTTCACCAGAAAAATTACAGTCCAATCATCT
>JBAQKZ010000297.1:0-10243 GCA_049301475.1 Geobacteraceae bacterium | reverse complement strand
GGCCTCAACAGCGGCAGGGGCTTCAACAGCGGCAGGGGCCTCAACAGCGGCAGGGGCCTCAACAGCGTCGGCTTCAACAGCAGGAGCATCGAGAGACTCTTCAGCGGCAACAACGGTATCCGTATTTTCCTCAGCAATACATACTGCGCTGATGCCGAACAAGGTGAAGATAAATAAAGGAATAAAAGTGGTGATCAATGTCTTCAGTATTCGACTATTCACTTTTTGGCCTCTCCTTGTATCCCTTTATGATTCTCTATCACTTCCCGTAGTACTGATATTTACCCGGCACGTCGTTTATAAGCCTCTGCTCCCGGTTTGTGGCAGGCGGGGTGCGATCGAATATAATTCGCCGCGCTGCGTCTTCATCAATAAAACGCAAATCCTCCTCCTTCAGCCGCAGGGCTCTCAGCCCATTCACGCCCTCCTTGGAAACCATGAAAATGATTTTGTCGAACCACATATCCTCGAATTCATCAACGGTGAAGCTTATATCCCCACGCCAGGGATCGGTCAGAAAGACATGCCCCTTGTAAACTCCCTTGAGAATGGAGAAATGATTGTACTCATATATCTTGATGCGGACGATGCAAGGCTTGCCTAGAGTCTTCAATTCCTCCAGGTCAACTTTGTAGCCTTCCCCCTCATAACCAAGAGCTTTAACGAACATTTTCATATCCAGAAGGGAAAAGGCCCTCCGTTTTGATATCTGCTCGGCGTCTCCATACTTGAGGAGCCCCTGTATAACCTGTTTCTCGGTCAATTCTTCACCCAGATAAAAGCGGAGCAGGGTGGCAAGCGCAGCGGAACCACAACTAAAGTCGAACTTCTGTTTTATAAAATGGTCCTCTTCGATCTCCGAAGCCGGCTTTACATCAATCCGGCTCCTCCCCACCGCTCCCCCCGCTCCGGTGGCGAGGCTGATCTCCGATTTCGGCTGATCCTTAATCGTATAAAACCCGCCAATAAGGGAGACGATAATTGCAAATGCGGCGATTACGACCATGCTGCGATCTCCAATGCTCTTGCGTGATGTACATTATTTTAAATGATCAGGCAAGTTATTTATCTCGATCTCGTAACGGACAAACTCCTTAAGGTCGAGGTTGAGCGTGAGGGTATGGAGACGGGTTGGGGAATCAAATACGATCCTTGCCCCCTTGACGATGATATCAAATTTCTTCGTTCCTTCCTCTCCATCCACCACAACCTGCCATTTTTCGCCCGACTGCACCGCATAGACAAAATGGCGCGAATCGGGGCTGAAAGCAGGAATGCCCACATTGTCATAGGGCTTTCCTTCCTTGCCATCCACAACCGCCAACCATTTTCCGTCTTTTTGCGCCATATACGCCAGATGAACCGAATCAGGGCTAAACAAAGGGAATGTCACCTTCTCATATACGGCCCCTTCCACCCCGTCCTTCACTACCAGCCACTTACCGCCTTTCTCAGCAACATAGGCGAGATGAGCGGAATCAGGGCTGTAAAAGGGGAGCAATCTGGCGAAACAGGTCTCGTCATATTTTGCTCCAGGCTTGCCGTCGACAACCATAAAGGCCTTCCCCCCCTTGGAGGCGGAATATGCCAGGTGCCTGGAGTCAGGGCTGAAAATGACAAAGGCCAACTGTTCGTAGTCGGGGCCGACCTTCCCGTCTATGACCATAATGTTTTTTTTGTCTTTTACAGCCAGGTAAACGAGTCTGGATGAATCAGGGCTGATTAAGGGGTTGGAAACCGCCTCGAAATGCGCGCCTTCTTTCTCGTCCAGCACCATGAACCAGTTGCCGTCCCGTTGAGCGGTATAGGTAATGTGCCTGGAATCGGGGCTGAACCGATAAATGCCTATACTGTCGTATTTCACCCCTTCCTTTTCATTTTCAACCATGAAGCTTTTGCCCCCCTCTTTTGCAGAGTAGACAAAGCGGGTCGAGTCAGGGCTGAAGAGCGGGGGATACACCATCTCATAAGTCTTCCCCTTTTTGCCGTCCAGCACCATCAAAAGCTTTTCTCCGCTCACGGCTGCGTACGCCACACGGGTTGAATCCGGGCTGAACTTGGGGCTGTCAAGCTTCAGGGGTATCCCGTCAAAACCCTCTCCCTTTTTAGCATCCACCACGACAAACTGCTTCCCACCTTTAATTGCCACGACATATGCAAACCGCTTTGAATCCGGGCTGAAGATCGGGCCGCCGATTGCGTCGTACCCGGCCCCTTCCCTGCCGTCAACGACCGGAAACCATTTCCCGGACCTTTTGGCAATATAGGCCATCCGCTTTGAATCCGGGCTGAATAGCGGGGTCTCCTCGTAGAGATCATCGATGACAGGGGATACAGCTCCATCCGCAATCACGGAAACAGTTTTGTCTTTGCGGGCCATATACGCCAAACGGGTTGAATCGGGGCTTACCTTGAGTGATGGGAGATACAGCTCCCAATCCTTGTATGCGCCGACAAAGGGGATGGTTTTTTCGATCATCTTCTGCCCCGCCTCTGCGGCGGAATATCCGAATAGAATGAGCAGAAGCGTTTGGATGAAAAACAGGGGGGAGAAAATTCGCTTCATGTTGGCGCCTTTATTTCTATATTATTTTGCAAACTCCCCCGCCAGGGGGAATCAGTAACTTCTCCCTTTGCAAAGGGGTGGCTCAGTAACTTCCCCCTTTGCAAAGGGGGACTGAGGGGGATTTGCTTTTGAATGTTACAGGGCGCCAGGTATTTGCAGTCAAATGCTGCAAGCGAAATCCCCCCTGACCCCCCTTTGCAAAGGGGGGGATTACGGAGTAAACCCAACCGCAAGACGGTGAACGTTGATCCCGTCGAGCGCTATCGGACCGAAACTCGTACCGCCAAAATTGACATCCTCGATCCGCAGGGAACCTTGCATGGGGAGATTCATGTATATCGAGGTCTTCCCTGAAGTCGTGCTCGTGCTGACGTCAAAGGTTGCCGGGTTGTACGTGAGGGGAGCCATATCTCCAACCTTGAAGTCTCCTTTCATGTTCCAGGCAGCGGGGGTTTCCGGTGCGCCGTCATCGGCGGCTGTACCAGTAGCGGACAAATGGACTCCGGAGAGCGTAAAAGCGGAAGGTAGCGTGTTATAGGTATACTGAAGGCTGCCGATATCCAGCTTGGTCGAATATTGGAAGTCAACCCCCTCTCCTCCGTTGGCATGACCGCCGAGGTAAATGGTGGATGGGCCCATGTTGACCGGGCCGACCCGGAGGCTGCCGACAGGCTGCCCTGCGAAGACGATGCTTTGGGCGGAGTAATACCGGGGCTGGGTTTGGCTGGAATCCGTTATGACCACCACGGTCTTCCCGGACGGGAGAGTCACTACATCAAAGGTAATTGGTGAGTCCGAAGCGGTTGTTGCGTTAAAAGGACCGCCGAAGCCGTCATCGATAGTAAACCCCTGCAACTCGATCCAGTGGGGGGGGGCGTCCGTGTCCGAAAACTTTATATTGCCCAGAGTTAAAGTGCTTTTTATGTCCGTGAAGATACTCAGCCCTGACTGGGCTGTGATCCCTGCGAGCTGATCATCGCCGATCATTTCCATACGGGCATGCGCGGGGATGGCGCATAGGAGCGGACAGATTGTAATGACACTCACAAGAATGCGATATAGCATGGGCACACCATTTATTGCGCCTTATTTTAAATACGCAAAAAGGACACAGGCCGACCGCCTTTGCCCTTTTGCTTGAAATATGGTCTGACTGGGGGGGTATCCCCCCAGTCAGACCGGTTACAAATACATCAGCTAAGCAATCCTGCCGTTAGTGGGCCAGGATGTCAACATAGCTGTTTGCGCCGATAGTCAACTGCAGATCAGCAACATACAGGGTGCCGATTTCCATAGCATTTGCAGAACCTAGGTCTTTACTGTCACCGATTTTTACAGTGGCGTCAATAGAGGCAACTGTGACTTCGATGGTCCCGAGTCCGATATGAACAAAAGTGGGATTAGGAGCAAGACCGGCGCCGTAAAGGATGTCATAGGCAGAGCCATCAGCAGCGGTTGCTACGTCAATGGATATTGCCTGTACTGCGCTGTAGTTGATCGGATCTGCAAGGATGGCTGCGGGGTCAATTCCGATATGGGTGTTCGCAACGGCGACACCGGTCACCCCGACATAACCTGCTGTGCCGACACCACCAAAAGCAGAAACAACGCCATCAGCATCGCCCCACGACAGGACGCCGATATTGAGGGTCGGGATGGTGATGTCAGCGGCGATGGTGACCCCGGCCTGGCCTGTTACGGCGCCCAGATCGCTGTCGGAGACGGCGGTCTTGGCGAATGCTGCGAGAGGCATCATGACAAAAACTGCTACCATTGCTAGAACTTTCTTCATTTTCTCTCTCCTTTGTTTGGGTTTTTTGCTGGAGGCGACCCGGCTGTCCGCTACACATATCTTCCTGACGTGCGGACCCGCAGCTTTCCGTCCCACGGTTACCCGGGGTTTGGCTTGTTTCTCAAACAATAGGGTTTAGATACCGAACTTCACCTGCCTGCTACATCCAAAAGATGCTACGGACAACTCTCTATCCTCACGCTTCACCTCCCCTCCCTTTTGTTGTCAGATCTGGGCAGCCGTACCCATGTTGATCCAGATCCCTTTGTGCGCGCCTGTGAGTTCAATGGAAATAGAAAAGTCAGTGTTTGTGAACTGGTACGTCTTTGCGCCTATGGAGGTATCCCGTGCAACCCCGCCAATCCTGCTCAGGCTCTGAAAATCCGCAGACAACAGGCCGGTCACATCCTTCGACCCTATAGTTACGCTCTGCAACTGTCGCGCGGCCGGATCATTGACGGTGGCCGGATCAAACACCGCCTTGAAGTAAAAACCGTTGAATTTGAGGTCATTGGCCGGGACACCGTCGCCCAATTTCACCGTCGCCCAGTTCTGGTCCCACCCGATGCCGGCGCCGTTGTCCCAGTAGCCCATCTTAAGGGAGTCGATCTCGGTATAGGTGGCTGCGCTGATGCCGGTAAAATCCGCCTCGGCAACCCCATTCACCATGGTAAAACTGGAAAACCCCTGGGCGGTGACCTCGGAAAGCTCCGCGTCGGTTAACAACCCCATCCCCGCGAAACTGACCGACGATGACACAAAAAAGATAATTGCAGCAAAAAGCAGCGCGATGAAACCCCGATGCGCCGGGGACCCTTTTTGCAACTCAACCACTTGTTTGCAATTTGTTTTCATGTCGGAGTCAACCTCTGTTTTACTCACGTCCCAGATAAAACACCTTTATGCACATATAAGGCCAAAATTGCAACGGTCTGATTTTACGTACCTTATCTAATGAGAAACTGAGCAGCGCCCACCTGATGTAAATATTTTCGACACATACCCTCGTTTGTTTTTCACATCCTTGTTTGCGGGTTCTTCGGGTAAGCGCTCCAACGCTCCAAAGATGATTATATACAAAAACCACTGGAAGCGTTATACTTTTTCTTGACAAGGTGCTCGGGAGACTTGGTGTCTCCATGTCCTGATTTATTTTTGTATTTTTGTAGGGTAGTTGATGTTGTTTTAACATAACGACGTTATGAATGTCAAGTATATTTTTTGCATTTTCAAAACATTGTTTGCCAATTGGCGCTCAAGGCTCATTGACGCTAGCTAAAGTTCCAGATTATCATCTCCAGTATATCCCTCCAACTCTTCCCCACCTCGTTCACCACGGTCGGCTCAAAGCCGCAGTGCATCATGCACTGGGCGCAGCGCTCGTCCCTTCCCACGCCGTATCTGCTCCAGTCGGTTTTCTCCATCATCTCCCGGAAACTCGGATAGTGGGTGTCGGTTATGAGGTAGCAGGGGGCCTTCCATCCCCTGGGGTTACGCGTCGGGTTCCCCCACGGCGTGCAGTCGAGCTTTCGCTCCCCCTTCAGGAACTTGAGATACATGGGGGTGGAGTAAAAACGGAAGCGCTTGCTCATTTCAAATACCTGCTCGAATTTCTTTTCAATATCGCGCCGCTCAAGGAAAAGTTTTTCGCCTACCGCCTCGTAGCCGAACCCCGGAGCGACCAGGATGCCGTCAACACCGATATCGGTCAAGTAAGAGAAGAGCAGCTCAATCTCCAGGAGGCTGGTCTCCTTGAAGATGGTGGTGTTTGTGCAGACCCGGAAGCCAAGCTCCTTGGCCTTCCTGATCCCCGCTATGGCGGTCTTGAAGGTTCCCTTCCGCTCCAGGATGCGGTCATGGGTCTCTTCCAGACCGTCCATATGGACGTTTATGGTGAGGTTCGGGTGGGGGCGCATCCGATCGAGGGCATTTGAGAGCAGGAGTCCGTTGGTGCAAAGGTAGATGTGCTTGCCACGGCGCAGCACCTCATCGATCAGGGGATGGATGTCTGGATAGAGGAACGGCTCGCCGCCGGTAATGGTTACCACCGGGGCAGGACATTCGTCCACCGAGGCAAGGCACTCCTCAAGGCTCATCATCTCCTGTATGGTGTCGGCATATTCCCTTATCCGGCCGCAACCCGAGCATGCCAGGTTGCAAAGGTGGGTAGGCTCCAGCATCAATACCAGCGGGAACTTGCGGACTTTACGCAGCTTGTTGGAGATGATGTATTTGGTCAGGTCGTAGTTGAGTCTCAGTGGAAAACGCATGAAAATCCTTTGATTAAATTGATCCGGAAGTTTACTTCACCCTTGTCAGCACCGGTTTCCGTATATGCATGAGGAACGACTCAACCGTTGCGGCTATGCCTGCGGCGTCGATCCCCAGGTCTTTCCTGAGCTGGGCCTGGCTCCCATGCTCTATGTAGCGGTCGGGGACGCCTATCCGCTTTACCCGTATACCGGTTAGCCCTTCTTGTTCGAGGAGTTCCAGGCAAGCGGAGCCGAAGCCCCCCTGGAGCGCGTTCTCCTCTACGGTGATGACGCAACCGGTACGGCGGGCCTCGGCAAGAAGAAGCTCACGATCAAGGGGTTTTATGAAACGGGCGTTTACGACCGCCGCGCATATCCCCCGCTCCCTGAGTTGCCGTGCAGCCTCCAGCGCCGGATATACGGTGGCGCCGATAGCCACGATGCAGAGGTCGCCGCCGGTTTCCAGGAGTTCTCCCCTGCCGATCGGGAGAATCACCGGTTCCCGGTCGAGAGTAACGCCGAAGCCGTTGCCGCGCGGATAGCGTAGCGACATGGGACGGTCGGCATAGATGGCGGTCTTGAGCATGTGCTGCAACTCATTCTCGTCCTTTGGAGCCATGAGTGTCATATCCGGCAGATGCCGCAGAAAGGAGAGGTCAAAGACCCCGTGGTGGGTCGGGCCGTCGTCTCCCACCAGCCCCGCACGGTCGAGGGCCAGGGTTACCGGCAGCTTTTGAAGGCAGATATCGTGGAAAACCTGGTCATAGGCGCGCTGGGCAAAGGTGGAATAGATGGCGGCTACCGGACGGAGCCCCTCTGCCGCCAGACCAGCGGCAAAAGTCAGCGCGTGCTGCTCTGCGATCCCCGCATCGAAGAAGCGGTCGGGATATGCCTTTGCAAATGGGGCAAGGCCTGTGCCGTCGGCCATGGCAGCCGTGATTGCGACGATATTCTTGTCCTCGCCGCCGAGTCGCACCATGGTCTTGCCAAAGACGGCGGTGTAGGAGGGGACGTTCCCAGGTGCTCCCGCAAGCTTTCCTGTTGCGACGTCAAATGGCCCTACGCCGTGAAACTGAGCAGGGTTTTCCTCGGCCGGGGCGTACCCCTTCCCCTTGGTGGTGACGACATGGATCATGACCGGACCTTCCAGGGTGCGAATGTTCTCCAGCACCTCGATGAGTTCCGGCAGGTTGTGCCCTTTAATAGGACCGAAGTAATCGAATCCTATCGCCTCGAATAATGCGCCAGGGGTCAGGAACCCTTTCAGGGATACCTCCGCTCTCCTGGCAAACCGGAGAATGTTGCCGCCAATGGCGGGGATGTGATTCAGGAGCCCCTCCATCGCCTTCTTCAGCTCCCGGTAATAGCGGCCGGTCAGTTTGCGGGATATAAAGGAGGAAAAGGCCCCCACGTTTGGGGAGATGGACATCTCGTTGTCGTTGATTATTACGATCAGGTCCTTTTTCAAATGTCCGGCCTGATTGAGCGCCTCGAATGCAATGCCGCCGGTCAGCGAGCCATCTCCTATCACGGCGATGACCTTGTTCCTCTTGCCGTGGAGTCCGCTGGCCACGGCCATGCCGAGTCCGGCGGAAATGGAGGTGGAGGCGTGGCCGGCGCCAAAGACGTCATGTACCGATTCAGTGCGGTTCGGAAAACCGGAGAGCCCTTTGTACTGGCGCTGGGTGTGAAAACGGTCGCGCCGTCCGGTAAGTATCTTGTGGGTATATGCCTGGTGGCCGACGTCCCATATAAATTTGTCTACCGGAGAATCGAAGCAGTAATGGAGCGCAAGGGTCAATTCCACGCATCCCAGGTTGGAGGCAAGGTGCCCGCCGGTCTTGGAGACCGTCGCCAGCAAAAACTCGCGTATCTCGCCGGCCAGGGCGGTCAGCTCATCAATGTTCAGGGTTTTCAGGTCGGCCGGACTCTCTATTTTATCAAGCAGTTTGTACATTGATTACCTGGTTTTGCATTTGTAAGTTTTCCCGACAGGTTGTTTCTTGCCTTCATTTTGCATAGCCATTTGAACGGAACCATTCCACCGCCCTGGAGAGTGACTCGATTACAGGGCGTTGAGGCAGTCCCAGTTCCCTGACCGCCTTGCCTGAATCGAAAAACATGAACTTCCGAGCCATTTGCACCCCCGCAAGCGGGATGAGAGGCTCCAGACCGGTAAGACGGGAAATCGCTTCGTTTATGTAGGCCGCCATCAATACCGGCAGGTAGTAAAGCCGAATCGTGGGGGCCGGAATGCCGGAGATTTCCGCAAGCATGGCGAATATCCGCTCAAGGGTAAGATTCTCATTCCCCAGGATGTACTTTTCGCCGACCCGCCCGTGCCTGGCGGCCAGGATATGGCCTCGGGCGCAATCCTCCACGTCTATGATATTCAGGCCGGTATCCAGATAGGCGGGCATCTTGCGGTTGAGGAAATCGACGATGATCTTGCCGGTCGGGGTGGGCTTTATGTCGCGAGGCCCCACAGGGGTGGAAGGGTTTACGATGACGAGCGGCAGCCCCTTCTCGATGAAGCCTTCCGCCTCGCGCTCGGCAAGAAACTTGCTTTTCTTGTAATGCCCCGCCATGTCGGTCATGGAAACATGGGTGGCTTCGTTGCCTGGGGCGCCGTCGCCGGGATTTCCGAGTGTGCCGACACTGCTGGTGTAGACCACCCGTGCGAGCCCCATCCGTAATGCTACGCTCAGGATGGTACGGGTTCCCCCCACGTTGATATCATACATGACGGCAGGGTTGCGTGTCCAGAGCCGATAGTCGGCGGCGGCGTGGTAGAGGGTGTCACAGCCGACCAGCCCCTTTTCCAGCGACCCCTGATCGCATATGTCCCCCTCACAAAGTTCCAGATCGAGGCCGTTCAGGTTACGCAGATCCGAACCGGGCCTGACCAGGGCCTTTACTGCATAACCTTCCCGGAGCAACTCCCTGACCAGGTTTGAACCTATGAAACCGGTGGCGCCGGTAACTAAAACTTTCATAAACCCCTATAGACAGATGAAGGGCAGGCTTTAAGCCTGCCCCCTGGAGTTTGGACATTTTAGCTCCCCCTCCCCTGGCGGGAGGGGGCTGGGGGGTGGGGGAAGTCACTTAATGACAACGCTGTCTGATGACTTCGAGTACCCCTTCAATATTCTCATTTACTTCATTATTCCAGAATCTCAATACATTAAACCCGTTTTTTCGCAGACAGGTATCTCGTTTTTCATCATACTCCTGATTACGCGAATGTTGTCCCCCGTCAAGTTCAATAATCAGCTTGGGAAAAAATGATACGAAATCGACAATATAATCCTCAATAGGTTGTTGACGACGAAATTTGACCCCTTCAATCTGACTGCTCCTAAGATGGCGCCAGAGTACACGTTCAGCGTCTGTGCAGTTATTGCGAAGGCCACGCGCCCTTTCCTTCAGGGAATGACTTGGTTTCATGGCAGCTTCACCCACCCCCCAACCCCCTCCCGTCAAGGGAGGGGGGACTTTCAATACCCCAAAAATGTCCAAACTCCAGAGGGCAGGTTTTGAACCTGCCCCAGTAAAATGAAGATTAGTAACTATTCAGCACAAGTTCCCATTACTCAACAAGTCCCCCCTCCCCTCGCGGGAGGGGGTCAGGGG
>JBAQKZ010000296.1:0-11217 GCA_049301475.1 Geobacteraceae bacterium | reverse complement strand
GGCTGGTCCCGTCCCAGCGGGTGATGTCCAGCAAAGCCGCCGCCAGGCTCTCCCGTAGCGGCGCGTCGTTCCTGTCAAGCCGGTATCCACGACGGTCAAGCGGCGCACCGGAGGTGTCGAGGCTCACTGTGCAGCGGTTTTTAACCAAGTGGGCATTGACCCTCAGGTCCGGGTCGCGACTATCCACGTTTGGGCGTCGGCCACAAAGGTCACGGATATGATCCACTATGGCGTCCTTGGTCTTGAGCGCCACGAAGCCTGAGTGGGTAAGGGAGGAGTCACGGAGGTTGCAGTCCACGGCGATAGTCATGTCCGGGGTAAGCCACTCTTCCCATGCAATTGTACGGACGCCGTCATAGAGCTCCTGCGGGGTTGCGCAGACAAACTCGGCGAGCGGCTTAAGCACCCGGTTTGCGGTGCGCAGCCAGAGATTGGCGCGGTAGCACGACTGCATGCCGCCTGTGAAGCGGACCCCGCCCTTCTCCATATTCACCCCGGCAATCCCCAGGGCCTTTAGCTCTTCAGCCAGCACCTCTTCCACCCCCTTGCCGGTGGTGGCGAAAAATTCATCGCTCTCCATGATCCTCCAATATTAAATATTGCACTGATTCGGAATTGGTATTATGCGGTCAACGCCGCCTCAATGCCTTTCAATACCTCCAACGCCCCGCAGGAGAGGGATATCTGAGGCGGGGCGATCTGCGCCTCTCGCGGGTTGATGCGGATTACCGTGGCGCTGAAATGACTGCCGAGCCACTCACTCTGGTGACGGATGGTGGGAATGGCAGTGCCAGCGCCCATCTCAATCACCACGAGCGGCTCACCGCGATGCTCGGCCAGAAAGTTGTCATAGTTTCGCTCCTGCCCTGCCGTGCGGTCGCTGATCCATCCCCAGTCACCGAACATAAGGATGTTGGGGCGGGCCACACCTCCGCAGTTGATACAGCGTGGAATCCGCTCAGCCCGCATGGTGGAGTGATCTACCGGGATGGTTTCAATATTGTTCCATATTGTCTGCGAACAGGGGGTAATGCACTGTAGATGATGAATGGAACCGTGGACTTCCAATATCTGAGATTCTGCAAAGCCCGCTTTCTGGAACTGGCCATCCACATTTGAGGTAACCACAAAGGGGGCAAGCCCATAGCGTCCGATCCACTCTTGCAATAGGCTGAAGCCGACATGGGGAACAGTCTCGCGGTAGAGGTTTGTGCGGTGGCCGTAAAATCCCCAGCCAAAAGCCGGATTGCTCTTGAAGTGGGCCGGGTTGGCCGCTCCCACGAAGCTGATGCCAAGCCTCGCGTACATCGGGTAGGCCCGCCAGAACCCCTCGTCGCCACGGAAATCGGGAAGCCCCGAATCCACCCCCATGCCCGCCCCGGCGGTGATGACCAAGGCATGGGAGTTTCTGATCACAGCCGCAGCCGCACTGAAGCATTCCTGCATCGTGATATTACGCATATATTATTACCGCTGCAACAGGCAGCTTATACACATACACAACGCCATGTCATTGTATCTCTGCCAGCTTATCCTGAGGTGAGCTAAACTGCACACCGATCAGATATTTATCGTCACCCAGATCGGTGACATAAACCACTGTCCCCTGCACGGAAATGGAAAACCGTTCCGCATCTATTTCCATCTCCATGATGGAATCAACATTGATCTTCTGATATATTTCCATGCCGACGCCTGATGAGCTTATGTCCGTTGTCCGCCCCAGCGAAACCGGCGTCTTCTGCTCATCTCTCTCCTTGTTGATGTAAGAGATGAAGAAAAGCTTGCGCACCCTGGGGGATGACCTCTGTCGCGAATATTCCTGTTTGGTAGTATCCATGTAAACTCCTTTTTCTAGATAAAGTCGGCCAGCATCTTCAAGCCAATCACGATGAGAAAGATAGCGAATATATTCCTGAGTCTGACCACCGGCAGGTTGTGGGAGAGTCTGGCGCCCAGCGGCGCAGTCAGAATACTCGCCAGGGAAATACCGACAAGGGAAGGAAGATAGACAAAACCGAGCGACCAGGGAGGTAAGGTAGAGACCGCCAAACCGTTGGCAACATATCCGACAGCGCCTGCCACGGCAATGGGAAATCCGATGGCCGCCGAAGTGCCGATGGCAGTATGCAGCGGGACGTTGCACCAGACCAGAAAGGGGACAGTCATACTTCCGCCGCCGATTCCGACCAGGCTGGATATCCCCCCGATTAGGCTCCCCGCTGCGAACATGCCGCCTGCGTCGGCGAGTTGGCGGTGTGGTTTGTGTTTGATATTTATTAGCATCCGGAGCGCCACGTAAAAGATGAAACAGACGAAAAAGCCCTTGAGAAACCGGCTGGAGAGATGGGCTGCCACCCAGGAGCCGGCAAGGGTGCCCAGGATGATCCCCATGGTGATGCGCCGCAGCACCTGCCATTCCACGGCCCCGCGAACGTGATGCGCCCTCAGGCTGGAAACCGATGTAAAGATTATACTGGCCAGGGAAGTGCCTATTGCAAGGTGCAGAATATGTTCAGCCGGGAGATGCTGAAAGGTAAAGATGAAGGTAAGCATGGGAACGACAACTATCCCCCCCCCGACGCCAAGCAGACCGGCAAGCAACCCGACAAACGCCCCGAGAGCGAGGTATAATAACCATGCGAGCATCTTCTACTGTTTCTCCTCAAGGAATGTTGATTTAGTATCATATTTCAGGCAATATGTAAATGGGTGTCGACCGACAATGTTGTCATAACCGGAACCGCCGCGTCTTCACTGATTTCCTAGCTAACCCCACAGCTCTGCCGGGATATTTACTCCGGGAACCTTATATGAGAGATAAAGTGTTGCGCCCGAAACCATTCCCGATTTTCAGTAATAGCCCGCTCTGACAGCAGGCCCTATCCATCCACGACAAGGACAACGACATGTTATTTTTACACCTGAACGACATCGAAGAACGAACACTATTTCCCGGCAGCCGTGCCCGGTTCATACATTCCGACCAAATGACCTTCGCACACTGGAACTTTAAGTCCGGGGCGGTTCTTCCAGAGCATTCCCACCACCACGAGCAGGTTGCTACCTGCATACTGGGGGAGTTCGACCTGACCATCAACGGTGAAACCCGCACCCTCACCCCCGGTGCCGTGGTCATCATTCCATCCGGCGCTCCACATTCCGGCGCCGCCCGTGCTGACAGCTACATGATTGATGTTTTTTGCCCTGTCCGGGAGGATCTCCGGTAGGGGAAATACAGGGAGCCGGGTTCAGAGTTGGGATAGTATGGCCCTTAGATATCAGATTGCAAGAGCATCGCCTTTTCTCCTTGACGGATAAATCTGCGCCATGATACCAAGTTTATGCATCGTTTTTTTGATAAGAACGTTCAACAGCTCAATGACAGGATGGAAAAATGAAATTTACAGGAACCGATTCTTACATTGCCACCGATGACCTCATGCTGGCGGTCAATTCCGCCATAGTACTGGGGCGCCCCTTGCTGATAAAGGGCGAACCCGGCACAGGCAAAACCATGCTCGCAGAAGAAGTGGCCAGGGGGCTTGACAAACCGCTCTACCAGTGGCACATCAAATCCACCACAAAGGCGCAGCAGGGGCTGTACGAGTACGATGCAGTGTCGCGCCTGCGCGATTCCCAACTGGGGGACGAGCGGGTCCACAATATCGCCAATTACATCGTAAAGGGGAAACTGTGGGAGGCCTTTGAATCCGACACCCAGGCGATTCTACTGATTGATGAGGTCGATAAGGCCGACATCGAATTTCCGAATGACCTGTTGCGCGAACTTGACCGGATGGAATTCTATGTCTACGAAACGCGGCAACTGGTGCAGGCGAAGACCAGGCCCGTCATTATCATCACCAGCAACAACGAAAAAGAGCTTCCCGACGCCTTTTTGCGCCGCTGCTTTTTCCACTATATCCGTTTCCCGGACAGGGAAACCCTGGGGCGGATCGTCAATGTACACTATCCGGATATCAAGTCGTCCCTGGTGAAAGCAGCCATGGAGGTCTTTTTCGGAATCAGGGAGATACCGGGGCTGAAGAAGAAACCTTCCACCTCCGAACTGCTCGACTGGTTGAAAATTCTCTTGTCCGAAGGTATTACCCCCGAGACGCTGACCGGCAGCCGGAAAGACAAACAGCTCCCGCCACTCCACGGGGCACTGCTCAAGAACGAGCAGGATCTGCAACTCTTTGCAACCTCGTCAAGCCGTTCCTGGCCTGGATATTAAGCGCGCCGATGCTGATCGATTTTTTCCTCCGCCTGAAAAGCGCCAAGATACCCGTCACCCTGATGGAATTCCTCACCCTGCTGGAGGCCCTGCAAAAACAGTTGACCTACGGTAGCGTCGAGGATTTCTATTATCTGGCGAGGCTCTGCCTCGTGAAGGACGAAACCAATTTCGACAAGTTTGACCGGGTTTTCATGGAATACTTCAAAGGGGTAAGCGACCTTGGAGAGGGGATAACCGGGGAGATACCCGAGGAATGGTTGCGCAAGCTGACGGAACGGCTCATGTCCGAGGAGGAAAAAGAGCGGATTAAGGCGCTGGGGGGCTTCGATAAACTGATGGAGACCCTGAAAAAGCGGCTGGAGGAACAAAAGGAGCGTCACCAGGGAGGAAACAAATGGATCGGCACTGCCGGAACCTCCCCCTTTGGCGCATATGGCTACAACCCGGAAGGGGTCAGGATAGGCCAGGCGGAATCACGACACCAGAGGGCCGTAAAGGTTTGGGACAAGCGCGAGTTCAGGGATCTGGACGATTCGGTTGAGTTGGGCACCCGCAACATAAAGGTGGCCTTGCGACGGCTGCGCAATTTCGCCCGCGAGGGAGCGGCGGAGGAACTTGACCTCCCCGGCACGATACGGGCGACCGCCAATAACGCCGGCTATCTTAACCTGCAGATGGTGCCGGAACGCCACAACAAGGTAAAGGTGCTGTTGTTTCTCGATGTAGGCGGCTCAATGGACCCGCATGTGCAGGTGTGCGAACAACTGTTTTCCGCGGCCCGGAGCGAATTCAAGCACCTTGAGTATTTTTATTTCCACAACTTCATATACGAAAGCGTATGGCGGCATAATCAGCGTCGCCAAAACCAGCGCATCCCCACCTTCGACCTGATCCACCAGTTCGCCCCTGATTACAAAGTCATTTTTGTCGGCGACGCTTCAATGAGCCCATACGAGATCGAATGGCCTGGGGGGAGCGTCGAGCATCATAACCCTGAGGCGGGGATGGTCTGGCTCCAGCGGGTCCTGGACCAATACCCGCAGGCAGTATGGCTGAATCCGGCGCGTCAGGGCATGTGGGGGAGAACGGCCTCGATCCTTATGACCAGGCAGCTCATGGGGGACCGGATGTATCCCCTGACCGTGGAAGGGCTGGAGCAGGGAGTCCGCCTGTTGAGCAAATAATTGTAATCCATGATGTAGGGGCGCTGCTTGCCGCGCCCTGATTGGGCGGAGCAAGCGCCGCCCTACCATTGATATGTTTAATTGCCTGAGTAAGAATTGCAATCAGACAAGATACCCCTGTTTCAGATCAAAAATAACCTCTTCCACATCTTTATCGCTCTGTTTTATCTGCCGGAGCATGCTTTCCATGCCGGCCCGTTTTGCCCGATTGTCAAGGTCATCCAGGCAGCGATAATTGCCTGTCCGCCTCCCCAGCCGGAAGATAAGCCTTTCATCATCCGGAAGGGAAAGATAGCGGTTAATCAGATCGAGAATTTTCCCCTGATCCTCCGGCAATTTCCCCTCAACTTCCGGCAGGAGGTTCTCGATATGATCGCTTAAGAGGTTGCTGCCGACATTCAACTCACGCACAAATTCAGCTATTTCCATAACGACTTCGTCGTCTGTGAGGATCTCGAATTCGCCGTTTTTGTATTTTTCACATAGGGGAAGGTCTTCCCTCAAAGCCAGGGATCTGAGCCGGATAAAATCCGGGTTTATTTCGTTGATAACCCTTGCCGTTTCCAGGGCGTGTCTGTGTGACCACTTTCTCCCTCCCAGACCCGGCATGACATAATCGGAGAGAGATATGCCGGAGGCAACGATATTTTTTCCGGCCCTTATATGTTCCTCGGCGCTTGTCCCCTTCATGACATATTCCAGTACTTCATCACAGCCGCTTTCTATACCTACGTGAAGCCTGGAGAGTCCCGCCCCGTGAAGTTCCTTCAACTCCTCCAGCGACTTGCGCGCCGCCGTTTTTGAACTTCCGTAGGAAGTGACGCGCTCAACTGTTGGAAGCGTCTGCTTCAAAAATCGCAACACCTCCACCATATCCGGGGTGCGCATGACAAGACTGTCGGCATCTTGCAAGAATACGGTTTTCCCTCCGTATAAAAGCCAAAGCGAAACCATCCAGAAACTTTCATTCGGAGGGTTTTCGTGGACACGGGCCACAGCCCTTCTGTCCGCTTCGCTTCCGCTCCCCGCGGAGAACGCATATATTCTTTCCTGAATCGTTTTTACCGTTTCGATGTCTTTTTTGATTTCCTCGACCGTCCTCAGGGAAAACGGCTTCCCCTTGTTGGTGGTGCAGAACTCGCACCTGTTCCAGGGACAGCTTCTGGTCAGTCGCAGGAGCAGAGAAGTTGATTCACTGGGAGGCCGGGAGGGCCCCATTTCAAAAGCAGGATAATTTCCCATTGTTTGATCAGCGTTCTTAAGTTACTTGTTCGACCGCTTCCGCCTGTTCGGGTCCAGTTCTTTCTTGCGGAGACGGATCGATTTGGGCGTAACCTCCACCAACTCGTCGTCGTCGATGAATTCGAGCGCCTGCTCCAGTGTGGGGATGTGCGGGGGGGTAAGCTTTATGGCGTCGTCCGTGCCGGAGGCCCGGACGTTGGTGAGTTTTTTACCCTTGCATGGGTTGACGTCCAGGTCGTTGTCTTTGGCATGCTGGCCGATGATCATCCCGCCGTATACCTCCACGCCCGCGCCGATGAAGAGCACCCCACGCGGCTGCAGGGCGTCCAGGGAGTAGGCTGTGGTCTCGCCATGCTCCATGGCGATCAGCACCCCGTTTTTGCGGCCGGGAATATCGCCTTTGTAAGGCGCATACTCATGAAAGGTATGCGTGAGAATTCCGGTCCCCCGCGTCTCGGTCAGCACCTCCCCGCGCAGGCCTATGAGCCCCCGGGCCGGGATTACGAACTCCAGCCGGACCGCTTCGCCCATTGGACTCATGGCGACCATTTCCCCCTTGCGCGGCCCCATCTTCTCGATGATTTTTCCCTGGTATTCGGCAGGGACATCCACCACCAGGTACTCCATCGGCTCTTGCCGCTTGCCGTCGATCTCCCGAAAGATGACCTGCGGCTTGGAGACCGCCATTTCAAACCCTTCACGGCGCATGTTCTCGATGAGGATGGATAGGTGCAACTCGCCGCGCCCGGAAACCTTGAAGGTATCGGGGCTGGCAGTGTCTTCGACCCGCAACGAGACGTTGGTGCGCAGCTCCCGGTCCAGCCGCTCCCGGATGTTGCGGGAGGTAACCAGCTTTCCTTCCCGGCCGGCGAAGGGACCGTTGTTGACGATAAAGTTCATGGCAATGGTCGGTTCGTCTATGGAGACGTAGGGGAGCGCAATCGGGTTATCGGCGGAAGCGAGAGTCTCGCCGATCCCCACTTCATCAAAGCCGGCCACGGAGACGATATCGCCGGTGTACCCCTCGGGCACTTCTATCTGCTTAAGCCCCTCGTAGCCAAGAAGCTTGGAAATCCGCCCCTTGACCACAGCGCCGTCGCGCCTGATCAGTGCTATTGTGTCGCCGGCCATTACCTTGCCGTTGAAGACCTTGCCTGTGGCGATCCGGCCAATGTAGTCGTTATAGTCGATATTGGTGACCAGCAACTGAAACGGCGCTTTCGGGTCTCCGCCAGGCGGCCGAACATTGCTCTCTATCACAGCGAAAAGCGGCTCCATGCTGGTGGAGTCAGCGTTCATATCGAGCATTGCGTAGCCGAGTTTTGCGCTGGTGTAGACAATGGCGAAGTCCAACTGTTCATCCGAGGCGTTAAGCTCGCAGAAAAGGTCGAACACCATGTCCACTACTTCGCCGGGGCGGGCGCCCGGCCGGTCAACCTTGTTTATAACCACGATAGGCTTGAGCCCGAGGTCAAGGGACTTTTTCAGGACGAAACGGGTCTGCGGCATGGGGCCGTCCAGGGCATCCACAAGTAGCAGCACGGAGTCCACCATCTTCAACACACGCTCCACCTCGCCGCCGAAATCGGCATGTCCGGGGGTATCGACGATGTTGATCTTGTAGCGTCCATGGTGGACGGAAAGGTTCTTTGAAAGTATGGTGATTCCCCGTTCCTTTTCCAGATCGTTGGAATCCATCACGCGCTCCGTGATGACCTCATTCTCGCGGAATACCCCTGCGTGGCGTAGCATGGCGTCCACCAGGGTTGTCTTGCCATGATCGACATGGGCTATAATGGCGATGTTTCGGATCAATTCCTGCATTTAATGACGTGCTCCTTTTTTTGATTTTGAATGAACTATCCCGCAGCAAGCTGCGGGATAGTTCATGATTGCAGGTGGCAAAGGATTATGCAAGGAAAATTCATCCTTGCCGGTATCCCTTTGAAAGTGACGTGCCACCCTTCAGCTCAAAGATAAATCCTTGTTTCGCCAAGCCATACAGCACATGCATGATCCAGTAATCTTTCTCTATCAACTGCGGCATAATGTGCCGTTCGTTGGAGACTACACGAATCAGCTCACTAAAGTCTTTCTGTTCCTGCAGATAGCTGCCAGGCCGCATTGGCAAGCGCTTCCTCAAGCAACTTTCGTGTTGCCACCTTGGCGAAGTCCTTGACAGCGGCATACAGACGTTTGGCATCCATCTCCGGGACCTTTGCCCGTACCCTGGCAAGAACAGCGTCACGATCATCGGCCAGTTGATTCAGATTATTAACCAAATCAACCAGCAGAAATTCGGCTGTCGCTTTCTTCGGGAAACGTGGTTTTCTGTGGAACTCAAACAGTTGCCCGCCAAGCTCAAAGCGTCCATGCCTTTTGTGGTTGTAACCCACCTGATAGTTGTAAAGCTGTGTTGTGCCAAGGCCAAGGGCGTTGTAGTCGTTGGGAGATATCACCAGATAATCATCATCTTTCAGGAAAGAGGTAAGCAGTTTATCTGTGCTGGCAGGCAACACGCCGAAGCGGGAGAGTTGCGGACATTGTACAGCCCGCTGCCAACTTTCACCAGTACACCTTCATTCACCAGCCCGGCAACATCGCGATCAACACTTCGTGATAGTTTTTCAAGATCGGCGCGACGATATAGCTGGCCGGGTTTCAATTTTGTTTTGACGTTTTCCATGGCATTCAATTACGGTCACCTCCGAAGAGGCATATCAGCTTAAATATAGCATTGTAACATTTTTATTAAAAATTCATGCAAAGTGTTCTAATAACTATTCGTTAGGTGGTAGTCGCACGGCGGATAAAAAAGGGGAAGCAAAAGCTTCCCCTTTTTTGCGGGAATCGTCAGTCAGGCTAGTAGTTCGTGTAAATAATTACTTACATCCCTCCATTTAGCCTAAGGAACTGTAAATGAATAACATGGTCAAAATTGCGCTCAGATTTAGGTCAGATTTGGCTGAACTGATTGAGCCAAACCGCAGACGCAGCAGAGCTACGTTGAGGATTTGGCGATTGAAGTTCGGCTAAAGATGGCCTGAAGATGAGATGCAAGATGCCCATGATATTTGTTTACAGTTCCTAAGCCTGTCTGAGTCCGGTATTTTCTGAGTTCTCACGGTTCGATAAGCTCACCATTATTACTGGTTTTAACGAAACGCACTACTGGCTGGTGCTGCCGGAATTAATCGTAACATCAATTGCAAACCAGCAGAGGTCGGTTGTGGTAACCGATGCCGCCACTGGTACGGCAAGGCCTACCAGCGTGTAAGGGGCGAGGTCGCCAAACTCCGGGACACCGGGCTCTTTCCAGTCAGACTTCCACCCGTTACCATCGTTTTTGTTCCTTCGTACGAAGGTTGTACTCACATAGGCAACGGTGCTAAGCGGGAGCGGAATGGTTATTGTTACGGGAGCGGGAGCACCGGTACTATCCGTAAAGGTTACGCTTCTGGCCCCAGGGATGGTCACGTCAACAGCGCCGGCCACTGTGGCCACTTTGCCAACTATGACCCCGGATTCCATTTGCGGCGGCAAGCCGGAAACACCGTCGACCGGGGTGGAAACATTTATGACGAAAGGAACGGATAACGGAATTATGGCGCCGTTCGCATCCTTTGCAGTAATTACGGTGCCTTGCGGGATCATGATCCCGTGTTTGACAGCAGCGGCAGCAGCGACGACAGCTGGGTTATTGGAGACAGTGCCGGCAGTGACGATAGGAACGGTAGCGGCGTATACGTCAGCCGTAGTAGTCACGGTTTTACCGTCGGGATTCACGGTCGCAGCAGTGACCTTGGTGACCTTGGTGAGTGTCGGCGACGCCGGAGTACCATCACCACAACCGGCAACCATCAACATGGAACCCAATAAAGCGGTATAACTAAAAATTCTGAGCATACTTTTCATCTTTGTCCTCCTTTTTATTTAATCGTGAAACAACTTTGATCACTCACCCGTTTGAAGGAGCATTGGGGATAAATTCAAATATTATGAAAATTCGTCCCTACACCTTTCCCTTTTTTCTTGTCCAGGTAATTAGGTAAACAGGCGTTCTACAGTTGCATCCAAATTCATACGGAACATCCACAAAACACAACCGCTGGCCGACTGCCACCTGAATGGAAACCCATATTACATTTAATGTCTAAAAAATCAAGTGAAATAATATAACCTTTTTTGTTTTTTACAGGATGGGGGGAAATGCCCTGCCAGTTTCAAGGTGAAGCTTACACCAAGAAGACAACTGAAGCCGAACTGACGATTTTGTTCACGGCCTCCCACAGGTCAAGAGCACGGTTCCCGTGGCGCAGTCGTACCGAACCCCTCCTGCCTATTCATCTTCCGGGTGTTCGTCAGACCCGCGTTGTCCGGTTCCTGTCGAAACTTTCGACAGAATAGCGCAATAAATAGTGTTAAGGAACTGTAAATGAATAACATGGTCAAAATTGCGCTCAGATTTAGGTCAGATTTGGCTGAACTGATTGAGCCAAACCGCAGACGTAGCAGAGCTACGTTGAGGATTTGGCGATTGAAGTTCGG
>JBAQKZ010000295.1:0-4826 GCA_049301475.1 Geobacteraceae bacterium | reverse complement strand
TCCGAGACCTGGGCGCCGCCGATCCGCTTCCCTCTAAGACCGGCCGCGTCGATCAGCCGCCAGGCGGCATTTCCCGGCGGGTTCCTGAAGAAGGAGCCCGCGGAGGGGAAGCCTACCTGCTGTGCGCTGCGCCGATGGGCCAGAAACTCCTCGATACGCCTCTCGATCTGCACGGCGCTCCCCCCGGAGAGGGAGAATGTGGCGGAGACAATGATCTCCCCAGGGTCAATAGCCAGGTAGCGGTAGCCGAAGCTCAACTCTTTCTGTCGCCTAAGCGTAACCGTACCCCCCTTGATGGTCGTGAGGCTTTCCAGCCGCTCCAGAATCGCCTCGCCATGCGCGCCGGCGTTCATGCTGAGCGCCCCCCCGACGGTCCCCGGTATCCAGCTCAGGAATTCGAGGCCTGTCAGCCCCTCTTCCCTGCAAAATCCCAGCAATTGGCGGATCAGTATCCCGGCCTCCACCAGCAACCGGTTGCCGGGCAGCCGTTCCAGCCGCCTGAAGTGGAGTAATGAAATCGCCACCCCCCTGAACCCGCCATCCTTCACCAGCAGGTTGTACCCGCCGCCGATTACCATGCAGGGAATGTCGCGATCCGCGAGGAGGGAGACAAGTGCCCGGAGATCGGAGAGATCGGCCGGAGTCGCCAGGCAGTCGGCAGCCCCTCCCACCTGTAGCGATGTGTGGCGGGAGAGCGGCTCGTCAAAAAGCAACTCCCCCTTTATGGCGCCTTCCATCAGGGAACGGATATCGATCACTCCTCCTTCAACATTTGCAGAAATGCCTCGCCTACCTGCCAGATATTGCCAGCGCCAAGGGTCAGCACCATGTCACCCGGTCGGACGACCTCCCGCAAGTGGTCGGCGATCTCCTCCCGGTCGGCGATATATGTTGCGTCCTTCTGGCCATGCTGCTTTATCATACGGCATAAGCTTTCTGCGGTGACGTCGGGAATCGGCTTCTCTCCGGCCGGGTAGATATCGGTCAGAATGAGAATGTCCGCATCATAGAATGCCTTGACGAAATCGTCGAACAACTCCTTGGTCCGGCTGTAGCGGTGGGGCTGGAATACCACCACCAGCCGCCTGTCCCATCCACCCTTGGCCGCCGCCAGGGTCGCCTTTATTTCCACAGGATGATGACCATAGTCATCGATCACCATGATATCCCGGGCTTCTCCCCTGATCTGGAAGCGTCGCTCCACACCGCCGAAATCCCTGAATCCGTCCCGTATAACGCTGAACGGCACGTTAAGCTCCATGGCAACGGCTATACAGGCCATGGCGTTCAGGACATTGTGGGCGCCGGGCATCTTGAACGATACCTCGCCGAGCCGCTCACCCTTGTAGTGGGCGATAAACGACGTGCTGTTACCATTGATGCGCATGTCGCTTGCCCGGAAATCCGCCTGGGCCGTCAGGCCGTAAGTGATGAAGCGCTTCTTCACCTGTGGGATGATGTCCGCCACGTTGGAGCTGTCAAGGCAAAGCACCGCCAGACCGTAAAAAGGAACCTTATTGATGAACTCGACGAAGGTTGTCTTGATCTCCTCTATTCCGCTGTAGAAATCGAGGTGATCCGCATCAATGTTGGTCACCACAGCTATTGTCGGCGACAGCTTGAGAAACGAACCGTCCGACTCATCGGCCTCGGCCACCAGGAACTTTCCCTGGCCAAGCTTTGCATTGCTCCCTATCGAGTCGAGACGACCGCCGATGACGATGGTCGGGTCGATCCCGGCAAAGCCCAGGACTGTTGAAACCATGGAGGTGGTGGTGGTCTTGCCGTGCGTCCCTGCTATGGCGATTCCGTATTTCATCCGCATCAGCTCGGCAAGCATCTCGGCACGGGGGATAACCGGAATGAGGCGATCCCTGGCCTCAACCACCTCGGGGTTGTCGTCATGGACGGCGCTGGAGATCACAACCACATCCACATTTGCGATATTCTCCCGGGCGTGGCCGTAGCTGATCTCCCCCCCCAGGCCGACCAGCCGATCGGTGGTGTCTGACTGCCGGAGGTCCGAACCGCTCACCTTGTATCCCAGGTTGAGGAGCACCTCGGCTATGCCGCTCATGCCGATGCCGCCAATGCCTACAAAATGTATCTTCTCTATCTTTCCGTACATGAGGTTTCCTTTGGTCTCTGCTTCAGCATTTCATCCACGATCACCTCTGCCGCGTCGAGGCGGGCCAATTTTCGGGCGTTTTCGGCGGTCCGTTCCACTCTCGGTGGATCATCCACGAGCTCCAGGACCTTCTGCGCCAGCCGCTCTCCGGACAGCTCCTGCTCCAGCAACATGAAGCCGGCCCCCTCTTTCAGGAGCGCCTCTGCGTTTCTCCTCTGGTGGTCGTCCACGGCAAAGGGATACGGGATAAAAATGCAGGCCTTTCCGCAGGCGGTCACCTCGGCGATGGTGGTCGCCCCAGCCCGGCAGACCACAAGGTCCGCGGCGGAGTAGGCCGCCGCCATGTCATCGATGAACGGGACAACCAGCGCCTGTACCCCTTCCCGTTTATATGCCTCCCTTACCTCGCTCAGATCGTTTTCTCCGGTCTGGTGGGTAATATAAAGCCGCTCCCCAATATGCCTGAGAAACGGCAAAGCTGCCACCACGGCCATATTGACGCTGTGAGCGCCTGCACTGCCGCCGAACACAAGGAGGTGGAAATCCCCCCGCCCTGTCGGGCGCCCCCCTTTGTCAAAGGGGGGTTGGGGGGGATTTCCCGCCGCCGCCAGGATCTCTTTCCTTACCGGATTGCCGGTCAGAAGGGTTGCGCCAGTAGGGAAGAAGCGCCGCGACTCCTCCAGGGATATGAAGACCTTGTTGCTCACCCGGGCCAGTATCTTGTTCGTTATCCCCGGTATGGCGTTCTGTTCATGGATGAAGCGCGATATCCGCATTCCCCGGGCAGCCAGCACCACTGGGCCGGAGGCGTAGCCGCCAACCCCCAATACGAGGTCTGGCTGGAACGCTTTCAGGATGGCCCGCGACTGGGAGTAACCGTACAATAGCATGAGCATACCCTTCAGTTGCGACAATCCGTTTTTCCCACGGATGCCCGTAGCCGCGATTAACTCTACACTGTAACCGAGCTTGGGAATAAGCCGCGCTTCTATCCCACGTTCGGTGCCTACGAACAGCACATCGTTGGCGCTATCTCTTACCAGGAACTCCTCGGCCACGGCAATACCAGGAAACAGGTGCCCACCGGTGCCGCCGCCGGCAATGAGGAGCCTCACGGCGCCCCTCGCATCCGGCTGGAGACGTTCAATAGTATCCCCACGGCAAGCATGGTTACGATCAGGGAACTCCCGCCGTAACTGATAAACGGGAGCGCAAGCCCCTTGGTCGGAAGCAGGCCGGTCACCACCCCCATGTTGACGACAGTCTCGATGCCAAGCAGTGTGACAATGCCGAACGCCAGATACCTGCCAAAGCCGTCCTGCGCGTAGAGCGCGACACGCATGCCGCGCTGCACCAGGACAAAGAACATGGCGCCGATGACAAGAACGCCGATCAGCCCCAGCTCCTCGGCCACCACCGACAGTATAAAGTCGGTATGGGCCTCGGGAAGGTAGAACAGCTTCTGTTTTCCCTCGCCGAGCCCCTGACCGAACACTCCGCCGTTGCCGAAAGCAATCCACGACTGGATGATCTGGAACCCGCTGTCTGTCGGGTCTTCCCAGGGGTTCAGGTAGGCCAGTATCCGGCGGCGCCGGTAATCCACGTTCATTACCAGAAAGTACAGAAATGGCAGGGCCAATACCACCATCCCGAATATATAGCGCGGCCTGGTCCCGGCGGCGAACAACATTACTATGGCCACAGCTGCTAGAGTCAGGGCCGCCCCCATGTCGTGCTGTTTCAATAGCAGAGCCAGCATCCCCGCAAGCAGCACCATGTAGGGGAGGAAACCGGCTGCGAAGAACTTTACCTTTTCCTGCCGCTTGTCAAGAGAGTAAGCCATATAAATTATGAGTGCGATCTTGGCCAGTTCCGACGGCTGGAAGTTGATGCCCGGCAGCCGGATCCAGCGGGAAGCCCCATTGGCGCTCCCGCCAATGCCGGGGATGAACACCAGCACCAGCAGCACCAAGCAGAAAAAAAGCCCCGGCACCGCATAGCGCCGCCACTTCTCATAATCAATCCACATGGCGACAGCCATCACGGAAAAGCCGAGAACAGCATAAATCCCCTGCCGCTTGAAAAAATAGAAGCCGTCGTGGAATTTTTTGCCGGCCACTACAGACGATGAGGAATAGACCATGACCACGCCGAAACATGTGAGGGCAACCGCCATCAACAGGATTATCAGGTCGTATTCTTCCAGCCGCTTCAGCATCCCTCTCCCTCCGCCAGACCCCTGACCGCCGCCTTGTAACAGTCGGCCCGTTCTTCGTAGTTCCGAAACATGTCAAAGCTTGAGCAAGCTGGAGAGAAAAGGACGACCCCCCCTGGCTGCGTCACCTCGGCGGCGATTGACACCGCCTCCTCGAGAGAAGAGGCCATCCTCGTGTCGGTGAGGCGTCCCAGTTCGCTGGCAATCCGCTCCCTTGCCTCGCCGATCAGCACCATGTGCCGTACCCGCGTACGGACCAGTTCCGCCAAAGGGTCGTAGGAACCCCCCTTGTCCTTGCCTCCGGCGATGAGGGTTATGTTGTCAAAGCTCGCCAGCGCCTTCTCCACGCTCCCGACGTTTGTCGCCTTGCTGTCCTCGTACCAGTTGACAGCATTCAGCGTCCGCACCAGCTCCATGCGGTGGGGGAGACCACGGAAGGCGGTGACTGTCGCCTGAGCCGTTGCCGCGTCGCACCCCAGAAGC
>JBAQKZ010000294.1:0-1841 GCA_049301475.1 Geobacteraceae bacterium | reverse complement strand
GGTGAGTGTCGCACAAAAAATGAGACAGCTCATGAGAAACGTGCGTATGGTCTTTGACTATTTGAAAATGACTCAAAACTCCTGTCCAGCATGACTGCTCACATGGAGAACAAATTTACCGTGGGGTAATTTATGACTCGACCGGATTACCTTGACTTTCCGGGTAAAGATGGTTAAATCAAGACGGTGAAGGGCTTGGTATAAGGAGTTAGGCATGTCTGTAATTCCCAAATATCCTGTGGAATGGTTGGCGTTTTTTCGTCAACAGATCACCGAGATATTCTCGTTTCTTGCCACGCTCGAAGGTAAGGGGTGGACCACGGAACACGAATATATCCCCTTTCTGGATATTTTTGAAACCAACGACCGGTTCGTGCTGGAAGTTGACCTCCCCGGTTTCAAACATGGCGATCTAGCCATTACCCTCTGCTGCAACGTGCTGGTCATCGAAGGGACCAAGCGTGATGAGACCCGGAACGACGTCACCTACATATGTCTTGAGCGAAATTTCGGCCGGTTTCGTCGGATTGTGGAGATACCTCCCACGGTTGACCTGTGCGGCGTAAGGGCCAGGTATGAGAAGGGAGTTCTCTTGGTTACGTTTCCCAGGCTTGATGACAAGAGCACATTTATAAGGGAGATACCGATTGAAGAAGGAGACTGAAATGGAAATAAAACAGGATGGCGAAGAGCTGAAGATACCGGAAATCCTGCCGCTGTTACCGGTCCGCGACGTTGTTGTATACCCATATATGATCCTGCCGCTGTTTGTGGGGCGGGAAATTTCCATAGCAGCGGTAGATGCTGCCCTCTCTAGGGACCGGATGATATTTCTTGTCACCCAGAAGGATGTTGGCGAGGAAGATCCTACGCCGGAGAGTATCTACGATGTCGGGACGGTCGCCATGATCATGCGGATGCTGAAGCTTCCCGATGGCCGCGTGAAGATACTGGTGCAGGGGCTGACCAAGGGACGGATAAGAGAGTTCGTTTCCGCAAAGCCATTCTATTCGGTACATATCGAGCGACTCATTGAGCCGCAGGCGGCGGAAAACACCCTGGAAGCCGAGGCGCTGATAAGGGCCGTTAAGGAACAGTTCAACAAGATTGTTGAGATGGGCAAGGTCATTTCGCCGGAAGTGATGGCTATAGTTGATAATATGCAGGAGCCGGGAAGCCTCGCCGACCTGACTGCCACCAATATCGGCATGAAGGTGGAGGACGCCCAGCGCCTACTGGAAATCATCGACCCGGTGGAAAGGTTGAGACGGGTCAACGAACTTCTCAATAAGGAGCATGAGCTTCTTGATATGCAGGCCCGCATCCAGTCCGCCGCCAAAGAGGAGATGGGGAAGAGCCAGCGGGAGTATTTCCTCCGTGAGCAGCTACGGGCTATCCAGCAGGAACTTGGCGAGAGCGACCCACGTGCCGAGGAGGTAGCCGAGATCAAGAAGGCCATCGAGGCGGCGAAGATGCCGTCAGCCGTGGAGAAGGAGGCCCTCAAGCAGCTCGGCCGACTGGAACAGATGCATCCGGACGCTGCGGAATCCGGAATGCTCCGTACCTACCTTGACTGGATGGTGGAGCTCCCCTGGAGCAAGTCCAGCCGTGACTCTCTCGACATCCGCAAAGCCAAGGATATCCTAGATGAGGATCACTTTTACCTGGAAAAAATCAAGGACCGGATACTGGAGTACCTGGCTGTCCGCAAGCTGAACAAGAAGATGAAAGGGCCTATCCTTTGTTTCGTGGGTCCGCCGGGTGTGGGCAAGACTTCGCTTGGAAAATCGATCGCCCGGGCGATGGGGCGCAAGTTTGTGAGGATATCCGTGGGGGGGGTG
>JBAQKZ010000293.1:0-13578 GCA_049301475.1 Geobacteraceae bacterium | reverse complement strand
GGTCTGGGGGGGGGAGCAGCGACGCGGCCACCGTGCTGATGGGGGTAAATGATCTTCTCGGGCTGGAACTGACGAAAGATCAACTGATGAATATCGGCGTGAAGCTTGGCGCCGATGTTCCGTTCTTTATATTCGAGCGGACCGCACTGGCCGAGGGAATCGGAGAACGCCTGACTCCAATAGAGGGAATACCGGCTGCCTGGCTGGTGCTGGTCAACCCCAACATTCAAGTCTCAACCTCCTGGGTCTACCAAAATTTGCAATTGACACCTCACCGGAAAGAATATACAATGCCCCGGTTATACGGAACTATCGCGGACATCTGCGAAGTGCTGGCCAATGATCTTGAATCCGTTACCATAGGCCGATTTAGTGTGATAGAGGATATCAAGAAGCGGTTGGTTGATACGGGGGCGCTTGGCGCGCTGATGTCCGGCAGCGGTCCGACGGTGTTCGGCATTTTCCCTGATGAACCCGGCGCGCGGCGCTCCACCGCAAAGCTGGCGCTGGAGAGCGACTGGTTCGTGACCGCGGTGAAGACGTTGTAGTCTCCTAAAGCGTCGGCGACCGGATAACTCGATTTTTTTGGGGCGTCGCCAAGCGGTAAGGCACCGGATTTTGATTCCGGCATTCCCAGGTTCGATCCCTGGCGCCCCAGCCACTTCATATATTAACTAACGCTTGCCAAGGCATGACAAATGGAAAATAAAATCAGAGTCTTCAGCGGCAATTCCAATCCAGGGCTTGCCGAAAGAATCTGCGAAAACCTGCGGGTGCCTCTGGGAGTGGCCAATGTCAAGACTTTCTCGGACGGCGAGATCATGGTTGAGATCGGCGAGAATGTCCGTGGCCGCGATGTTTACGTGGTCCAGTCCACCTGCTCCCCAACCAACAATAACCTGATGGAGCTGTTGATCATGATGGACGCCCTCAAGCGGGCGTCATCGGCCACTATCACGGCGGTGATCCCGTATTACGGATATGCCAGGCAGGACCGCAAGGTCGCGCCGCGCACCCCGATCACCTCCAAGCTTGTGGCCGACATGATTACTACCGCCGGCGCCTGCCGGGTGGTCACTATCGACCTGCATGCCGCCCAGATCCAGGGGTTTTTCAATATCCCGGTGGACAACCTCTATGCCGCGCCGGTCATTATGGAGCACCTGCGGAGGCGTTTTCAGCACAACGACATCGTTATGGTTTCGCCTGACGCTGGCGGCACCGAGCGGGCCAGGGCCTTTGCCAAGCGGCTTGGCTGCTCACTGGCGATCATCGACAAACGTCGCACTGGCCCCAACGTGGCCGAAGTGATGCATATCATCGGCGATGTCGCGGGTAAGGCTGCTATAATAATCGACGATATGATTGATACGGCCGGCACCCTGACCCAGGCGGCCAATGCCCTCAAATTACACGGCGCCAAGTCCATTTACGCCTGCGCCACCCATGCCGTGTTGTCCGGCCCGGCCATCGACCGGATCAATAACTCCGCCATCGAAGAGGTGCTCATCACCGATACCATCCCGCTGGGGGGAAAAAGCGGCAGTACCTCGAAACTCAAGGTTCTCAGCTCCGCCGAGCTGCTGGCCGAGGCGATTCGCAGAATACATGAGGATGAATCGGTAAGCGCCCTCTTCGAGTAGCAGGATAGTAATGAATTTCAAACAGACATCGCAAGCAAATATCGGAGGATATAATGGAACAGAGACAATTGACCGTTGAATTGAGAAGTAAGACCGGCAAGGGGATATCCCGTCGGCTACGCATGCAGGGACTTGTCCCCGGCATCGTTTATGGCAAGGGGATGACATCTCTACCCATTACCCTCCGCCCTAAGGAGCTCGCTGCGGCTATTGCCGGGGAAGGGGGTCAGAACCACCTCATCAGCCTGAAAGGGGAAGGGGACCTTGAGGGGATGACCGTAATCGTTGCGGATTTGTTACGTGACTCCATTCGCGGTAATCTGATGCATGTGGATCTGCATAAGATCAACCTGCTGGAAAAGGTGCGGGTCGATGTTGCCGTAAATCTGATAGGCAATTCCATAGGGGTAAAGGAAGGCGGACTGCTCGACTTCGCCATGCACTCGTTGGCTGTAGAATGCCTCCCCACAGAGATTCCGGAGCATATAGACCTGGACGTGACAGCTCTCGCCGTAGGCGATTCAATTCATGCCGGTGATCTGCAACTGCCCGCAGGTGTGAAGCTCCTGGATGATCCCAAGTCCTCGGTGGTCAGCGTTCTCGGCAAAGCCAAGGAAGAAGCGGCGGCGCCAGCGGCGGAATAATTCCGATTTGCACCACTGGAGTTGTTTGATTTATGTCTACAAAACTTATCGCAGGGTTGGGAAATCCCGGCCCAAAGTATCTATGGACCCGCCACAACGCGGGTTTCATGGTTTTAGACCGGTTTTCGCACCTGGCCGGTATTCCGCTCACCCGGAAAAATTTCTCCGGACTTTACGGCGAGGGGGATTTACGGGGAGAGCGACTTCTCCTGCTGAAACCACAGACCTTCATGAATCTCTCCGGTCGCTCGGTGGCCGCGGCGCTCCGGTTTCACAAGCTTTCCCTCCAGGATATGATAGTTATCCACGACGACCTCGACATACCTTTTGGCTGTATAAAACTTAAGGAAGGGGGGGGGCATGCAGGACACAATGGCCTGCGGTCCCTGACCCAGGAACTGGGGAGTGGCGACTTCATTCGCCTGCGGGTTGGTATTGGACGCCCTTCCCACGGCGACATGGCGGATTATGTGCTGACCAACTTCGCCCCTGAAGAGATGGCGGGGCTCCCCCGGTTGCTGGATGGGGTCGTGGATGCCCTTGAGTTGCTCATTGCGGAAGGGGTAGCAAAGGCCATGAGCCTTTATCACAACAAGGACCTGCTGGAATGAACCGGCTTGGTTATACCGAGTCGCAATCAAAATGATGACTAGTACCGTGTAACACTTATTCTTTCGCATCAAACCCCTCTAAATCTCCCCTTATCATGGGAGACTTCAAGCCTTCCCCCCTGACAAGGGGGGATTGAGGTGGGTTGCTTTTGAATGTTACGTGGCACTCGGTATTAAAGGATATATATGGGTTTCAACTGCGGCATCGTCGGTCTCCCCAACGTGGGGAAGTCCACCATTTTTAACGCCATCACCTCGGCGGGGGCTGATGCGGCCAACTATCCGTTCTGCACGATCGATCCGAATGTCGGGATCGTCCAGGTGCCTGATCCGCGCTTGAATGCGCTTTCGGAGATCGTACATCCCCAGCGGATATTCCCCACAACCATAGAATTCCTCGACATCGCCGGACTCGTAAAGGGCGCAAGCCGCGGAGAAGGGCTCGGCAACCAGTTCCTTGGCCATATCCGCTCAGTAGACGCCATTGTTCATGTGGTGCGCTGTTTTGAAGATGAGAACGTAGTACATGTCAGCGGCAAGGTAGATCCGGTAAGTGACATTGAAATCATCAAGACCGAGTTGGCCCTGGCCGACCTGGATACGGTTGAAAAAAAGCTCCTGAGGGTTGAGAAACAGGCCAAAAGCGGCGACAGGAAGCTCAAGGAGGAGGCTGAACTCTACCTGCGGGTGAAGGGTGCGCTGGAGCGTGGGGAGGAAACGCGAGGTCTGGCTGAAAGCGACGACGAGCGCATTTGGTTTCGCGACCTGCATATCCTTACCGGCAAACCGGTCCTCTACGTGGCCAACGTGGCCGAGGACGACCTGGAGGGCTGTCATCCATTCGTAGCCCATGTACGGGAGGCGGCGGAACGTGAAGGAGCAAAGATGGTCGTTATCTGCGGGCGGCTTGAGGCGGAGATATCCGAGCTGGAGGGTGAGGAAAAGCAGGACTTCCTCGCCGGGATGGGCCTTGGCGAGTCCGGACTTGACCGCCTGATAAGGAGCGGTTACGAGCTGCTTGGCCTGATCACCTTTTTTACGGCAGGCAAAAAAGAGGTGCGGGCATGGACCATAACCCGCAGCGCCAAGGCGCCCCAGGCAGCCGGCGTAATCCATTCGGATTTCGAGAAAGGATTCATCCGGGCCGAGGTCATCGCCTATTCGGACTACATTGCCGAGGGGGGCGAGGTCGGCGCCAGGGAAAAGGGGCTGATGCGGCTGGAGGGGAAGGAGTACGCGGTTCAAGACGGGGACGTAATGCACTTCCGCTTCAACGTATGACATTACGGGATCGTGATATGAACAGGAGGGCATAACTAGTTAAGGAGGGTTAAGGCGATGGATATGAATCTGGATGAACAGACGCTGCTCACTGATTTTCGCCGGATGGACGACGCGGGGCGACGGGAATTGCTTGACTATGCCGTCTTTTTGGTTAAGAAACACCGTGACATGGAGGAGGCCAAGCCGACGCCTCCCGGCAACCAGTGCCGACTGGAGCAAAAGACCGAGCGGCCCGAGACGGCCAAGGAGCCGATCTTTACCGAATAGCGCCGGAGATCTGCCGCACACCCCCACCATTTCCCCAATTCTGGAAAAAACAATGTATGAGGTTTGTCGATGAAAAAGCTGCGCCTGTTCGTCTTCATTCTGCAGGTTCTACTGCTGGCGCTCCTGCCGCGCGTCGGCGCTGCCGACTCCGTTTCCAGGCTGGCAGCTCCGCCCATCGGGGAGCGCTGGTTTGTTATAAGCATGAACGGTGACAAGACCGGCTTTGCCTGTTCAAGGATAAGCGCCACTGCCGCTGGCTACGAGATCACCGGGGAAGGGAGCGCCAGCATGCGAGTACTCGGTTTTTCCCGGGATGCATCGGCCAGCGAGCGGTACATCGTGAACCGTGACCTGTCTCTGAAATCCTTCAGCGTTGAGCAGGTCATAGATAAGAGCCCCCTCAATCTGCATGGGGAAGTAACAGCCAATGGGGTGAAGGTTACGGTAGAGACCAGGGGGAGTGGTAAGGAGAGGTTTCTGAAAACAAAAGGGCCGGTCTACCCCCCGTCGGCGCTCAATATCTATCCCCTTATGCGGGGGGCGGTCGCCGGGAAGACCTATCGGCTTTGGATGCTGGACGTCGAGGCGGTGAAGGTAAGGGAGGTAAATATAAGGGTGGTCGGGATGGAACTCCTGGCCGACGGGCAGTCGGCGCTCCATCTTCAAAACGATCTCTATCCATTTGTGGAGAACGACATATGGGTGGACCTGGAGGGCAACACCCTGCGCGAGTCCGTGCGCAGCGGATTGATCATCACTCAGGCGGAGGACGAGCAGACTGCACGGAGCTTCCTGTTCGAGGCGGCCCTTTCAAGGAAGGATATGGTCCTCGATTTCAGCCTGGTGCGCGTAACTACCCCCATAAGTAAGCCTCGAATGTTGAAGCGAATGGTGGCGGAAATGACCGGCGTCCCGCCCACATTCCCCTTGCTTGAAGGGGAAAGCCAGGGAGCGGAGCGGCTGGCTGACGGGAGGGTGCGGTTCAGTGTTACAAGCCGCCTGCCGCAGGAACAGCCGGGCGATGTGAGACTTTCCCCGGACGAGGCCGATATCTACTTGCGACCGACTGACCGGCTTCCGGCGGACAACGCGGAGCTTCTAACGCAGAAGAACGAAATACTAAAAGGGGAAGCGGAGCCGTTCAAGGTGGTGGACAAGCTCACCCGCTGGGTGGCTGCGTCTATCGGGGAGGCGGTGACCGATAGTCAGTCGCCGCTGGAAACACTCGCCGTCGGGCGGGGGAATTGCCAGTCCCATGCCCGGCTCTATGCATCGTTGGCTCGGGCCGCCGGGGTTCCGAGCCGTATCGTTTCCGGTCTGGTCTACATGGACGGGCAGGGATTTCTCTACCACAGTTGGGCGGAGAGCCATTTGAAGAGCGGATGGGTGGCTGTGGATCCGACCTTCGGCCAGGTCCCGATCGATGCCACACACCTCAAGCTGGTGGAAGGGGATTCCCCTGCGGACATGGCCCCGCTGGGAGGAGTGGTAGGCCGGATCAAGATACGGATTCTTGATCAGATCTACTGATGCTGCTCCATTTCTTTTCATAGTCGGCCACTATCTTGTCTACCTTGCGCCTCCCCTTGGCTTCCCATGGCCCGACCAGAACCAGGTTCAGATTGGCCGGTGCAAATAACTCCACGGCCGTTGTCTGAAGCGCCGCGCTGTCGAGCGCGTCCGCCTCGTCGCGGTCATCATCAAGGCGCCTCGCCAACCCCATCAGTTCGCCCCATCCATAGCGCACCTGCATCTCGTAGGTGGAATCCCTGCTGAATTCCAGATCGAAAAAATATCCCTGTTTGATCCGTTGCAGCTCTTCCTGCGGCACAGGCTCGGACGCCAGGAGGCCTGTGGCGGCCAGGACCTCGGCGACCGCCTGGGGGAGGTTTTTCGGCGAGGTGGAGAGTTCGATGGCGAATGAGCCGGTTTCTTCGTACGCGGAGATGGCAGCGTCAACGGAGTATACGATTCCGAGCCGTTCCCTTAACGCAAGGTGGAGACGGGAGCTGCCGCTGCCGCAGAGTATCCTGCGCAACAGTCGGGTCGCCATGATCCTGTGATCATTGCGGGCAAAGCCGCGAAAGTTGACCAAAAGGTGTACCTGACTGTCCGAATCCTTGACAAATATCGATTGCGGCCTCAATTGAGGGTTGACAGGCGAGAGCTGCAACGGGGCCTTCTGACCTTGCCAGCCGTGGTACTCGGCGGCGCAGGAACTGTACACCTCTTCCGCCTTGATCTCCCCGACCACCACCAGCACCGCGTTTGTCGGCACATAGTAGTTTGCCAGGTGTTGGCGCAGGTCTGCTTCCGTGAAGCTGCCGATGGTCGGTAGAAAGCCTATGGTCGGCATCCCTAGGGGATGATTCGGCCAAAGTAGCCGACTCGCCAGATTGTGGGGATTTATCTCTTCTCCCTGTTCGTTGATATCCTCGAGGGCTTCTTCGGTGATGATCCTTTTTTCGAGATCAATCCCGGCTAGGATGGGCCGGAGCATCATGGAGGCGAAGAGACGCACAGATTCGGCCACAAAAGAGGGATGGACCCTTGAGAAAAAGCAGGTGCTTTCCTCATCGGTCGCCGCGTTGACGCTCCCGCCGATAGACTCGAAGGCGGTTTCCAGCGCCAAGCTGGTTTGGAATTCCGCAGTGCCGCGAAACAGCATATGCTCCAGGAAATGGGAAAGCCCGGCCTTGTCCGGCGGGTCATTGCGTCCGCCTACCTTGATGTATACGGCTATCTCGGCGCTGTGCAGGTGCGGCATCTCGACGGCCACCAGGCGGAGGCCGTTTGAAAGGGTGCGGGTATGGCAGGAAATCAAGTTAACGCCCTCCTGGGGGTCAAGGTAACGAAAAGAACGGGCATTGTCAAAGGGTTTGGCGGCGGGAAGCTCTGTTCATTATACTCCGGTTGACCGCCGACCGACAGCGGCTTGACTTTTCCCCGAGAGTGTAGTTAAATCCGCCCAGCGTCTATTTATCGCGAAATTGGAGAGTTGATAATGTCCAGGATACAAAGACTTTGTTTTTACACGGCTGCGGGACTGACGTTGACAATGCTGGTGACAGCCTGCGGAAGCGGCTCATCGTCCAGCTCAAGCCAGACGACCGTTACCTCATCGGCCATTCCTGCCATCTACTACGCACATAGCATAGCGTTCCGCAACCATACCGCCATGACCTGGGGTTACAACGGCTATGGCCAACTGGGTAATGGAGCTAACGTTGCGAGTGCAACGCCGACGGCGGTGCCGGGTCTCATCGGGGTACTTGGCGGTGAGGTTGGCGGCACTCACACCGTTGTGTTCCAGAACATCAGCGGACACGTCGGGGTGCGTACCTGGGGGAACAACGCGTATGGACAGTTGGGGGATGGCACGCCAAACGCCAGCGCAATTCCGGTCAGGGTGCAGGGCTTCAACGGGATCGAGATCAGCGGTGTCTCCGCCGGTGGCAACCACACCCTTGCGCTATCAGCGGGGGGAACGGTCTGGGCATGGGGTCAAAATATTTACGGCCAACTGGGCACCGCAGACAATACCGGAATAAACTGGTTTGTGCCGGTGAAGGTTAATGTCTCAGCCAATGGCAGTCCCTTTACAGGAGTTGCGGCAATATCGGCTGGGGGTAGCCACAGCCTGGCGTTGACCTCGGACGGCAAAGTCTGGGCCTGGGGGTATAACGGGTATGGGCAACTTGGTCAACAAGACGTAAATGGCAGGACAGCCAACTCTGATAGCCCACTGCCGGTGATGAGCAATTACAGTGGCACCACCAGGCCGCTTGCGGGGGTTACGATGATTAAGGCGGGCGGAAGCCACAATGTCGCCTTGAAAGCTGGGACCGTCTGGACCTGGGGGTACAACGGTCTCAGCCAACTCGGAACCAGTTCTGAAAGTATACTGGCATTCAGAACCCTTCCAGAACAGGTACAGGGGATTATCGGCCAAGTCACTGCCGTCGCCGCTGGCCTCGACCACACCCTTGCGCTGACGAATGACGGGAAGGTCTGGGCCTGGGGGTTCAACGGACTTGGTCAGTTGGGTAATAATACCACCACCGACAGCGGCACACCGGTCAAGGTTCAGGTACTTGCCGCTGACGGCAAGACCGCTTCCGATCTAACGGATATCAAAAGGATATTCGCCGTCGGTCACCACAATTACGCTGTTGATAAGAACGGAATGGTATGGGCGTGGGGGAACAACACCACACTCCAACTGGGGATCGCTATTAACTCGAACACCAGCAGGTTCAACACGGTAGCGATAAAGGTGCCGGATTTCATCCTCCCGATCTTGCCGTAGACAACGGTACGGTTTATTTATAAGCAGTGGTCAAGAGAAGACGGCCCGCAGTCATGATTCAGTACTATACGGGAAAGAACAGGGGGAGGCTGGGGGGCGACTATTCATTTTTCTAATTCAATCTATAGATAAATAGACAACAGCGTTCTCCAATGGCTCCCCGGTCCTACCGCTTCCCGCTTCTTTTCACCATAAAGGCCGGGCCATGCCAAACCGGTTGACCGTGGAAGGTAAACATATTATCATACCCGCCATGCAAAACTATCCCTATGTTGTTACCATCTCGTCGGAAAAGGGGGGGGTCGGCAAGACCACCCTGGCAACAAATCTTGCCATATTTCTAAAGGCGCTTAGCGAAGAGCTGCCGGTCTCCATCTTCTCTTTGGACAACCATTTCACCGTTGACAAGATGTTTGCCTTTCCTGGCCAGAGCCCTCAGGGGGATGTGCTAGACCTTTTCCTTGAGACCTCCGGCAGCAGTATTCTCCATACCGGCCAGTATGGAGTCAATTATATAGCCTCATCCACCGCTCTGCCTGATATAAAACACTCAATAAAAGACCCCATGACACTCGCAAGGCTGCTTTCCACATCGCAAATTCCAGGGATACTGATCATCGATACAAGTCCAGACCTGGATATACTTACCCAGAACGCCCTCTATGCCGCCGACCGGGCCATAATCCCCGTAAAGGACGCGCCAAGTCTGGAAAACTGCCGCAACATCTTCGCACTGTTCGATAAACGGGGATTGGACAAAAAAACACTCTCCCTGATCCCCTGTCTCATCGACTCCCGCATAAAATTTGACGGTCCCTTCAGGGACCAGAAGACGCTTCTGAGGGCCTATGCAATCAACCGCGGTTACCGCTGCTTTGACACCCACATATCCAAGAGCCCGAAGGTGGAAAGTCTCAACACCAACCCAAGCGGCAAGATTTATCCTATACTCACCCACGCCCGCGGCACAGACGTGTATGGACAGTTCCTTCTCCTGGCGCGTACAATTCTGCAGGAATACCACGATGTCGGTCATCCACGCGCGCTTCTCTTCCATCAATGGCAAAGCGGCGAAGAGAGCCGGGGTAATGAGGCTTTTTCTGCAAGGCTCTCCGCAGTCAAACCCCATTGTCTCCTCTGCGGCAGCAGCCTCCCAGTCGGCGGCAAGGAACAGGCCGCTTTCTATTATGAGGCGTCCGACGGGAGTAACTGCGGCTTTGTTGAGCAAGAATGCTTCACAACCTTCCTTTTTTCCGCCATCTACAATCAGGACGGAAACCTTGCCGACGACGACCCGGTTCGCCTCATTCTCCAGGATACGGCCAGGGATTCGGCCTTTGTCTTCAGGCCCGTGCAAAACGGCAGCGGCGCCATGGTGGAATTCCAACGCTTCGACTTGCACGGAAAGCTATTGGCGACAAAGCGCTATCCGTTCAGGGAATATGACGGCGGATTGCTTAGACGTGTGGCGAACGGTTTGTTCCAGCTTGTATCCAGGGCGCTGTCCGTTGATAAAGGGAAACTTCAAGATACCCTCTTCCTGCTCGTCCATCCCGTCAATCAGCCAGACCCGCAAGACATCCTGCGAGAAGAACCTTACCGGCGGTTTGCAAAACTAAAGGAGAGCATAAGGGAAAGGCTGGCGGCAATGTGACTCCGGTTTGCGAGCACGATTGAATTGGTCAACAGACCGACGTGGGAGCTTTATAACGACGAGGCAGAGGAACCTCGATTGAGCATGCGAATGTCAGCGCACCAGTTGTGAAGCGTAGACAAAATTGATTCCTTCCCGCTTCAGTTCCGGCAGCTCCGCCGCCAGAACCTGAAGCGATGTTTTGTGGGGGTGACAGATGCCGATGGCGCTTCCCCGCTTTCTTGCCACGGCGGCCAGTTGTTCGAGTTGGGCATTGATGGCCGCGACATCCTGAACATTGTCGAGAAATACGCTCCTGGCTGCCGTGTTTATCCCCATCTCCCGCGCCAGCCTGTCACCCACCGATGCAGGCGACGTCTTGCTGTCTACGAAGAACAGTCCACGACTTTTGAGCACATTTAACACTGATCGCATCTTGGCATTGTCTTCGGTAAACCGCGACCCCATGTGATTGTTGGCCCCGACCACAAAGGGAACCGACTGAAGATAGACTCCCAGATGCCTCTCAATCTCCGCATCGCTCATGGCCAACAGTAGACCGTTTTTCTCGAACGGTTTGTTCTCATACCCTTTCGGCTCCATCGGAATATGTAGCATGACCTCCCGCCCATCCCGGTGGGCAAGAGCAGCGACTTCCTTCCCCCTGGCAAGGCCGGGAATGATGGATATGGTTATAGGCATGTCGATAGCCAGTATAGCGTTGATCTCCCGTATGCTGCTCCCCATGTCATCAACAATGATTGCCACGGCCCCGGGACCGGTCGCACGCTTCTTCGCGGCAGGTTTGACCTCCGACGGAAGGGTGACCGGCGCCGAGTACCCCTCCAGCACCGCATTCGGGGAAGTTGTGCGATATGGCATCTTTTGGCGCTCTTCCTGCGCTGGCCTTTCAGGAACATGGACAAACGATGATTTCCTTACCCGCTCCAGCAGAAAGAAAGCCAGCGCAATTACCACGCCAATGGAAATAAGCAGCAGCAGCGAACGGTTACCGGATTTTTTCCTCCTGTTGCGATATGCGCCTTTCCTTCCTTTGGCCAATGGCCCCTCCGTAGGACGTTAATAATTCATCCTGAATTTTACAGGATATGCTCTGCATCAAGTTTATATCGATATTTACACGGTAAGTCAATTCAAGGTATTTCGGGTTGCTTAGTAATACTTCGAGATCCCAACCTTTACATCACTTCACTCGTCTCCTATACCCTCAAGGGGTTTTAAATTAATGTCCAGCTGGGTCAACACACTGCGTAACTGTTCCAACGTTATAGGTTTCATAATGAACCCGTCCATACCCGCTTGCCGACAGGCTTCCCCGTAGTCGTCGGGAGAGTTGCCGGTCATCGCAATAATCGGGACCGGCCTTTTGCTAGAAAGCTGCTCACCTAGCCGTATTTCGCGAGTTGCAGTGATCCCGTCCATACCCGGCATTTGCAGGTCCATGAGAATCACCTGGTAGTCGCCTTCGGAAGCCATCTCTACCGCTTCTGATCCATTTCCGGCTACTCCGACCTCTGCCAGCATAATTTTCAGCATCGCCTTGGCAACAAGCTGGTTGACGGGGTTGTCTTCGGCGAGGAGCACGCGCAGACCGGCCAAGCTTGAGCCTGCGGGGGCTTGTTTAGCTACCGCTTGAAGCGGAGCGTCGGTAGGGTCGACCGGCAGTTCCAGAGTAAAGGTCGCCCCCTCGCCAGCGAGGCTCTTGGCTCGCAATGTGCCGCCCAACAATTCCGCCAACTGGCGCGCAATGGATAGCCCGAGGCCAGTGCCGCCGTAAGCTCTTGTGATCGACGCATCGCCCTGCACGAATGGTTCGAAAACCGTCGCGAGACGCTCGGGGGCAATACCCACTCCTGTGTCCGCGACTTCGACTATTAGACGCATTCTTTCCGATGCAGCGGCCGGCCCGGTGCAATACAACCTGACGCCGACCGAACCATGTGCGGTGAACTTGATTGCGTTCGATACGAGGTTGCCGACGATCTGATGGATCTTGATGCCATCGGTATTGATCCAGGCCGACGATCCTTCGGCGACGACCACTTCGAAAGCCAGCCTTTTTTCATCAGCGCGGGCTCCGAACATTCCCAGCAGTTCCTCCGCCAACTGCTGGAGATTCAGCGGCGCATACTCTATCTTCGTGTGACCGGCGCTGATCTTGGCGTGGTCGAGCATGCGATTGACCAGTTCGACCAGGTTCCCGATGCTGACCCCAAGCGCCTTGGCGATGGGCTGTTGCTCGGCTGTAAGCACTGTATGTTCGAGCAGTTCAGCGGTACCGAGGATGCCGTTTAGAGGTGTGCGAATCTCATGGGTCAAATTGGCGAGAAAGCGCTCCTTGGTCAGTGAGGCCTCCATCGCCTCATTGCGGGCGAGGCGCGTCTCATTGAGAGCATCCGCGAGCGCTTTATTGCGCGCCGTCAGTTCTCTGGTCAGGCGTTGGCGAGTACGCTGCGCAATGAATGCGAAAAGGCTGCATAGGAGCAGCACCGAAATCAAGGAGAACGCCATGAAAAAGTCGGCCTCTGGGACAACCGCCCGGCCGACGGGAAGCCAGCCTACACGGGCGCAAACCAAAACGCCGACGATCTCGGTGATGGTGATCACTCCGCAGTATATTGCAAGATTCCGCATGCCCAGGAGCATCGCCGCGATGTTCGGTACAAGGAGCCACATGGCAACGGCATTATCGATGCGCCCGAGCATCACCATCTGGCACCCAATAAGCAGCAAGCCGGTGGTTACGGCTAAATACAGTTGGATAGTCATATCACGCATGCGGATCGCTGCAATGAGCGCAAACACCCCCGAGACAAACAAATTTACCGGAACGAACTCTACCGGCCCGTGCAGAGCGTATAACCCAGCAAAAAGCAGCGCGAAGATGGCCGCAAACAACGAACCGGCACGAACCGTTCTCCGAGCGACATCCCCTTCCAGCAAGTTGTACTCATCGAGAAGGCCAAATTCCTCTATTTTAAACCTCCACATTTTGCTTTCTCCAACCTTGATGAATCGGTTAAAAGACCAAAACCGGACTTAAGGAACTGTAAATGAATAACATGGTCAAAATTGCGCTCAGATTTAG
This sequence comes from Geobacteraceae bacterium, assembly GCA_049301475.1. Taxonomy (GTDB): domain Bacteria; phylum Desulfobacterota; class Desulfuromonadia; order Geobacterales; family Geobacteraceae; genus JBAQKZ01. The sequence goes on along the minus strand of JBAQKZ010000293.1, from coordinate 78 downwards.
GTCAGATTTGGCTGAACTGATTGAGCCAAACCGCAGACGTAGCAGAGCTACGTTGAGGATTTGGCGATTGAAGTTCGG
>JBAQKZ010000292.1:0-5083 GCA_049301475.1 Geobacteraceae bacterium | reverse complement strand
ATTTCATCAAGGCCCGAGGGCATTATCCCTCACTAAGAGGCCGTATATACGGAAGCAATCCTGTCCCTGTCATTAAGTGAAATAACCCTTGCAAATAGGGGGGAGACCATATACGGACAACGCTGATGAATAGTAGAACCTGTAGCATTGACTGATAGTAACCATTTATTTTATAAACTTGGTTTGTCTCTTGTTTCCAGCCTCCCCTCCCTTGACGGGAGGGGATTGAGGGGTGGGTGAAGTCGGCGATTGAGTCAAATATGCCGGTTTCCCCCCACCCCCTGACCCCCTCCCGCGAGGGGAGGGGGGACTTGGAAACTTGTGCTGAATAGCAACCTTAATAGGAACGTCAAGGAGGTACCATGACACGACCTGGTGCGGTAGTAATTGTGTCGGTAGTTGCGCTTGCTTTCGCGGGGCTCGCATCCTGGGGGGTCTATAGCTACCTGCAGAAGGAGACCCTGAAATCAAAGAGCGCCCAGGGTGAAAACATCGTCGTTGCCGCGGTGGATATCCCCATCGGCGCCAAGCTGAGTGCTACCCAGATAAAGACAGCCCAATGGCCGAGGGAAAGCCTGCCGCCCGGCAGCCTGACCGACCTGAAATCGGTAGAGGGGAGGGTTTGTATCCGGCCGCTCCAGCCGAACGAACCTATTACCGAGCAGAAGCTTGTGCCGAAGGAAGGGACTCCGGGGGCCGGTGTCATGACCTACCGGGTGCCACAGGGACACCGGGCGGTCACCGTCGCGGTGAATGAAGTTGCCGGCGTCGCAGGGTTCCTTGCCCCGGAAAACCGGGTTGACGTGGTGGTCACCACCCCGATTCCCGGCAATGCTTCCGGTGAAAGCATCAGCAAGATTGTCCTGCAGAATATCCCGATCCTGGCCACCGGACAGATCACGGATCAAAAGGATGGGAAGCCTGTCGTCGTGCCGACCGTAACCCTCGACCTCTCCCCAGAAGACGCCGAAAAGCTCATCCTGGCGGGCAGCAAGGGCTCCTTGCAGCTATTGCTCAGGAATCTCGTGGACACGGCGACCGTTGAATCGAAAGGCGCTACGATTGTCAAGGTGCTTGGCGGCATCGAACGGCCGGCGGCGCAGGCAGTGGTCAAGAAAAAGGCCCCGGCTCCCGTCAAGTCAAGGTCTGTCCAGGTCAAACATACCCCTCCAACCCCTCCTCCGGCATATAACGTGGAGGTCATAAAGGGCAGGGACCGGACAATCATTAAGTTCAGCCCGAGCGACAAATAAATACGAGGTGAACCATGAACCTGTTAGCGTTAAAGAAGGGGTTGGCAACGATCGGCATATTCCTGCTGCTACCGTTTTTCTCCGGCATTTGCCTTGCCGGTGTCCCAACAGAGTTGGTAGTCAACAAGAGCAGCCTGATCAATCTCAATAAACCGATTGAAAGGGTTTCCGTGGGCAACCCGGCCATCGCGGACCTGCTGGTGATATCACCCAGCCAGATACAGGTAACCGGCCTGTCAACCGGGGCGACAACCCTGATCGTCTGGGAGAAAGGCGAACCGAAGGCTTCGTTTTTTGACGTCAAGGTAATCGGGGATGTGGGCCAGCTCGAGCCGCAACTGAAAGAGATGGCCCCTAACGACGCCATAACGGTCGAGTTCGCCAAGGACACCATCGTCCTCAGTGGCAAGGCATCCAATGAGCAGACCATAGCCAAGGCAGTCTCTATCGCTCAGGCATATGCGCCCAAGATACTGAACCACATCCGGGTGGACAATCCCAACCAGGTGCTGCTCCAGGTCAAGGTGGCCCAGGTCGACAAGACCGCCCTCAAGAAGCTCGGCATCAGCGCTTTTCTCAAGGGTAAAACCGCCGAGGGCTTTTCCAACCTGGTAGGCGCCCCCACCGGCGGCTCCAGCACCACCAGCTCGGGCGGGGGCATCTCTGGCGGGTCCACCACCACCAGCTCGGGATCAGGCACCGGCATCGCGGGGAACGTCCAGGCTCTCGGCAGCTTTAACCCGCTTGACGCCTTTCAGATTGGGGTTTCCTACTTCCCCGCCGGCATAGGGGCTGTCCTCCAGGCGCTATCCACAAAGGGACTGGCCAAGATACTGGCCGAGCCGAACCTGTTGGTGAAGAGCGGTCAGGAAGGCAAGTTCCACGCAGGAAGCAAGATCCCATACAACGTGCTCGTAAGTACAGGCGGGGTATCCACCCCTACGATCATTTTCGAGAAAGTAGGGATCACCCTGAACTTCAAGCCCGAGGTAATGGAAAACGGCCTGATCCGCCTGAAGATAGACCCGGCGGAGGTAAGCAGCATAGCCGGCACCCTGACGGTGAACGGCTACCCCATAATCGATACACGTAACGTGAATACCGATGTGGAACTGAGGGATGGAGAAAGCCTGATCCTTGCCGGACTCCTCCAGGAAGATGCGATCAAGACCATGTCGAAGATCCCCCTTCTCGGCGACATACCGATTCTGGGGGCGCTGTTCCGCTCAACCCAGGATGAACTGAAGGAAAAGGAGCTGGTCTTCTTTATTACGCCAAAGCTGGTGAAACCGATCCCGCCGGGCACAAAGACCGAACTCCCGACCGACAAGGCGCCGACCCCTGAACAGGAGAAGGAGCTAAAATGGATGCCTCTGGGAAATTGAAAAAATTATTGGGAAATAACAAAGGGGTAGCGTTCGTTTATATTGCGATCACGCTGTTTGTCCTCATTGCCTTCCTCGGCCTAGCGGTGGACATAGGCTACATGTACGTCGTCAAGGGGCAGTTGCAGAACGCCGCCGATGCGTCCGCGCTTGCAGGGGCGGCAAAACTGGATGGGACTATATTTACCATCCAGAACCCAGCCAGGACCGAGGCCATAAAATTTGCTGATCAGAACAAAGCGGCGGGGTATTCGGTCACTATCGCATCCAACCCCTCTAGCAATGATTTTAATGATACTAACGATATCAGGTTTGGTTACTGGGATGGTACAACTTTCAAACTGTGGGGAAGCCCAGGAATTCCTTCAAACGCTGTTATTAACGCGATCCAGGTGAGAACCCGGCGAAACGACACTGCTAATCCCAACTCCCCCCAGAGACAGGTCGACGTTTTCTTCGGTCAGATATTCCGCATCATCAACAGCAATTGGAGCAAGATGAGCGCAGTCTCAGTGGCGACGGCGTCACGTCCGCCAAAAAGCACTATGAATATTGCTTTATGCATTGATTCCTGTATTGGGACGGCAATTTACCCCGCTATTACAACTATTAGCCCCCCACGGGCCATGAAAATCGGTACTTCAAGTTCCCACCCGGTGGTTCCTGACAATCAGCAGATGGCGTGGACGAATCAAGGAGGCCAGCCAATCACGAATACGAATGACCTAACGAATGCCATCTGTAACGGGCCTACGAATGATGACGTCTGCGGTATTACGATGTATGCAACAATGGCAAACCCCCCACCGGTCATAGCCAGCATGCAATCCGCCTTCAGTAATCCAAATTATGATGTTACAAATGATCCTCAGCTTGGGAAAAAAACTGAATTCGTTGAGTATACCGGTCTGACCCAGACTGTTTGGTGGGTTGTTGTCCCTATCCTTAACAGCTGTGCCGTTACTATTGAGGGAGCAGCAAATGACCCTAAGCTTGTGGTTTCGTATGCGCTCATTCGCATAATTGGAGTATGCAAGAATAGCCCGGGTAATCCTGACCCATGTGGAGGCGCATTTCCAGCACCTGCTATTTGCAGCAACCCGACTTTTAGAGACAGTATTGTGATCGACAGGATGTCATGTCTTGACTGTGCGGACAAAGAAATATTATTTGGAGCTCGTCCTGCCCTGGTCAGTGATTAACGCTGGCTAAGGGTTTAACCATACGTACCATCTTTAAGTAAATTTCAAAAGGGTTTCCAAGATATGCCTCCTCACATCTCCATAGTCATAATCGACAGCGACAACGACTCCCGCGACGCGTACGGATCATATCTCAAACCCTTCGGAGATATCGTCATGGTTAACGGTTCCGTTGCCGATTTCTCCGAAGGAATGAAGATTATCCAGAGCGCCAACCCCATGGTGGTGATCCTTGAGGTAAAGGAACTGGGGCGAGGCGTGGAAGAGATCAAGCACATCCTTTCCCGGTTTCCCCATGTTTCGATCTTTGTCGCCGCCTCGGAAAAAAGCTCCGACTGGATTCTCACCCTGATGAGGGCCGGGGCGGTTGAATACCTCCTTAAACCTGTTACGGCGGAAGGACTGGCGGAATCGCTCCACAAGGTCGGAAGGCTCAGGGTTGCCAGGCCTGACAAAGAGCCGGAAAAGGGGGGCAAAATCATTGCCGTTTACAATCCGGTAGGCGGCATGGGGACGACGACCATTGCCGTGAACCTTGCCGCGACGCTTGCCGCCGATGACGCAAAGGTGGCGCTGGTTGACCTGAATCTCTTCAGCGGCGACGTTTCCTCGTTTCTAGACATTAACCCCACGTATAATTTGAGCAGCGTCACAAGCAACATCGCGCGGCTTGACGCCAGCTTTATGATGAGTGTCATGTCCCGGCATTCTTCTGGCGTCTACGTGCTGACCGAACCGTTGGAAGTTGAGGAAGTGACCGATATTACGCCGGACCAGATCCGCCGTGTGCTGCAGTTCCTGAAAAAAACCTTTTCCTTTCAGGTGATCGATACAAGCGGACAGATGGAAGGCATCAACCTTGCCATCTTTGAGAGCGCCGATTACATCCTGTTTAATACCGTCCTGAGCCTGCCGGCCCTCAAGAACGCCAAACGATACCTTGCCGCCATGGAAAAGCGCGGGATTCACAAGGACCGTCTGAAACTCGTAGTCAACCGCTATCTACCGAAGTCCGACATAAAGGTTGAAGATGCGGAAGGGGTTCTGGGCCGCAAGGTCTATATATCGATTCCCAATGAATATTCCGAAGTCATTGCATCCATAAACAAGGGGATTCCCGTGGTAAAGCTGTATCCTCGCTCAACTGTCAGCAAGAGCTTCACAAGGCTTGCGGAGATGCTTAAAACGTAACACAACGTTTGTCTACCCCCCTTTTGTAAAGGGGGGCCAGGGGGGATTTAGC
>JBAQKZ010000291.1:0-12457 GCA_049301475.1 Geobacteraceae bacterium | reverse complement strand
CCCCTGCCCTCCCGAAGGGCGTCCCCTTACTTCCCCCGGGCGATCAGGCGGTTCCGTATTTCTGGATAAATGCATCATCGGTCATTGTGAGAAAGATGATCCCCTCGATGAAACCGATCAGTGCCGGTATGAAGGTCCAGCAAAAGAGTATGAAAAGTATGCCTTGGCCGGGTTTCCCCAGATAGAACTTATGGCCACCCAATCCGCCCAGGAATAAGGCAAACAGAGCGGCTGCGAGTTTGCTTTTGCCGTTGGGCGCGACCGCGCCAAACGAGGAGCCAGAGGAAGTCTGCCGTACCCCGCATTTCGGACATATCTCGGCTTTCGCCTTGATCACCGCACCGCATTCGTGACAGAATTTTTCATCCGCCGCTTTGGTTGCCGCCTGATTCATCGTGAACCTCCTATTTCCCAGTAACCACCTTTATCCGGCCCGATACGTTTTAGAATCCCTTGTTTCCTCAATTTATCCAGCTGATACTTGATGCCGTCCGCAGTAATTCCAACTTCAGTAGCCCAACTTCAGTAGCCAGTTCAAAACGGCTGATCGCTGGATTGCTGACAATCAGCTCAAGGATTTTCTGGGTAGTTTTCTGGGTAGTTTCTCCGAAGTTTTCTGTTTGGGGAACCTCAACATGCTTCCGCTTGAACGTAGCAACAAACTGAACTGTGCCGATTTCTTCAAACTCGGTTGCCGGTTCCCGCTCCAGAATCATCTTGATGCCCCGACGGATAGCGTCTTGTTCGTCCTCCAAGTCGTTCATCATGTCCGACACTGAGCGTTTCATCGGATTGCTGGCAACTGTCCTGTTAGTCAAAAGAACTCTTTGCAAAGCTCTTTAGCAGCCGCCACCTGATCATTTCTGCGAAGTCCGCCTCCTGATCTCCCGTATAGACCAGAGAGGAAGCGATTTCCGAGGCGAGGATCGCGTACAGGTACTTTGACGGGAGATGCCTGATCCGCCGCCGGTATGCCGGAGTCTCGCGTAGCAGCCGGGGAAGGTGGCTGAAAACCGCCCGGCGGAACAGCGGTTGCAAGCAGAGATGGGGCTGGTCCTGAAAGAACTTGAACAGTCGGGCGTAGAGGGTGTTAATCTCCGTGCTGATTGCGTCGGATATCTCCGTATAGAGCAGGCTGTGGCCGTGCTCCCGCTTTCGGCGCAGGATCAGCCGCGCTTCGTCCCCGGCCCGTTTCTCCAGTATCTCTATGACATCTGCTACGTAGCGCTCCTTGTGATGCAGGAACTCCTTTTCCGTGAGCAGCAGGTTGGCGATAATCTCGTAAGATGAAGAGATGACGCCGCATTTATTGGCCGAGGCGTCGCGCATGATGACCACCCCCCGCTTTTGCAGAATGGCGCGGGCATCGGGGGTGAGAAAGGAATTGGCCCCTTCCACGATGACCCGTGCCGAAGGGGTTCCGTCATCCGAAAAAAACCGCTCCGCATTGTCCTGATCGATGGTTTCCGGCCTGCCGCCGGCGGGAATGAACAGGTCTGTCGCCACGGTAAAGATGAGCTCGTTGTACTCGCGGGAAAACTCGTCAAGCGAGACCCACTCCTCCTCGATCCCGGCGGCGCTTCGCGTCGCCTTCAGGTACAGCTCCCGCAACCCCTCGGTGCGGCGTCGGCTGCGGTACAGGATAAAGCCCCCCGGATGGAGTTGCGCCGGGTCGAATGCGTCCAGATCGCGCTGCATTAAAAGCCGCCCAAGTTCGCTTCTGTCAGCCCCAACGGGATCGAACAGCGCGGCGGTCCCGTCCAAAATGAGCGTGATAGCGGCCTGCGGACAGCGCTCAAGCATTATGCGCATGGCATTGCCTGCCACGTCTCCGTTCGGTCCTCCCGTGAACTTGACGGAAAAGTGGTTGCGGCGGATATCGATCCCCGACTCCCCCATTGTTATCTCCGCGAACTTCATAACCCCCGTTGAGGTGACGCCATACTCCTTGTGGTTGATGCCGACCTTTTTGCTTGAGATTATACCGATTCCCAGCAGGTATCCCCGCTTTACGGAGAGCCGGGCAATCGTCTCAACCATGCTGTCGTGCATGTTCTCGTCCGGGCCGATCTCTATCGGCTCGTCTTCCCCGTAGTAGTCCACCACCCGTGGATTGATGGCCCTCCCATTGTCAGTGACGAAGATGTCCAGAAAAGCGTTTATGAAACCGTACTGGAGTTTGTAGAGACGCCATGTCTCCATCTCCCGTTCTCCTGCTTTCAGGTCCGAGGCGTCGAGGACAACCACCATCTTCGAACCCCCCTCGTAGATGTCCTTATTTTTCAGATGCTGGGTATGGGCCAGGACGTAGACCTCGCGGAACAGGGTGTTGGCGCTCGTTGTGTAGTCGTCCCGGCTCTTCGTTATGATGGTGCGCCAGCCGCCGCGGGCGATGTCGGAAAAGCCGATATGATAGCCGGCGCCAAAGCGTCCAAAGAAGAAGGTGACACGGAACGGGAGCGCCGCAGGCAAATCTGCGGTGAATTCCCGGCCGAGTTCGGTCAGGTAGACCGGGTCCAGACGGAATGCCAGGGACTGCTTGGCCAGGATAAAGAAATTTGTTTTCAGCGTATGGCGGATAAAAAGAAGGGCGCAGCGGAAAATGGCGCGACGCATCTCGTCCAGGTAACGGTGGCCTGTATTGTACTCCTCTATGGCGCGGACGGTCTCCGCCAGGACTTGCTGGTAGATATCGTCCCTGTTCGCCACATCGGGATCAAACCGCGCCCTGAACAGTCTCACCAGTTGCAGGGCAATATCCGCATGGGAGTGGAAAGCGTCCATGACGTCTTCACGACCGAAACGGTCCGGCTGGTTATGGGCAAGGTTGGTATAACAAAAGGCTGTGAAGGCGTTTATGAGGATGGCATCCTCGCCGTCCATTATCCGCCTGGTTACGAACTCCCGGTATAGATGGGAATGTGTCGCAAGTATCTGGGTAGTGTAAAGCTCCTTTTGCAGCAGGTAGAAGAGGTCGGAACCCTTTTCCAGCAGCGCGCCGTCGCGGCGCTTGACGAAAAACGTCCCGAGGAAATAGGGGTGGACGCCGTTCGTAATGGTCAGGCAGTAGGCGCGGCAGACCCCGATCTCCAGACGGTTGAAGACCTCCATTGTCTGCATGAGGAAATCCTTCTGCGGAGGGTTGCCGACAGCGAACAGCACCCGCGACTCCCCGGACAGGTCCGCTTCCTCAACGTCCAGGTAAAGGCCTCCGGCGGCGTTTCCCTGGGCGTATAGCCAGAGGAGCTGTGCTATCCGCCTGGGGGGAGAAACCCGCACATAGTTTTCGTTGTTGAGCCAGATGATCCTGAGCAGCCGGTCCAGGTCGCCGGGATTAAAGCCAGGATAGTTCAATTTCAAGGATCGGCTGATATCCCGCCTGATTCCCGCCGGGATATCAGTATCGCAGGCCTCCAGGATTTCCCGATTACTCTTCCGATCGAACTCGAATCTTTGTACCTCAAGTTCATGGGGAATGCCTGGAAGCGGCGCGGCGGAATGGGCGAAATAGGCCAGGGATATGTCCCTTTCAGGGAGGGTTTGGAGGGTGTCGTAGAGCGAGCCGCGAGTGTTCGGACAGGCAAGGATAAGACTCTTTTCACGATCCGCAAGGGTCAGGCGACGGTTCTCCGCCAGACTGTGCAGACTGGTGGCAAGAGTTGCCAGAGCCCTCTTTTCTTCCTGGAGAGCAGAAAAGAAATAGGGATGCATCTGCTCCCTGAGCCAGTGGAGATTATCCGACGCCTTGCCGCAGTTGTCGCCGATCAGACCCCTGATCTCCTTGATCATACGTTTGGTGGTTGTGGTATTCATGATGCGATCCTTTTCTGGTTATGGGAGGGACGTCCTCCAGGCCTTTACCTGATGCAAAAAATGAAATCGTCGTTACCCATTTAAAAAGACATAGCTATATACCACTTATTCTAATTATTTCGCAAACATACCCGCCAACCCAGCCAAAGGCATGTCATCCGAATTAATATCATGCGGATGAGTATGTACTTTCACGGTTTTCCTTCATAACTGGCGGCATGATCGGAAGCGCGCCCGCACCATTTTACGGCTGCCTCTATCTTGGAGACATGTTTTTCCTGCTGTCAAGATAAAGTTTTTCCTGCTTGACAAAACTCTTTATATGACGCTATAAAATACAGTCTTTTTATAGATTGGAGGAGGATTTACCCATGGAGATGACGGATTACATCTTTACCTCTGAATCGGTTTCCGAGGGACATCCCGACAAGGTTGCCGACCAGATATCGGATGCCATTCTCGACGCTATTCTCGCCCAGGATCCTAAGTCACGGGTAGCCTGCGAAACAATGGTAACCACCGGCATGGTGATTATCGCCGGTGAGATTACCACCAACGCTGTCGTGGATTACCCGAAGGTGGCCCGGGAGACCATCAGGGAAATCGGATACAACGATTCGGCCATGGGGTTCGACTGTGAGACCTGCGCGGTGCTCGTGTCCATAGACAAGCAGTCGCCGGACATCGCACAGGGAGTCGCCGAAGGGGAGGGGCTGTTCAAGGAGCAGGGCGCCGGCGATCAGGGGCTGATGTTTGGCTATGCCTGCAGGGAGACTCCGGAGTTGATGCCTATGTCGATCCTCCTGGCCCACAAGCTGGTAATGAAACTTGCGGATGTCCGCAAGAACGGCGTACTGAACTTTCTTCGCCCAGACTCCAAATCCCAGGTCTCCATCGAGTACATCAACGATAAACCTGCACGGGTCGATACCATCGTCGTATCTTCGCAGCATTCCCCTGATGTTTCCTATGAAACCATAAGTGAGGGGATAATCGAAGAGGTGATCAAGAAGGTCATTCCGGCGGGACTTATGGATGACAAGACCCGATTCCTCATCAACCCGACAGGCCGTTTCGTGGTCGGCGGTCCTATGGGCGACTGCGGGTTGACCGGACGCAAGATCATCGTCGACAGTTACGGCGGGCACGGCGCCCACGGCGGCGGCGCGTTTTCCGGCAAGGACCCTTCCAAGGTTGACCGCTCCGCCGCTTACATGGGACGCTACGTGGCCAAGAATCTGGTGGCGGCCGGTCTTTGCGACAATTGCGAGGTGCAGATAGCCTACGCCATCGGCGTGGCCGAACCTGTCTCCATAATGATAGACACCTCCGGCACCGGCAAGCTCCCATCGGCCCGCATTGCGGATATTGTACGGGAGGTATTTGACTTGCGCCCCCGCGCCATTATCGAAGAACTCGATCTTCTCCGCCCCATATACAAAAAGACCGCCGCCTATGGCCACTTTGGCCGGGAGCTGCCGGAATTTACCTGGGAGAGAACGGATAAGGTGGCCATTCTCAGAGAGAAGGCGGGACTTTAGAGCCGGGTTTCCCCGCACTACTCGCGGGAAGTTCTGCAAAACCGGTACCCCATGCCGCGCACGGTCTGGAAGTAAACCGGATTGGCCGGATCGGGCTCGAAGTACTTCCGCAGGCGGACAATGAAGTTATCAAGGGTTCGAGTCTCTGTGTCGGAGGAGTATCCCCACACTGTTTCCAGCAGGGTTTTGCGGGGGATCGCCTCCCCTTCCTTCTGGAAGAAAATGGCGAGCATTTTCACTTCCAGGTCGGTAAGATCAATCTCTCCCTGGGCTGTTCTTGCATGGTAGGAGAGAAGATAGACCTCGTTTTCGCCGAAACGGTAGCTTTCTTCAACCGGTTCGGGCCGGTACCATGAGGAGCGGCGCAGCATTCCCTTGACTCGCAGCAGAAACTCGCTCAGGCTGAACGGTTTGGTCAGATAGTCGTCGGCACCACTGTTGAGACCGGTGATCCGATCCCCTTCAGCGGAGCGGGCAGTCAGGATCAGCACCGGCACCCGGGAGTCCGTTAGTCTTATCTCCTTGCAGACCGCAAACCCGTCCATTCCCGGCAGCATGACATCGAGTATGATCAGTGCGAAACGGTCGTAAGTCAGCCGTTCCAGCGCCTCCTCACCGCTCCCCACATGGCTTACCCGATATCCCTCCTGTTCCAGGTTGTAGCACATTCCACGGGCCAGGTGCATTTCGTCCTCAACGAGGAGAATATGTGGTTTGTCAATCGAATTGCTCATTTCGCCTGTGGAAGGGTAATTATGAATTTACACCCTTTCCCTGCCCCTTCGCTGGTTACGCTGATCTTGCCGCCATGCTCGGTAACGATTGACTTGACTATATAAAGGCCGAGTCCGGTACCGTGAATGGTCTCTCCCGGCCGACGAATCCGGTAGAACATCCGGAACACCCTTTTCAGGTCCTTCCGTTCGATTCCCATCCCCCTGTCCTCAAAGGTGAGAAAACAGTGGTTGTCGTTCTTTGTTAATGATACGCTGATGTCCGGTGCGCCTACGCTGTACAGAACCGCATTTTCAAACAGGTTGCGCATGACGGTCTGTAACCCTTCCACATTCGCCGCCAGCCTTACGTCAGAATCCACCATCACTTTCAGGCTCCCGCCCTCCGGTAGTTTCAAGCGTTTTTGTTCCATATAATCGGAGAGTAAAACGGAAAAGTCGATGACCGAGAAGTGGGCGTCCAGCCTACGCTGGTCGATCCGTGCAGCCATCAGCAGGTTGCTGATCAGGTTGTTTAGCCGCTCGGTATCGGCCAGCATGGTGTCCAGAAAGCTTTCCAGCTTGTCCGGCGTCGGTTTGCGGAGCCGGATAGTCTCCAGATGGAGCTGGATCGATGCCAGCGGTGATTTCAACTCATGGGTTACCTGTGATATGGCGTCTTGCTGCTCTCGGTACAGTTTAGACTGGCGCCGCCAATAGAGGAAGATCACGTAGACACCGGCCAGGATCACCAGCAGCAGGGCCAGCCCTTCCACCAGCACCAGCCAATCAAAGCCCTGCCCCAGCAGTTCCGGTCGATACTTCCCGGCTATTTTCCGTATCTCCTTGTGCTGCCCCACATACCAGTAGACCCAGAAGACGACCAGTAGTATCCAGACGACCTGTATCGCAATGAAGGTTACAAAAGGATGGAATAATTTCTTCAGCCAGTTCATGGTTTGTATGCACCACGAGTTAATGATTTTATTAATGCGGAAGTTCCTGAAAGCGGGCGGAGTAATTCACTCCTTCCCATAGGATGTCCCCTCCTCGGCGGCCATGAGACATCCCTCTTGCGCACTCTCGGTCGATCTCTTTCTGCGGATATTTCTGTGTTTGCTCAGCACCCGGATAATCTCCGTTACAAGCGGGACATCATCATAGTGGAGCAGTTGCAGCGAACGTAAAAGCTCGCGGCCTTTTTCGTCCTTGATGAGCCCCCCTAACGCAGAGGCGGAGATTTCGCGGGCGATGGTCGCCGCTTCGTCCTGGAAAAAATAACCGACCGGGAGAGCCAGGGCCTCGCTGATCTTGATCAGAATCTTCAGGGAGGGAAGCTGTTCGCCTCTTTCGATCTTCCCGATATACGTATAGTCCAAGCCTCCCCTTACTCTGGCCGCAAGTTCCTTTTGGGTAATGCCCCTTTCCGTTCTCAATTGTTTAAGACGTTTCCCAACCTCAACCTTCAATTATTTCTCCTGAATTCGCAATAATATGGCCCAAACACCAAGGAAACAGCCACATGTATAACCCTATTTGACTGTGATGTCAATTGCATAGAAAATAGGATAAATAATCATGTTATGATTGACAATATTGAATATGTATCCTAATATTTTAAAAATCGAAGAAAGGTGAAGGCGTCGTGGACAAGCATGCTATTTTAAAACAATTCGAAAAAATGGCGGAGAAGGTTTTCCTGGACACCGACGAGATCAGGCTCTACATTCTCCTTCTCGCCAACAGCCTGGATACCGGTGACGGCGAGATAGAGTACATAACCATCAAGGCCGCCTTCGGTGACAACAGATATTCGATGGGTGAGTTGCCGCAAGTCTGTCGTCGCCTGGAGGAGCATGGAGTGATAGAGATTCTTTCCACCCCGCTAGAAGAGATCACAGCCGATAATTCAATATTGACCTACAGAATTTTGCCATTTGCAGGGGGAAGAGTTCGGTAATGGGGAGAAATATGAAAAACATCCTTATCGTAGACTATGACAGAGATATTCTGAAACTGCTCAAACACCTGCTGGAAGGCAAAGGAATGAATGTCCACTGCGCCGCATGCGGAGAAGAGGCTCTCCGGAGGATGAAACAAAATAGCTTTATCCTGATGATTGCCGATCTAAACATGCCGGGGATGGATGGATTCGAGTTGGCCAGAAAAGCAAGGGAAATAGCGCCCCGCATGCCCATAGTCATGAATACCGGCGACATGTCTCCGGAAACCCCGCGTCTGGCTCTGGAGGCTGGGATAACAAGGGTTCTTACAAAACCCTTCCACCCGAAAGAGATGCTCGATATAGTTAAAAAAGTAGTGGGAAACCAGAGAGAAACCGTCTTTCCTCCCTAACTGCTATAAATTGTGGCTATAAATGTAGAAAGCCTCTCTTGACAGGTTTCTTGGTGCGTTGGTGTGAGAGAAGGAAAATAAATCTGACACCTTTTGACTTCTTTGGAGTATGAAATATCGGTATCATAATCCGAGTTTTCATGTTAAATAAAATATATGGTCCCACGACAAGTACATCTTGACAAACTAACTGACCAGCTGGCAAGTTTCCCTGTTGTCGCCTTACTTGGCCCACGCCAGGTTGGCAAGACAACCTTGGCACGGCAACTGGCTGCACAGTGGCAGGGCACTGTCAAACATTTTGACCTGGAAGATCCGGAGGATCAGGCCCGTCTTACTGATCCGGCCTTTGTGCTGCGTCCGCTCAGTGGTCTTGTGGTGCTGGATGAAATTCAGACACGGCCTGACCTCTTCCCGCTCTTGCGGGTACTGGCTGATCGTCCGGGTGTTCCTGCCCGCTTTCTGCTGTTAGGAAGTGCCGCACCCGAGTTGATGCGTCATACGGCAGAAACCTTGGCAGGCAGAGTCGTGTTTCACGAACTTGATGGCTTGGCCCTGGATGAAATTGCGTCGGTTCAGTCCGGTAGTGATTGGCTGGATGATCGTTGGTTACGGGGTGGTTTTCCACGTGCGTTGCTGGCTAAGAACCTGGCCGGGAGTCGAGAGTGGCGTGAGGCATTTATTCGCACGTATCTGGAACGGGACCTGCCACAATTGGGCATCACTCTTCCAGCTATTACAATGCGGCGCTTCTGGACTATGCTGGCCCATTATCATGGACAGACCTGGAACGGAAGCGAACTTGGGCGGGCGTTGGGGGTAAGCGACAAAACGGTATCGCGCTACCTGGACATCCTTGAGGGGACCTACATGGTTTATCGACTGCTGCCGTGGCATACCAATAGTGGTAAACGCGAGGTAAAAGCGCCGAAAGTGTATGTGGCTGACTCTGGGATTCTTCATAGCTTACTGGGGGTGAGCGGGATTGATGACTTACTGGCTCACCCCAAGTGCGGCGCGTCATGGGAAGGTTTCATGATCCGGGAAATTATTCGACAAACCGCTACGCAACGTGGCGAAGCATTTTTTTGGAGAGTGCATACAGGCGCCGAACTGGACTTGTTAATTCATCACAATGGTCGCCGTCTCGGGTTTGAAATCAAGCTGACGCGATCTCCCAAAGTTACGCCATCAATGCGTTCGGCTCGTGAAATTCTAGGACTGAATCATCTGTATGTTGTGTGTCACGGCACGGGCGATTCGTGGCCACTGGCGGAAGGTATTACCGCTGTACCGGCCAGTAATATCACCATATGCAGTTGAAGGCCGATATGCCATACTTCATAATGATCTTCACGACATAGCTGATATGTTGTCTGAATTAGAACGTTTTTTGGCTCATGTGTGTGAAACTGTAAATACAGCGGTACGGAAATAGAATTGGTATTATGGATGTCCCCCGAATTTCGCAGGGTACTGAAGGGTTGATCGCGGGTTTTGTGGGGAAGTAAGGGGGAGAGGTGAACATGGACATTATTCAGATCCGTCAGAAACTTGCAACGAACAATGCCTCTCTCAAAGAGAGGTTTCAAGTTAAGGAGCTCGGCGTTTTCGGCTCATTTATCAAGGGACGACAGACAAAAGGAAGCGATGTCGATATACTCGTCACCTTCGACAAGGGACACAAGGACTTCTTCAACTACATGAGATTCAAGAGCTGCCTGGAAGAGTTGACAGGAATGAAAGTTGATCTTGTCATGAAGGATGCCTTGAAACCAAGGCTTAGGGAAAGAATACTCAATGAGGTCGAATATGTCTAAAACAGGAAGAGACTACATCCTTTTTCTGGAAGACATTCTTGATGCTGTCGGAAAGATAGAAAATTACGTCGGCGACCTTTCGTTTGACGATTTTGCCGCAAACAGCATGGCTGTGGATGCAGTCATCAGGAATTTCGGAGTCATCGGCGAAGCCGCCAAGAATATTCCCAAGAGGATCAGGGATAGATATCCCCATGTCGAATGGAAAGAGGCAGTAGGCTTCAGGAATGTTCTGACCTGAATCCGTGACGATTGAATGGCGGAGCGAGCGTAATGCCGGGGTCAATCGTCGCCTGCGCGGTATCACACCAGCTTTGCCGGGTGAACTTCGCAAATGTGGCTGCTATGTCCTGAAACGCCGGGACAGAGGCATTTAAGCGAGAGAAGCCATGAAAGCGTCACGGATTCAGGTCTGATACATGACTATTTTGGAATAGATGTGGAAGCGATCTGGGACACGGTGCACAAGAATATCCCGGAGTTGAGAAAACATATTGAACAGCTCTTGGCAGATGAACAAAAGTAGACAGGTCGATTCCCCAGCGTTTCACAGGCCCCTTCCGGCATGACGGAGCATAAAATATGGATTTTGGAGACGCGACCTCTATGGGTACTCCCGGTGATCCGGGCGCTCCACGAAAAATATCCGGGGGCCCGCATCGATATAATGGTCGGCTCGGCGGCTACTGCCTCACTGTTCACCCACAACCCCCTGGTGCAGGCCACCTGGGGTAGTAGTATTGAATTTGTGAACAGTGATTGATCTAGCCGGAACATGGCGTTTCAATGTGTTGTATTGACCCTCGCGATTTCTCTGGGGAAAATGAATAGAAAGGCTTGAAGAAATGAACCTAGCAATCCGGTATCTCAAAAATGCCTTGCCGTACAGTTTGAAAAAAGGCCTGCTTGACGTTTTTCGCCCTCAAAGGGAAGGGATTGGCCCTGTTTTGCGGACCATGGACAGGGAGATGAAGAAGGTATTTGATATTGGCGCCAATGTTGGTGATGTTTCCCTTTACATGCTCCACTATTTCCCGGAGGCGGATGTCTATTCTTTTGAACCTTGCACTGAGACATATGCGCAACTCACGAAAAACATCGCTAAAGCCGGATTCAGCAAGCGATTACATTCTTTTAGACTTGGTTTTTTCGACGTGGAAACTGAAGGAAAACTCAATATAGCATCATTTCACGGCGCCAATTCGATGCTCGATTTTACAGATGAATATTGCAGATCTAACCCTCGTCTTTCAAACGTCATGACAGAACAGATTCCTCTTGTGCGTCTCGATGATTTTGTCACGCAGAACCGGATCGAACATATTGACCTTGTTAAAATAGATGTGGAGGGGGTTGAGCTACAAGTCCTTCTGGGGGGGGCGGAAACGTTTTCGACAAAAGTTGATTTTGTAATCATGGAAATTTCCTTTGTCAGGCATTCGGCTGAAACAAGAGAGTATCTGAGAATATTCCAGTTAATGCACGATTATGGGTTTATCCCATGCAAAATCTACGACGTAGCTCAGGCGGGTGAAGGTGAGATGCGCCTTGCCCAGTTGGACTGCGTGTTTCGCAAGTATTGACTATGTCCTTAGCCACTATTGCCTTTCACAACCTCTACGATGAACTGAACCGTGACAACCGGCTTTTCGAGCAGCGCGATGCCCCAATCGGCGATGATTTACTTCTTCCCTTTAGTGAACTTCGGAGCATTGCGGCGGAACGAGATATAACCGTGGCGACCACAGCAGTATTGTCGCCTGAGGTTATCGATGCTTATGTTTTCATAGATATGCCGTCACCTGACAGCCCTGTGTTTCGTAGAGCCTTGGCCGGCGGGTGTCCGCTATACTTGATCGTAATGGAGAGCCGTCTGGTACATCCTCAGAACTATAACGCGTCCTTACAACGCCATTTTCGAAAGATATTTACCTACGATGATTCAGTGGTGGATGGTGCGCGATTCATCAAGATCAATTATGCCTTCCGGTTACCTAATAGCATTCCTAAATATCTTGTTTACAAGGAGAATCTCTGTGTCATGATCGCAGGACACAAGTATTCACGGCATCCCCAAGAACTCTATGGGGAGCGGCTTGCAGCCATCCGCTGGTTTGAACGGCATCATCCGGCGGATTTTGACCTCTATGGCGTTGGCTGGGACAGGGGATGGTTGGGGCGTCGGCTGCCGCAGTGGCTTACCCAGCGCTGGGGG
>JBAQKZ010000290.1:0-2259 GCA_049301475.1 Geobacteraceae bacterium | reverse complement strand
GGGCGATGATGCGCGACTCCTCGTCGCCGAACAGCCCACCTTCGCCGCAGTGAGGATTGAGGGAGAGCACCGCCAGGCGTGGATTTCGATGAAAATAGGCATGCACGTCGCGGTGGGTGATCCGGATGGTCGAGAGGACACGCTCTTTGGTTATGAGAGAGGGAACCAGACGGAGCGCCTCATGGGTGGTGACAAGCGTTACCCGCAACCGGTCGCCGGCCAGCATCATGACGTACTCTTCGGTCCCGGTTAACTCCGCCAGAAGCTCGGTATGGCCGGGGTATTTGTGTCCGGCGCGGTTCATCGCCTCTTTGTTGATCGGGGCGGTAGCCATCCCCGCTGCCTCGCCCGCCAGGCACAGGCGAACCGCCTCGGTAATGTAGCTGAACATGGCCGTGCCGCTTGCCTCCGTTGGTTTGCCGTAAATGAGATCGGCGTCCGACAGAGTGGAGAGTTCCCGCAGATAAATCACCCCCGGCTTCGGGTCAATCGGCGGCAATTCCGCCGTTTCCAGGCTAAGCGGGACTCCAGTCACGGCGATTCCCCTCTCCAGCGCCTGCCTGTCTCCCATCACAAGGGGCCGACAGCAATCGCGAACCGCTGGCAGGGCCAGGGTGCGAACAATAATCTCAGGGCCAATCCCGGTTGGGTCTCCCATTGTTATGGCTATAACAGGTTTATTCATGATTCTCTCCTCTCTCCCTTTGCTCAGCCGACGCAAAAGAACCGCCCGCAACTGCAAGCAGTTACGGGCGGTTCAGTCTGCACGGATAACAGTTCTCCGGCAAAGCCGGTGATCCTGATCTCTCAAATCACAATGATCCGCCGGCAAAGCCTGACATGAAATCCACCTCGACCCCATCTTTCAAAGCAGTCTCAAGACCTTGCATCTCACATATGTTGTCCCCGTTTATATATACGGCTATGTGATCGAAAAGCTGCCCGTTTTCATCGCAGAATTTATCCCTTACGCCAGGGTAGTTCTGTTCCAGTTTCTCTATGCACTCCCTGATGGTGGCCGCTTCAAGCAAGATTTCCTCATTGCCCCCCGTAAGCTTTTCCAAGCCGCTTGTCAGTCTTGCTGTAATCATGTTTATTCCTCCTTATTGCTCCCATCCCATGCATATATCATACGGTCTGTCGAAAAATTGTTTCTGATACTTTTGTCTTGATTCATCCCTTATTATTTCCGCATCTTCTTCAGACAGTTTATGGTGCTTGATCCATCTTTCCAGATGCAAACCGCCTGGCAGCCATTTCTGTATTACCTCCCTGTCGTAAGTCCATGCCTTTATCTTGATGCCGAACTTGGATAGTATCTGTAATACATCATCTCTTTGCCTGTAGTCGCAATAAACACACATGACACATTGTTCCAGGTCGGCCCACTTCTGGGGTTTACGGTCATACTTGATACAAGGGATTTCATGATTTTCAACATAAGGATCCAGTTTTTTGGCCATCTCGGCAAGTTCTTCCGGATCGCCCAAAAAAACCCATTTCCCCCAGTACTCCAGATATTCCTTATTCGTCAACCTTCGCCCATTATACTCGATCGAGCCCCCGGGATCACTGGGAGAATTAAGGTAATCCTTGCTGAAAATGAATATATACCATGATGACGGATTGTCTATAATCATTTTTCACCTCACTGACTGACTGGATTAAATTAAGAAATCGGGAATTCAAGCACGCAAACGACAGCTCTGAGTTTAGAGCTTTACGCCTTGCAAATCAAACAGTTTTTTACGAATATTCCACTTATTGTTTGAGAGTGACTTGCTTGTCATGAAATAAATTTGGTCTACTGTAGCGGATATGCGGGCGTTTTGCTTTTTGTTGCCGAATATGCTATTTTGCTTGCCATGCATACGAATCAGCCTCTCGTAATCCCACGATCGGAGCACTCTATTTCCCGCAGCATGCTCAGTCAGAACGCCGTCAGGGTGCTGTATCGGCTTAAGGATAACGGCTTCACCGCCCGTCTGGTGGGGGGATGCGTACGCGATCTGCTCCTGGGGCGGGAGCCCAAGGATTTCGATCTGGTCACCAACGCCACCCCCGCTCAGATCAAACGCCTGTTCCGCAACTGTCGGCTCATTGGCCGTCGTTTCCGTCTTGCGCACCTTCACTTCGGCGACGAGATACTTGAGGTAGCCACTTTTCGTGCGGCCCAGGCCGAGGAGACGGAAGAACCGGAAGCGGAACCGGCGCGGCAAGGGGGTCCCGGCCCGACGGTCGGGGAACGCTACGTCCGAC
>JBAQKZ010000289.1:0-6334 GCA_049301475.1 Geobacteraceae bacterium | reverse complement strand
ATTTCATCAAGGCCCGAGGGCATTATCCCTCACTAAGAGGCCGTATATACGGAAGCAATCCTGTCCCTGTCATTAAGTGAAATAACCCTTGCAAATAGGGGGGAGACCATATACGGACAACGCTGATTTTTTGTACCGGGTCCCACTTTACACCAGCCCCTTTAAGTCAATCTCGCACTGTTTTCATTGTTAAGGGGATTTGTACAAGGACCGTGTCCGTTTCCCAGATTCGCGGCACTCCTTTCCCCGGTCTCTAGTCTATGATGATCTCAGCGATTTTGATTCGCATCTCCCTGACGGCATCGTCTGGCGCGGCGCCCATATCCGCTTAACAAACTGAAGGCAAACCGGCTCTAGAAAAATCACTTTCCTCCCTAATACCTCTCACATCGGGAGATTCCAATTGACAATTATAACATGCATGGTATATTAGCCTCATGGATTATCATTGAGGGAGAAAGATCATAATCCTTCACGGTTTTATAAAAAAGACGGACAAAATTCCAAAAGGTGAACTCGACATAGCACGCGCACGACTGAAGGAGGTGCATAATAATGAGCTATAAACCAGTTTCGTACAACCCAAAGACACAATTAAAGAAAGACCTGCAAAACCCTGATTTCAAGCTGGCATGGGAAGCATTGGAGGACGAATTTGCCACCTTGGATGCCCTTCTTACGGCTCGTCGGCGGTCAGGAATGACCCAAGAGCAGGTGGCAGCCAAAATGGGTGTTTCTCAGTCATCGTTGGCAAGGGTTGAAGCATCGCTCGGTTCTCATCGCCATTCTCCTTCTCTAGAAATGCTTCGCAAGTATGCTGCTGCTGTTAATTGCAAACTTGAGATAAAACTGGTGCCGCACATTCATGATGTATCATCTTGATTTGTCAACTATTGACAGAACACGTCAGAAGACAAACAGGCTCCAGAAGAACCCCTCTCCGGGCCCCACGCCTCTCACATCGGAAACTCCCTGAAGCGTCTCACTGCCTCCGGGATATCCTCCTCACGGATGTTGCCGAAGGCGAGCCGCAGGTAATCGGTCAGTCCAGGGCCGAACACCTCGCCTGGGAGTGTGAGGAGACCTCCCTCTTCTACAAGCCGACGCGCCACCTCCCGACCGGTAAGCCCCGGAAAGGGATGAGACGCACCCAGCCGAAGAAGGCGCCACTCACCACGAGACGGAATGGGTTCCCCGACCGGTTGAACTCGGCGCAGAAACGGTCGTGGCGGTGCTCCATCATGATCCGGTTCGACGCGACCCATTCGTCCAGGTGCTCTGCGCCATAGCGGACCGCGTGCTGGCGAGGGTTGATGTGTGCACCGTAGACCCGCTTGTAGCGGGCGCAGACCGCCTCGCGTACCTCCGGTAGCCCCTCGTCCGGCGAATACTTGGAGGTGAGCGGGTCGTCGAGTAGCCCGCCCAGATGGTCGGTCAGCTCACGGGCGGGCGGGTAGTCTGGGACCGCCTGGCAAAGATCGATGAGTGGCCGACCGGGATGGGGATCACAACCGGCAAGCCACCCCTTCACCTCGGAAATGGGAGGAAAGTGGACCCGGCGGATATGTTCGGATATTGTGAATTTCATAGTTTCCCTCATCCGGCTTACGACTTGGTATCAGTGCGCCTCGCTCCAGTTGCGGCCAAAATTGATGTCCACCTTTAGTGGAACCCGCAGCTCCACCGCATGCTCCATCTCGTGACGCACCAGCTTCTCCATGTGAAGCTTCTCCCGCTCCGATACCTCGAACACCAGTTCGTCATGAACCTGCATGATGAGTCGGCTCTCAACTCCCTCCCGCCGCATTCTCTCAAATATCCTCACCATCGCCTGCTTGATTATGTCGGCAGCCGATCCCTGGATCGGATAGTTGATGGCGTTTCGCTCCGCAAAGGAGCGGATGTTGCCGTTACTGCTCATGATATCCGGGATTGGGAGCCGACGACCGAGGAGGGTTGTCACGTATCCATTTTTCTCTGCATCTTTCACGCAGCTTTCCAGGAAGGCCTGTGCGCCTTTGTGCCGGGCAAAGTAGTTGTCGATGAACTCCTTTGCTGTCTTGGTCGATACGCCAAGCTGTTTGCCGAGGCTGAACGCCCCCTGGCCGTAGATTACACCAAAGTTGATGGTTTTGGCCTGACGCCGCATCTCCGGCGTGACCATTTCGGGGAATAGGCCGAACACCTCAATGGCGGTGCGCAGGTGAATGTCCTCGTCACGCGCGAAGGCGTCGCAGAAAACCGGGTCTCCCGACAGATGGGCCAGCACCCTGAGCTCGATCTGGGAATAGTCGGCGGAGAGGAGCAGGCGTCCCTCGGGGGCCACGAAGGCGCGACGTATTTTACGTCCCTCCTCGCCGCGCACCGGTATGTTCTGCAGGTTAGGCTCGGACGATGAGAGCCTGCCGGTATTGGTCACCGCCTGGTTATATGAGGTATGCACCCGGCCGGTACGGGGGTCTACCAGTTTCGGCAGCGCGTCGGTGTAGGTGGATTTCAATTTGGATATGCTCCGGTATTCCAGAAGGAGGCGGGCGATCTCATTGCCTCCATCGGCAAGCCGCTCAAGTTCTTCAACATTTGTGGACCAGCCGGTCTTGGTTTTGGTCTTTTTGCCGGACGGCAACCCCAGCTTTTCAAACAGCACCTCGCCCAACTGCTTCGGTGAATTGATGTTGAAAGGGCCGCCCGCCAACTCATGAATCCGGATCTCCAGGTCCGCCAGTTGACTGCCGAAGCCTGCGGAAAGCTCGGCAAGAAGCGCCAGATCAAGCTGTACGCCCGTAAGCTCTATCTCGGCAAGGATTTTCACGAGCGGCATCTCCAGATCGAAAAAGAGCCGGTCAAGCCCCGCCTCGGTGAGGCGCGGCATAAAAAGCCGTTGCAGCAGGAAAGTGGCGTCTGCGTCCTCGCATGAGTAGGGGCCTGCCTTCTCCAGAGACACCTGGGCAAAGTTGATCTGATCCTTTCCCTTCCCCGTGACATCCGCATATGAAACCATCCGGTGGTCAAGGAACTCCACCGCCAGGGAGTCGAGGCCGTGGCTGGAGCGGCCCGGATTGAGCAGGTAGGAGGCGAGCATGGTGTCGAACCATAGCCCCTCCATCTCCACGCCGTTTACGCGCAAAACCTGGTAGTCATATTTCAGGTTCTGCCCTATCTTGGGGCGCGCCGGATTGGTCAAAAGCGGCGCGAATTGCGCCAGCACCTCATGAAGTGAAAGTTGCTCCAAAGCGCCCGGATAGCAATGGCCAACGGGTATGTAGCAGGCCTCGTGCTTCCGGAAGCAGACGGAAATGCCGACGATCTCCGCAGCCAATGGATTCAGGCTCGTCGTCTCCAGGTCAACGGCAAAGGCGGGCGCTTGCCGCAACTCCGCCATAAGCGCGGCGAACCCGGACGCATCGAGGATAGTCCGGTACTGCTCCGTGGCAAGGGTCGCCACGCTGGTGATCTCCTTCATCAGGGTGGTGAAGCCGTACTCCTTGAAGAGCATGGCAAGCTTGGCGTTGTCCGGCGGGGAAACGGCGAGGTCATCATATTGGTAGGTGACAGGCGCCCGGCAGTCTATGGTCGCAAGGCGACGGGAAAGCCTGGCCTGCTCGGCGAACTCCCTGACCCTTTCCCCTGTTTTTCCCTTCACCTCACCGGTCCTTTCCAAAAGCCGGTCCAGCGAGCCGAACTCCTGAATCAGCTTGATGGCCGTCTTCTCGCCGATTCCAGGGACACCGGGAATATTGTCGGATGTGTCGCCTGCAAGCCCCAGAATGTCTATCACCAGTTCAGGAGGAACGCCGAAACGCTCCTCCACCTCGCGGATACCGGTCGCCTTGTCCTTCATGGTGTCCAGCAGCGTAACACGGCCGGTGACGACCTGCATCAGGTCCTTGTCGCCGGTCACCACCACCACGTCCATCCCCCTGGCCTCGCAGTCACGGGCAAGCGTGCCGATAATGTCGTCCGCCTCGTACCCCGCAAGTTCAAGGGTCGGGATGTTGAAGGCCCGCACCATCTCCTTGATCGGGGAAATCTGCGGCAACAGATCGTCCGGCATGGCGGCCCGGTTGGCCTTATACTCCGGGTACATCTCCGTGCGGAAGGTCTGTCTTCCAACGTCGAACACCACCGCCAGGTGATCCGGCCGCCGGTCCTTCATCACCTTCAGAAGCATCTGGGTGAAACCGTAGAGGGCGTTGGTGGGGAACCCCTTGGGGGAACTAAGATGGCGTATGGCGTAGTAGGCGCGGTAGATGTAGGATGAGCCGTCGATGAGGTAGAGGGTATTACGGGGCGTTTTTTCTTGTGTCATGTACTTATTCCTGTGTTGCCGAAAAATCAAAGAAAAACTTTGTAGTCGGTATGGAGCGCAACAGCGAGCTTTTTTGCCGTTTTCCATCTCGGAAATATGCCGATGGGGGATCATCAAGATGCATCAGGAAAGCAGCCACTCGCCGTCACGGCGGATCGCATCGTACATGGCGTCCGGGGCAAGATCAATATCATCAGGCCATGAAACAAAGCCGTTTGTGACATGCAACTGATTGAACACGTCCGGGTCTTTCAGCTTCTCGAAAACACCAAACAGGTGCGAAGGGAGCATCCTGACCCGTCCACTGAGACCATCGGCAAAGGTTACGTTAAATTCAAGATGTCTGACAATATTCGCGGAGATGACGTCCCAATACATGTGGGCCCCCTTTCTAATTAAGCGGTTCGATTTTCCTCGGTTCCATATGTTGGCGGCAAAGCTCCCAGTCTTCCAGCAATTCGCTGTTGATGTAGCTCCGCCCAGTCAAGCACCAGTCCCTGCGCCCTGCGTGAAAGCTTCCCTTCGATGACTTCCAGAGTCTGGATATATTCACGGATGCCTTGAATTCAGCGTATTCAACATGGAAATGTGGCGGTGCATGTTCGTTGAAAAACATTCTGATAATTATACCGAAAAAATTGCTGATTATCGGCATGTCTGCATTACCTCCTTTTCTCTTCCATGATAATTTTGCTGGTCCGACTTGAACTCCACGTCCAGTTCTTCAACGGATATCATCCCTTACGCTCCGCGAGCGCAATCTCCTCGTTGTACTGACCATAGAGGGCATAGACGTGCCGGTCGAGGTCCAAGTACGTATTTTGTCAAGGTGCAGACGCGACACTGTGAGATTACTGACACTGTGAGATTACTACAGCAGCCGGCGATAGTCGCAGTGCAGGGCTTCGGCAAGTCTTCTCGCCCGCTCCTTGCCAATGGTCCGCTTGCCGTTCTCCATATCGCTGATATGATGCTGCGGAATGCCGGTCAATTCGGCGAGCCGTTTCTGGGTCAGCCCTTCCCGGTGGCGATAGGCCCTCAACGCTACCTGCTGTTCCCTGCCGATATATTCGGGGAACACCTCCGCAACGGTGTAAGACCGCTCTTCCCCCGTTTCGAGCCTCTCTGCGTACCGCCGCAGCAGAGGGACGTTGCTCCGGCAAACACGCAAGGTGACGGTCACCAGTTCGTTAGTAGTGTGCTTTTTCGTGTGTTCCCGCATAAATGATCTCCACCGATACAGTTCCGCGGTCTTCGACCCATACCGCCACATAGGTCGGATGACCTTTTTTCAGATGGCAGTGACGCCGGTTGCCGCTTAGCCTGGAGTAGTTGGGCCAGTCTCCCCGTACCGGTCCTGACGCTTCGATATCCATGGCCAACTGAAAGAGCAGCTCGCGTATCCTCTCGGGGAGCTTTTTCTTCTGCTTCCATGCCTTACCGGAAAAGGTGACCGCCCATTCCATGTCAGAATATTATACCCTTGAAGGGGATATTTCAACCCCAAATTGCATAAGGGTTTCAGAGACTCAGAGGAATTACGTATGCTGTCCCCATAATCCCCGCGCATAAATACTCCCTTTAAAATGGTTTACCAAACAGGAACGTGGGTGAACCGACCTTATGGGATGATCAACTTGTAGCTCTGATCCACTGTTTTGCAGACTTCGTCAAACACATGGGAATCTTCCGGGGTCAGCACCTTATCCTGCGTATGCATGACTAAAGTTCCATTGGCAAGCACCAGAGTATACTTCATGTCGTTGCGATACTTAGGGTGGTAATTGAGTTCTCTGTTGTGAGCTGCGAGGTAATCCTCTGCATAGACCTGCTTTCTCATTGGCATCTTGTCTCTCCTCCGTTTTGTGTTGTCTGTTCAACGATAAATAGGGGGATTCCGTAATAGAGAGCTTCAACGATACCTATGACAAAAAGTTTTTTCGCCGCCAGTGGTTCACAAGCTATTCCATGCTCAAACGGCAAAGCAAGAATTTCCAGCAGTTTCACAACAAGAATCACCGTTAC
>JBAQKZ010000288.1:0-3109 GCA_049301475.1 Geobacteraceae bacterium | reverse complement strand
ACCGCGGCCGCCCTGGCTGCTCACGGCATCAGGGCGGATATGACGCCCAAGGATTACAAGGCCGAAGGGGTAGTGGCGGCCTTTCAGGATATGGAGATTACCGGCCAGCGGATACTGTTTCCACGGGCGGACCGCGCCCGCGAAGTTATACCGGCGGGACTGGGCGCGCTGGGCGCGGATGTTGTGGCGCCGGTCGCCTACTGCAATGTCGTTCCAGACTCTCTCCCTTTAAAGGTGATAAAGGCCCTCGAAGAAGGACGTATTCACTGCGTCACATTCACCTCATCCTCCACTGCAAGCAACCTGGCTGATCTGCTCGGCGAAAACCGGCTCCTGCGCCTCCTGGAAGGGGTGGCGGTAGCCGCCATCGGCCCGGTAACCGCCCGGACCTGCCTGGAGCTAGGACTAACGGTCGCCATCGAATCCAAGGAACACACCCTTCCCGCGCTCATCAATGAAATTGTCCGGTATTTTTCGGTTACCAAATAATTGATAATGCTTCAGCCTACGTCCAGGAAAGGATTGGACCGCCGCTCGTGACCAATTGTCGTGGCGGGACCGTGCCCCGGATAGACCTGTATGGCGTCAGGCATTACAAGTAACTTGCCACGAATGCTCTCTATAAGGTTTTCGTGGGAGCCACCCGGGAAATCGGTCCGCCCCACCCCCTCGGCAAACAGGGTGTCACCGGTAAGCACCATCCCCTCATCGGCGATATAAAGGCAGCATCCTCCAGGCGTGTGCCCCGGTGTATGGATTATCCTGATGGTCTGCCGGCCAAAGGTGACGGTCATCCCCTCCTCCAGAAGGATATCCGGCCTGGGAGAATTGTCGTAGGTCAGGCCATACATGGCCGCCGACCCCGCGACAAGGGAAAGGAAATGTACGTCTTCCCGGTGGATCAGGAGCCGTGCGCCGGTGGACTCCAATACCCGCTTGTTTCCTCCCACATGGTCAAAATGACCGTGGGTGTTGATTACCTGGGATACCTTGAGGCCATGGTGCGCAACCCTGGCAAGTATCCGTTCCGCGTCCGCGCCGGGGTCGACCACCACCCCCTCCAAGGTCTCCTCGCAACCGAGAATGAAACAGTTTACACCAATAGGACCAACTACCAAAGTTTCGAATATCATAGATTCTCCGTATTTTCATTGCATACTTTTTATTTCTTGTTTTTTACCGCCCTCATTATCAGAACAAATCCAGATTTTCCTCTTTCAGTTGTTTAAACGGATTGTTTTGGAATCCATTGCGGCCCCTCTCCTCCTTTGTCGACGACGCTTCCGGCGAAGCGGTCGCGTCCGGAGCGGCTTCCGTTCGCGGCTCTTCCTCTTCACACGTCCGCAGGTCGCCCTTGTAGAAATAGCGGTCGTATAGCCGGTGGTAGGATGTCCAGCGGGAGGGGTTCTCCTGCTCCTTGCCGATATGAGCACGGATGCCGTTGATCTTGGAATCCAGATCGTCCAGATAGTTGAGTATGGTAGCCTCAATGGTCTTGGGGCGCTTGGGCGAGCCAAACTCGTACTGGCCGTGATGGGACAGGATCATATGCTTGAGGAGCATGGCAAGCTCCGGCAAAAAGCCTGCAATGGTTGATATCTTCTCATGCAGCATCTCCACACCTATGGTGATGTGGCCCAGGAGTTTCCCCTCGTCGCTGTAATCAAAGGAGCGTAGATAGGCCATCTCCCGCACCTTCCCCGCATCGTGCAACAGCGCTCCGGTAATTAGCAGGTCACGGTTCAGCCCCTCATAGAGCGGGATAATCCTGTCCACAAGCATGGCCACCGCCAGCGAATGCTCCAGCAGTCCGCCAAGGTAGGCGTGGTGCATACCTTTGGCCGCCGGCGCTGTGCGATAGGCCGCCATAAATGCCGGATCGTCGAAGAATGCCGCGAGCAGCCGGTTCAGATGGGGATCGCTGATGGTGGCGAGAAGCGCCGCCAGTTCAGCCTCCATCTCCTGAATATTCCGCGCCGTCTCGGGAAGGAAATCCGCCAGGGTCACCTTTTCCTCCGGCACCCGGTGGAGTTCGGCGACAACCAGTTGCATCTTTCCCAGATAGACCGTGGCCCTGGAGGAGACGGCGACAAAATCGTCCTTATCAAATGTCGCCGCCAGGGAATCAACGTTGTCCCATACCTTGGCCTCAACCTCTCCGCTCTTGTCCATTAGCCGGAGGGTCAGGTATGGTTTGCCGTTCTTGGCCATGGCGGTGATCTTTTCCTTTACCAGGAACACCGTGTTGACCTGGTCACGCTCCTTGATGCCGCTTATGAATATCTTCCGCAAGTTCCGCTCCTTTTAAATATTACTCAGATTCCGGGCAATGGCGTCCGCCACCCGTATGCCGTCCAGAGCGGCGCTCATGATCCCCCCGGCGTAACCGGCCCCTTCGCCGGCAGGATAAAGCCCCAAAAGGTTCACGGACTGCAAATTCTTCCCCCGCACAATGCGAAGCGGAGCCGAGGTCCTGGTTTCCACCCCTGTGAGTGTCGCTTCCGACGTGATGAAGCCACGCATCTTCCGCTCGAAATGGCGCACCCCCTCGCGCAAGGCCATAGTCATGGCAGCAGGCAGTAACCGGGCGAGATCGGCCTCCCTCACGCCGGGCCGGTAGCTGGAGTCAACCCTCCCACCCTTTCTGTCGCCGAGGAAGGCCAGAAGGTTCTGTGTCGGCGCATGGTAATCACTGCCGCCGACGGCAAAGGCAGCCCGCTCCATTGTACGCTGGAACTCAACCCCGGCCAGGGGGGAATCGCCGCCGAAATCTCGTTCGCCAACAGTGACCACCAGGGCGCTGTTGGCATAGGGAGAGTCGCGCAGGTAAGCGCTCATACCGTTGGTCGCCACCCCGCCGGGTTCGGATGAACCGGCCACAATCACCCCTCCAGGGCACATGCAGAAGGAATATACGGCGCGACCGTTTTGCCCGTCGTTCCAGGCCAGCGAGTAGTCGGCCGACGGCAGATGGGGATGAGCCGCAAGGCCGTACTGTATCCGGTTGATCAGCTCCTGGGGATGCTCCACCCGGAGCCCGACAGCGAATGGTTTCTGTTCCAGCCTGACGCCGCGCTGCGCCAGCATCCGGTAGGTGTCACGGGCGCTG
>JBAQKZ010000287.1:0-5469 GCA_049301475.1 Geobacteraceae bacterium | reverse complement strand
TGGGCTAGGGGGACGTACCTGTTTTATTGCTTTATGAGCCTATGTAGTGCAGTTGAAGCAGTAAAACACCTACGTCCCCATATTCCGTCCCCATATTCCCCCGTCACGAGAAGGGTGCAGGGAGTGGTGGCTGAAAACGTTAAAGCAGTAAAGCAGCAACGTCCCCTTCAACGTCTTAACGCCCTTGTGTAGAATTTAACTTCCCTATTCTTCTATAATGTTAGGCGTGAGAACTGCTAACGTTCCACCTATGAATCGATGACAGACTCTTCGATTCTGAATTTTCAATTTTCTCAGTATCGTAATCGGCCTGAAGGCCGAGCCAGAAACCGGCACTGGTACCGAAAAACCGCGACAGCCGTACTGCGGTGTCAGCGGTGATGGCTCGCTTACCGTTACAGATGGCGGAAATTCTCGGCTCTGGAACCGCAATCTCTTTTGCCAGGCGGTACTGACTGATTCCCATCGGGATCAGAAATTCTTCCCGAAGAACTTCGCCGGGATGAATATTTGGAAGTCTATTCATGGTGTCACCTCAGCGATAGTCGCATATTTCGACTCTGCTGGCCGTTCCGTCGTTCCAGACAAAGCAGATTCGCCACTGGTCGTTGATTCTTATGCTCCATTGCCCGTCGCGGTCGCCGGAGAGTTTTTCCAGCCGGTTCTGTGGAGGAATGCGAAGATCGTCGATCCGGTGGGCGTTGTTTAGCATACGTAGCTTGCGCCGCGCCACAGACTGAATCTGAGTTGGGAGACGGCGAGAAAATTCTCCTTCCCAGATTTTACGGCTTTCGTTGTCGTAGAACGAGGATATCATGATAGAGATACTAACGCAATACGGAAGCAAGGTTAACAATAAGTGAGCGTCATGAAAGATTGGCAAATTGACAAATTGCCTAAATACGCATACTGTATAACCGACAGTATCGCTCATTTGGAGGTTCACCATGTTGGTAAGTATTGACAAACGGGGCAGCATCAGTCTGCCTTCTGCTGTGCGCAAAGATCTCGGGCTGAAACCTGGCAGCTTCCTTGACCTGGCTATCCTTGATGGAGGCAATATTTCGCTTTCTCCAGTTGCGGTTTACCCTACGGTTCGTCTGTCCGATGAGGGGCTGGCCAAACTTGGCGAAGCTAGGCAAAGCGGTGTTGAGCAAATGCCTGAATGGTTGCGGAAGGAGATGGCCGATGCCGCAACTGACCCCGACTAAACTCTTCATCAAAGACTTGGAACAGTTTCGCTCCAATAAAGTGCTGCGAAAAAAGATTGTCAAGGCTCTTGCCTCGCTGGAAGCTGACCCTCTGCACCCCGGACTCCATCTGGAACGGATCATCAACGATCCGTCAGCATGGTCTGCACGGGTTGACGGACGCTACCGGCTCTCTCTTGATCCCGGCGGTTATCTCCCCGCCGGTAATCCTGATTGGTCAGCCGAGATTCTGCTCCTCCGCATCCTTGATCACGACGATCTCTATAAATCGCCAAGATGACAAAACTTTGCAATTAAAGCCTCTGCGTCTGACCCCTATATGATACGATGACGCCGTGCTTGTCTGCGCCAAGGAGCGCGCCCAGGATGTAAAGAAGGAGGTGGAGGAACTGGAGCGGCGGGGGCTGACTAAATATTTGTAATGAGGAATGGCGACAAAGTTTTGTACTTAGGGACATGGAAATTCCTGATATACCGTTTTAAACGCGTTTGTGTCGTAGGGGCGCAATGCTTGCGCCCTTGCTGCAATAACCGATACTGTTGCCATTGCCACCAGGGCGTATGCAATACGCCCCTACAACAAAAATGGTATTTCAGTAAATACCAAATCCCTTAGAGAAGGAGGCAATTTATGAAGAAAGTTCTGGTGACCTATTACACGCGCAGCGGCAATACGGAAAAGATGGCGCGGATCGTGGCCGACGGTCTTAAGGCAAAAGGGATCACTGTGGACCTGAAAAAGGTTGAGGAGGTGGAAATTGATGCCCTTCCCTCCTACGACGGCTTTATAGTCGGCTCTCCCAATTATTTTGGCACAATGGCGTGGCCGGTGAAGAAGCTTATCGATGAGAGCGTCAAATGTTTCAAGAAGCTCGAAGGCAAAGCTGCCGCAGCCTTTACCTCGGCGGGGATGATCGGCGGCGGCGGGGATACGGTGGCGCTTGACATACTCAAGTCCTTTCTCGTCCACGGCTGCGTGGTGCAGGGTCTCTGCAGCGCCGGTCATTACGGCCCGGTCGCCATCGGTGAACCTGACAACCGCATTGCAGGTGAGCTGAATATATTGGTTGACAGGTTTGCTTTGCTTTTGGCGAAACTGTAGTTGTTCCGGGCTTCCCGCAAGGAGCCCTTCCGTTTGGGGAAACTATGCACGGCTGGACCGGAAAAATCCTAAACGTTGACCTGACCAGCGGCTCCTGCCGACGCTCGGATATTCCGCAGGAGCTGCTTCATGCTTACCTGGGAGGGCGGGGTCTCGGCGTGCGCCTGATGCGGGATTATTACAGCCTGGACCCATTCGATCCGGATATCCCCCTGATCTTTGCCGTAGGCCCCCTCTGCGGCACCTCCGCGCCGACGGCTGCGCGGCTCTCCGTTGTAACCCGTTCGCCCTTGACAGGAACCATCTACGACTGCTCCGCTGGCGGCCGCTTTGCCTGGCGTTTGAAGGCTGCCGGGATTGACGTACTTGCCATAACCGGCATGAGTCCCTCCCCGGTAATTCTCTCCATTACCGGCGATGAGGCGAAACTCATACCGGCGGCGGATATATGGGGAGAAACGGTGCCCAGGACGGTGGCGCATCTTGCGAAGCTAGGGAGTGTCGCGGCCATCGGCCCGGCAGGCGAAAACGGGGTGCTGTTCGCCAATATCATGATGGGTGAGGGAAACTCGGTGGGGCGCGGCGGCCTGGGCGCGGTGATGGGGCGTAAACGCCTGAAGGCCGTTGTCGTAGACGGCGCCGGTGTTACCGTAATAGCCGACCCTTCCCGGTTCGATCATGCCAGACAGGACGTGATGCGCCTTTTTCGCGCATCGCCGGTTATTTTCGGCGAGCTCGGGATTGCGGAATATGGCACGCCGGCCTTGGTGGATCTGATGCGTCAGAGACGCATGGCTCCGACCGAGAACTTCCGTAAGACGGTGTTTTCAGGTTCCGACCACTACTCCGGCCCCACAATCAGGAAGGAGTACCTGGCAAAAAATGACGGCTGCTACGGCTGTCCCATCCAGTGCAAAAAGAGCACCCCTCAGGGGGAGCACCTCCCCGAGTACGAGACCGTGTCACATTTTGGCGCCCTCAACGGCATATCCAGCCTCTCCGCAATCGTCCGTTCAAACACCCTCTGCAATGAGTTGGGGATGGACACCATTTCGGCTGCCGCCACCCTGTCGGCCTGGGGGGAGGCGCGGGGACGTTTCCCCGGCCCGGATGAGGCAGGACGGCTTCTTCTAGATATGGCCCTGCGACGGGGCGACGGTGAGCTGCTGTCCCAGGGTTCACGGAGGGTTGCCGAGGCCTTGGGACGTCCCGAACTATCCATGAGCGTCAAGTCACTTGAGCTCCCGGCCTACGACCCACGCGGCGCCTACGGCATGGCCCTCGCCTACTGCACAAGCAACCGTGGGGGTTGCCACCTGCGGGCCTACCCCATCGCCCACGAAATCCTCAGAAAGCCGGTTCCTACCGACCGTTTCTCATTTTCAGGCAAGGCCCGCATCATAAAAATCGCAGAGGACACCAACGCGGCGATCGATTCCCTGGTGGCCTGCAAGTTTTCGTTTTTCGGCGCAACCCTGGAGGAATACGCCGAACTCCTCACCGCCACCACCGGGGTCGGCTATACCCCCCAGTCTCTCAAGGAGGCAGGCGAGCGTATATATCTGACGGAACGGTTTTACAACTGCGCCAATGGCTTCACGGCGGTCGATGACCGCTTGCCCGAGCGGTTCTATGCCGAGCCAGGTTCCAGCGGCGAGGGAATCGATATCCCCCCCATCGACCGGCAGCGGATGGACGAGGAACTGCGGAAATACTACCGTATCCGCGGCCTGACCAGTGAAGGAACCTTTGTTGCCCCGGATTTCCTGGCAAAACAGCCGTGAGAGGTTTTCGATTCCATAATCCAATAGTTGGCAGGTAAGGAATGCGCGACCAGATCGCCAAATATACAGGCAAGCTCATAGCTGACCGATCTGTTCTCCCCGGCGAAATCGCCTTCGCAGCCCAGGATGACCTGCTCATTACGGACGGCGACCCGATTCGGGCCAAACTGGCCGGGGACGTTATCAGCCGACTTAGCTGCCTTGGGCTTGTGGCGGCGCGTCCGGCGCTCCCTTTTGCCGAATTTCTGCTGGCG
This sequence comes from Geobacteraceae bacterium, assembly GCA_049301475.1. Lineage (GTDB taxonomy): Bacteria > Desulfobacterota > Desulfuromonadia > Geobacterales > Geobacteraceae > JBAQKZ01. The sequence goes on along the minus strand of JBAQKZ010000287.1, from coordinate 1,118 downwards.
CGCGCCACTTTGGATGAAAGCCGCATCATCCCCCGCGACACCGAGACCCGCACCTTCCTTCACGACATCCCCTTTCTTCGCCTCTCGGAGCTTGAGGAAGACCCAGCGCCCCAAATCGCGCGCCTTTTGGGAAACCGCAAAGGGATGATAGTGGAAGGGGTCGGCATCGTCGCCACCGGCGCGGTGACCATCGAGCAGGCGTTCATCAACTACTCGTCGATATTTCACTCCATTTTTGTCAAATATCTCCAGGACCTTCTCCGTGATGGGTTCCGGCTTCCCGGCGAGGCGGAAGCCTTCGAGGATTTCAAAAGAAACTGGCTCCATTCCCTTACCGCCGATGGACTTGCATTCAGAAACGGTCCCTTGACCGAAACCGCGGAAATACTTGACGAGATTGCTGCCGTGGGCCGCTACACGGTGGAGCGTGGGCTGGTCGATTCCTTCTTCGGCAACATATCCTGCCAAGCCGGGGATGTCATTTACATCTCCCAGACTGCTGCGAGCCTGGACGAACTCTCCGGCTGCATCGACCCGGTGCCGAACGATAATTCCTCCACATGCGGCATCACGGCCTCAAGCGAGCTCCTTGCCCACCGTAAGATATATGAGCATTCCGGCGCTACGACCATCCTTCACGGACATCCCAAATTCAGCGTGGTTATGAGCATGGAGTGCGAGGAGCGGGACTGTGCGATAACCGACTGCTGGCGGGACTGTCCAAAGGTGCGGTTTCTCGGCGACACCCCGGTGGTAGCAGGTGAGATCGGCGCGGGCGGACTGGCCAAGCGGGTTTCGCCGGTCATTGCCGGGCCGGGGAAGGCTGTAGTCTACGGACATGGCGTCTTCACCATTGGCCGCAGCGATTTTGGAGAGGCGTTCCGCGCCATGGTTGATGTGGAAAACTGGTGCCGGACGGAGTATTTCCGGCGACTTGCCGCAATCTAAGAGGAGGGAAACATGGGAACCATTCACAAACAGGCAGCCGGGGTTATACCAATTTCAAATCAAAGATGCAGTCAAGGCGGCGAGGATTGAGGCGACGAAGGCATACAACCAGTATGTTGAGGAGCCGAAGACGAGCCAACGAAGAGGGCGCTTTGATTTGGAATTGGTAT
>JBAQKZ010000286.1:0-6558 GCA_049301475.1 Geobacteraceae bacterium | reverse complement strand
CTCCGCCGCCGCCGGCTGCATCCAGCTATCCGAGGCCTCGGTGGCCACATATCTCCGCTCCAACGTGGCGCTGATGAAGCGGATGATAAAGGAGGGGTACCAGGACAAGAAGACCCTTGCGAAACGGATCAAGGCGGTCGAGTCATGGTTGAAGAAGCCTCTGCTCCTCAAGGCCGACAAGGGCGCCGAGTACGCTGCGGTGATCGAGATCAATCTCTCGGACATCAAGGAGCCGATTCTTGCCTGCCCGAATGACCCGGACGACGTCAAGCTCCTATCTGAAGTGGCCGGCGACACCATCAACGACGTCTTTATCGGCTCCTGCATGGTCAACATCGGCCATTTCCGGGCCGTCGGCGAAGTCTGGCGAGGGAACAAGTTCAATCCCAATGTCCGCACCTGGATATGCCCGCCCACTCGGATGGATCAGCAGCAACTCAAGGACGAGGCATACTTCTCGGTGTTCAGCTCCGTGGGCGCCCGGATCGAGATCCCCGGCTGCTCTCTCTGCATGGGTAATCAGGCAAGGGTGCCCGACGGGGTGAATGTATTTTCCACATCCACCCGCAACTTTGACGACCGGATAGGCGACGGAGCACGGGTTTACCTTGGCTCCGCCGAGCTTGGCGCGGTTTGCGCCCTGACCGGCAAGCTCCCCAAACCGGCCGAATACCTGAAGATATACAAGGAGAAGATCGAGCCGAAGAAGGATGCTATCTATAAATATCTTCAGTTTGATGAGATGGAAGAGTACAAGTAGGTCTTGACAATATATTGCATACAAAAAAAACCCGCCGGTATCTTCGACGGGTTTTTTTGCTATAGGCGCTTTTCCCCTAGCAAAGGTAAAAATATGATTATTCACAACACGGGCAAGATAATTGAAGATTTATATACTATCTATAGCCCTGATTTGCCGATTTATCTTCTTGACGGGGAAAAGCCCGCCATTTTTGACGCCGGGTTTTCTTTTCTTGGGCAAAAGTACGTAGAGGAGATAAAGAAAATATTGGGAACGCGAGAACCTTACTACTGTTTTTTGTCGCATTCGCATTTTGATCACTGCGGGGCTGTCGCTATCCTGAAGGAGAATTTCCCTTCAATGAAAATAGTCGCCTCCCGCAGAGCGAAAGAAACCCTTGGCAGACCAAACGCCATTAGTCTGATCGAAAAACTCAGCAGTGAATCCGAATGCATGGCGGATAAATTTGGTTTAAAGGAAATACCTCCTGACTCTTTCAAACCCTTTGCAGTAGACATTACAGTTTCCGAGGGTGATATTTTGCGCATCTCGGATGATGTTACGGTCAGGGTAATCGAAACCCCAGGGCATACAAGGGACTTTCTGACCTACTATATCCCGGAAAAAAAGGTGCTGCTCCCGTCTGAAGCTGCGGGCTTGCCTGATGAAAGCGGGTATATTCATACGATGTTCCTCGTTGATTATGACATGTACCTCGATTCAATCAAAAAACTGTGCGCTCTGGATACGGATGTCATCTGCTTCGGACATTATCTGGTGTACACAGATGACGATGCCGGATATTATCTTGAAAATTCAATATCGCAGTGCGATAGTTTCCTGAAACAGATAAAAAAATTTCTTATCGAAGAAAATGGTGATCCGGCCCGTGTAAGGGATAGAATAAAAAGCATCGAGTATGATGGGAAAACAGGGATTGTGCAGCCTGAGCCCGCCTACCTGCTAAACCTTGAGGCGAGCATAAATGTTGTAATCAAAAAGATTGAGAAGGAATCCTGTATTTAGAAAAAATGTTTAACAGGATGGCAAAATGGAGAATAACGATATTCTCAGCAAAAAAGACAAGACGGTACTGTTGACGGTTTTTACAGGGACGTACTTTTTTGCGGCTTTCGGCGCAGTATGTTTTGCTCCTCTCCTTCCATTCATCCAGGAGGATATGCTGCTCAGCAAGTCGAGTCTCGGCTTGTTCACCTCCGTGCTCTATTTGGGCGCATTGATATCCGGATTTCCTGCGGGGTGGCTTTCTGTCAGATGGGGTATCCCGCTTACAATTGCTGTCGGTATGATGATTCAGGCGCTGTTTACCGGCGCGGTTTTCATTACCACTTCTTATTACCTCATTCTGATCCTTTTACTCGTGGCAGGTTTGGGTTACGGCACGATTAATCCTGCTACAAGCTACGGCATTGTAAAATGGTTTCCCTCACAGTGGCGGGCCACTGCAATGGCGGTCAAGCAGATGGGCTTCACTGCCGGCACCATGGCCGCTGCGGCTACGCTGCCTGTCCTGGCGGAGTTCATCGGTTGGCGCAAGGCCGTACTCCTGGTTTCCGCTCTTGTCGGCATCTGTGGGATATTCAATCTGTTTCTCTATCCGGACAAGATCAGAAGGATCAGACCGAAAGAGCCGCAGACTAACGCTTCAATAAAAAAGGACCCAGCTTTACCCGTATGGAAAAACAGGGAGATAGTATTATGGAGTGTCGTATCCATTTTCTTTGCGGCTATCCAGATCGGCGGAACGGTATACATGTCCGTATATATGGTTGAGCGTTTTTCATACAGCAAGATCATGGCGGGGATGTTCTTGAGCATAACCCAGGGGGGCGGAGCTTTGGGCAGGATAATCTGGGGAAGAATAAGCGATATGTACTTTGCGGAACACCGTGAAAAGGAAATAATACTGGTCGGTTTTATCGCTGCGGCTACCTGTATGCTTTTTGGGGTATTACCGGTTAACACGCCCCCTGTCGTTATAGGCATTGTCGCCGCTCTCCTGGGATTTACGGGTATTGGATCCAATGTCCTGTTTCTCACGCACATGGGCGAGTTGGCAGGGCCCGATCAAGCGGGTCAGGCCATAGGATTCTTCATTACGGTTGCCTATTGCGGCGTTGTGGTTGCCTCTCCTTTATTCGGTTATGTGGCAGATGTTTTGGGTTTCAAATGGGCCTGGGTCTTTTTCGGCGCGATGCTCGCACTGGCCATGATTTTTGCTGTTATCTACACACGAATAAAACCCTTCACAAGTCATAAGCAACTGGTCTAATTTATAATTAAATCGGAGGTAGAAAAGCATGGAAGAAGAAAACAAATCGGTATCGTTTGGAGTGGCTGGCATTAAGGACATTATTGAAGCCAAAAAAAAGGAAGCCAAAGGTAAGGGACTCAGTTTCAAGCCGTATGTGGAAGATGTGCGCACAAGGCTTGGCAAGGTCGAGGAGAAGAGGGCATCAATCATAAAAGCAACAAATGAGAAGTCATACAAGCGGTTACGTGAACAGAATAAATGGACGGCTAGGGAAAGGATAGAAAACTTCTTTGACAAGGGCACTTTTAATGAGTACAGCATATTTGCCGAAAGCCAGGTCAAGGATATGGGTATGGATAAATATTCCACACCTGCGGACGGCGTCATAATTGGAAGCGGTGAAGTAAATGGTCGGCCGGTTTGCTCTTATGCCACGGATTATATGGTCCTGGCCGGTTCAAGCGGGGAAGGCCACATGTTGAAAGTCAGAAACATCACCAGAATGGCTTGTGAAATGCGTGTGCCGATCGTTGCATTCATCGATTCAGCCGGCGCAAGACTGAATGAGTCGCAACCCTGTTTCAGGGCTTACGCGGAGATATTCTGGTTGCAGAGCATGTATTCCGGGGTGATCCCCCAGATTTCCGTTATCTGCGGTGGATGCGCCGCCGGCCAAGCGTACAGCCCGTTATTGACCGATTTCGTAATCATGGACAGGAATGTGGCCACGAGGATGTGGCTGGGGGGGCCGCGCGCAACGGCGGCAACCACGACATCGGAAGATATTACCGAGATAGGTGGCGCGGATTATCATATGATGCATACCGGTTCCTGCCACTTCGCTGTAGATGACGAGCACGAAGCAAGCGAAGTGGCAAAGAAATTGCTCACTTATCTCCCCTCCAACAATAAAGAACTCCCCCCTTATGTTAAACCCTCCGATGACCCGAAACGACAGGAAGAAAGATTGCTCGATATTCTGCCGAAAGACCCGAGAAGGTCTTACGATATGCACGAAATAATACAACTGATTACCGACAACGGTGAATTTCTCGAATTACAGAGTAACTACGCAAAGAGCGCCATCGTCGGTTTCTGCCGTTTTGACGGCCATGTCTGCGGAATAGTAGCGGGTAACCCGGCCTACATCGCAGGCTGTATGGAGCCTAACTCCTGTGATAAATACACAAGATTCATTACCTTCTGTGACGCCTTCAATATTCCACTGGTTTACTTGGTCGATATGCCGGCAATTCTGGTCGGGGATGAATGGGAGAGAAAAGGGACAATTCGGCATGGAACGAAATTATTGCATACAACCTGCACCGCCACGGTTCCACGCATATCCATACTGGTGCGAAAAGCATACGGCGGCACCACCGTTGTCTTCTGCGCAAAACCATATGTCGCGGATTTTGTCTTCGTCTGGCCTACGGGTGAACACACCCCGATGGGCGCTGACGGCGCAATCTCTATCATCTACAATAGAGAAATCGAGGCCTTGCCTACAAGTGAAGAGCGCCTGGCTTTCGCCGAAGCAAAGAAGAAAGAATACTTTGATAATTACACCGACCCCCTGGTTACGGGCGCCAATATGCGATATGACCTGTTCGACGATATTATTGATCCAAGGCGCACCAGGGAAGTAATCATTAACTCCTTGAAGCTTGCAAGAAATAAGACACCGTTGGTCCCCATTCCCGACAGGAAACATGGCAACAAACCGGTTTGATTGCACTGCCGGATGGAGCACGGCAAACTCGCGGAGGATGTTTATGGATGACCGCAGGACTACGCTGGAAGAGCGTCTCATGGCTCACCCGCTTTTAAGGGAGCGGATCGAGACACTGCTTGATATTGCGGAAGAGGCGGCCGGGAACCAAGAGAAGGCGGATGAGATTGAGCAGCGGATCATTTGTGGACTTCGGCGTCTGGGTAATGAAGCGTCACGGGCCTCTGACAGCAAGCCCTCCAGAGAAGGGGAGAAAACCGGCAAAGCCTTGGAGGGGATAAGGGTTCTGGATATCTCCCAGTTCAAGGCCGGGCCTACCTCCGCCCAAATCCTTGCCGATATGGGAGCGGAGGTTATCAGGGTAGAAAGACCGGGAGGGAACCTGGATAGAGAGTTGGCGCCTTTTTCGCCTGAAGGTCGGAGTTTATACCTTTCCCATACCTGCCGGAATAAAAAGGGGATAACTCTGGAATTGGGAACTGAAAAGGGCGAGGAGATATTCAGGGAACTGATGATGAAGTCGGATATTGTAATAGAAAACTTCGGGCCGGTTGAAAACAAGAAGAAAAAAGTTGATTACAACGCATTGAAACAGATTAAAAGCGATATCATTGTGGTGTCGGTATCTGCTTTTGGCCAGGATGGGCCATATGCCAAACGTCTCGGTTTCGACGCCATAGCCCAGGCCATGTCGGGGCTTATGTGGGTTACAGGTTTCCCGGAAGAAGACAAACCGGTAAGATTGGGAGTAAGCTTCATTGACACAGCCGCAGGCGTTTATGGAGCATTGGGGGCGCTGCTCGCCTTGCGTTACAGGGACAATACGGGCAAGGGGCAATTGGTGGACATATCCCTGCTTGATACCGCGGTAAGCTTCACGGAGAGCGTCTGGAGCGAATTCAAAATAGCAAAACAAATTCGCCCCAAGGTTGGCAATGCGAACGTTCTCACGGCCCCTTATGATGCATATAATGCTAAAGATGGTTGGGTTTTCGTTGGCACGGCCACGGACAGACAGTGGAAGTCACTTTGCAGGGTTGCCGACAGGCCCGAGCTGGCTAGCGACCACAGATTCCTGACCATAAGGGACAGATGTAAACCGGAGAGCACAAAATTTTTAACTGAATGGCTTTCCGGATGGATCGCTGAAAAGACGGTCGATGAGGTTGTGGAACAACTTAACGAGGTTGGGATACCATGCGGACCCGTGAACACTGTGCCTCAAGCATTTTCAGACCCCCAGATCAGGGCGCGTAATATGATATTTGAATTTGACTGTCCCGGAACAGGCAAGATACCGCTGGTAGGAATTCCCGTTAAGCTTTCCGAAACACCCGGCGAGATTAAAACGCTTGAGCCTTCGATAGGAGAACACAACGAAGAGGTATATGCCGACCTCCTAGGGCTAATGCCTGACCGGGTTGCAAAGCTTAAAGAAGAGGGTGTTATCTGAATTCCCCGGATTGGGGGGAAGGAATTGGCTCAGCCGTTTATGCTGTTTCGTTTAAGCTGTTGGCATTAAAACAGAAAATGTGATAAAGCGCATGTAATCTGCTGTAATCTGGATACAGATGTGAAATTCGGTTTGGTAAAGAATTTACAGCAAGTATCCAGACCATGGGGTGAGCTGCTGGGTGTGGTATAGCGAGGCGTTGAATTACTCCGGCAATTAAACATATCCACTAAGGAACTGTAAATGAATAACATGGTCAAAATTGCGCTCAGATTTAGGTCAGATTTGGCTGAACTGATTGAGCCAAACCGCAGACGTAGCAGAGCTACGTTGAGGATTTGGCGATTGAAGTTCGG
>JBAQKZ010000285.1:0-1564 GCA_049301475.1 Geobacteraceae bacterium | reverse complement strand
ACGGTGAGTGTCGCACAAAAAATGAGACAGCTCATGAGAAACGTGCGTATGGTCTTTGACTATTTGAAAATGACTCAAAACTCCTGTCCAGCATGACTGCTCACATGGAGAACAAATTTACCGTGACGTGTGTCCATACACAGGTCGGGATGGTAATTCGCCCCTTGATTAGATGCGATTATGAAGGTAACATGCAATACTGTCATGGGAAAAGAGAAAGAACGGCTGGACAAGCTATTGGTGTCACGGGGCCTGGCGCAGTCAAGGGAACGGGCGCGGGCGCTGATTATGGCCGGCCATGTGGTGGTAGGGGAGCATGGCGTGGACAAGGCAGGGCACCCGACTTCGGTGGATGCTGAAATCCGACTGAAGGGAGAGACGCTGCCTTATGTCAGCCGTGGAGGGGTCAAGCTTGAGCGGGCTCTTGACGTATTTGCCATTGATGTCACCGGTCTGGTGGCGCTGGATGTAGGGGCTTCCACCGGCGGATTCACCGACTGTCTGCTGCAGCGCGGTGCAAGACGGGTGTTTGCCGTGGATGTGGGGTACGGACAGTTGGCCTGGAAACTTCGCACGGACGAACGGGTGCTGAGTCTGGAGAAGACCAACATCCGCTATATGGAGCCGGGCTTGCTACCGGAGCCGCCGGACATGGCGGTGATAGACGCCTCCTTTATCTCGCTGGACAAGGTGCTACCTACCACTATCCAACTGCTCAGCCCAGGCGGGGCGATAGTTGCTCTGATCAAGCCGCAGTTTGAGGTAGGGCGAGGAGAGGTCGGCAAGGGAGGGGTGGTGCGCGACCCACGAAAACATATGGAAGTGATTGCGGCAGTCAGCTCCCTTGCGGAAGGTCTCGGCCTCTGTGTAGAGGGGCTGACGGAGTCTCCTATTCTGGGGCCGAAGGGTAACCGTGAGTTCCTCATCTATCTGCGGAAACCCGCCGCAACAAAGACGGGTTAGGGATAGGGCAAATTTCGGATCGAATTTCGGGTTGCGTGGCAAGCCGGTCTGGTATAGAGTTATTCTTCATCAGACAGGAGGTTAGAGTTAATGGAGAGTTGCATTTTTTGCCGGATCATCAGTGGAGATATCCCTGCCAGGATCGTTTACCAGGATGAGCAGGTAGTGGCTATCGAAGATCTCGCTCCTGTTGCGCCAGTGCATATCCTTATCATTCCCCGCAAGCATATCGAGAACGCGTTGGACCTCGAATCCGAGGACAATGCGCTGATTGGCCATCTCTTCCAGACCGCCGCACATATTGCGAGGGATAAGGGTATTGCCGAACAAGGATTCAGAATCGTCAACAACAACAATGCCGGCGCTGGTCAGTCGGTGTTCCATATTCACTTTCATCTGATCGGTGGAAGACCGTTAACCTGGCCGCCGGGGTAATATCAACTCATCCAATGGAGGAAGCGATACATGAAGAACTTATACCAATTTCAAATCAAAGATGCAGTCAAGGCGGCGAGGATTGAGGCGACGAAGGCATACAACCAGTATGTTGAGGAGCCGAAGACGAGCCAACGAAGAGGGCGCTTTGATTTGGAATTGGTAT
>JBAQKZ010000284.1:0-5861 GCA_049301475.1 Geobacteraceae bacterium | reverse complement strand
GGTCATGGCGGCCAGCGCCAGGGCGGGCCACCAGTCGCGCAACTTCAGACCCTCCATCTGCTCCGGGGCGCCCAGGTCGAGCATCATGATTACGAACAGGAAGAGCACCATTATTGCGCCGGCATAGATGATCACCTCAAAAACCGCCACCACCGGCGCGCCCAGGAGGTAGAAAAGCACCGCCAGGGCGAAGAAGGAGGTAACCAGATAGACAATGGCATGCACCGTATGCTTTTCCGTGACGGCAAAAACCGTGGCGACAACCATGACAACCGCGAGTATGTAGAAAATGGCCAGTTCCATATTGGTTTATTTATCTCAGGGCAAAAGCCCTCGTGGGTCGGTCGGCGGCTTCTCGTCCGGGTTCCCCCCCCGGGGATTGACCACCCCTATCCCGGCATGGCGGTAAAAATTGTACTCCGGCTCCTTACCGCAACCTGAAATCAAGAGGTCCTCCTTTTCGTACACCAGATCCATGATTTCGCGCCTGCATATCTCATAATCCGGGGTCATCTGAATCGCCATCGTCGGGCAGGCTTCGGCGCACAGTCCGCAGAATATGCAACGGGAAAAATTTATCCTGAACCACGAGGCGTAGCGTCGTCCCCCATCATCCTCTGCGGACTGCATTGAAATGCAGTCCACCGGACATGCGGCGGAACAAAGGTAGCAGGCGACACAGCGCTCCCCCCCGTCAGGATCGCGGGTAAGGACGATCCGTGCACGGTAACGGGGATAGGGGATGCGTTTCTCCTCCGGGTATTGGACCGTCACAGGCCTTCGGAACAAATGCTTGCCGGTGGTCCAGAACCCTGTCGCAAGCGCCTTTATGTCGTTCAGAAGTGTCATTTTCTCAGTCAGTTGCTTCCCCGAGCCGCTTTAGCCTTTTTTAAAAGGGCCAGTGCCAGGGGATGGCTGTTGTTCTCGGCGTATATCATGGCCGTGTTACCCGCCACAGTGCGGATATGGACATCGGCCCCGGCGCCAAGCAACGCCTGCACAGTGTGGTTGCAGCCGTAGATAGCCGCCAGCATGAGCGGTGTACGCCCTTCCCTGTCACGGGCATCCACCTCGGAACCCTTTTCAAGGAGCAGCTTCACTACCGCTACATGGCCATTTGCAGAAGCATAGTGGAGGGGAGTTTTCAACTTCTCGCTCCGGGCATTTATATCGGCCCCACAGCTCAGTAGATCCTTTACAGTCCCCAGATCACCCCCCTTTGCGGCCGTTGTGAGTGGCGTGTGGCCGTGCCTGTCCGTTTCGTTCACATTGTGCGTCATCATATCCCCCTTTCCGGTTGTACATACCGTCCCGATCATCGTCTCCATTGCCGTTGTCTCCTTTCTGTCCCCCGTCAGGGGGTCGTAAAAGTAGCAGTTCCAGGATAAAATCTATTTCAAATATAGCCACCAGCCGGTAACAAGTATGTTCAGCAAGGCCAGCGGAGTCAGCACTTTCCACCCAAAGTGCATGAGCTGGTCGTACCTTAGCCGGGGAAGGGTGCCGCGCGCCCAGATGAAGAAAAAGGCCAACGCCAGTACCTTCAATATAAACCAGACTGCCGGAGGAAGCCAGGGCCCGCGCCAGCCGCCAAGAAAAAAGGTGGCGGTCAGCCCACCCAGAACGATGATATTTATATATTCGCCAACAAAAAAGAGGCCGAAACGCATCCCCGAATACTCAGAGTGAAATCCCGCCACCAACTCCCCTTCGGCCTCCGGCAGATCGAACGGTATACGTTTGCACTCAGCCGCTATGCTGACGATGAAAATAACGAAGGCGAGCGGCTGGTAAATAATGAACGGCGCCGCAGCCTGGGCGTTTACGATATCGGTAAGATTGAATGAACGTGAAAGCATCACCACCGGCACGAGCGAGAGCCCCATGGAAAGCTCGTACGAAACAAGCTGGGCCAGCCCGCGGATCCCCCCAAGAAGCGCGTACTTGGAGTTAGACGCCCACCCACCCAAAGCCACTCCGTAAACGGTTATGGAGGAGAGGGCCAGAAAGAGCAAGAGTCCGACGTTGAGGTCGCTCACAACCATCTGAACATTCCGCCCCAATACCGTCACCGGCGCGCCAAACGGGATCACTGCAAAGATCATTATGGCCGGTATCGCCGACATGGCCGGCGCCAGATAAAATAGCCACTTGTCGGCACCGGTCGGCCTGACGTCTTCCTTGGTCAGGAGCTTTATAATATCTGCCAGTGGCTGGAGAAGACCGAATGGTCCCACTCGGTTCGGGCCGACCCGGTCCTGTATCCGCGCCAGCACTCGCCGTTCAGCCAGCACCAGGTAGGCGGCCCATGTCAGGATGATGAAGAAAATCACACCCAGCTTGACCAGAAACAGGAGTATGTCGAGGGTTTGACTGTTCATCGGTCATTTAACACAAAAGGCCACCCGGACAGCGCTTCATGCGGTCCGGGTGGCCTACGAAAATCTCCACCGTATCCATTCCCCATATTTTCCTCCGTTAAAAAGAATATATTTGATGGAATGGCGGCTGTCAAGCGATCCTTGTATCCCGCCTATCAGTGTCTCCCTTTGGCTGCATAAGGGGGGGAGATTCAATCCTCCCCTTATGCTGATGCCCTATAAGCCCTAAAAAACGCTGGAGTCTCTTGTCTACGACTACCGTTATTTACCCGCATTCTCCAGATGACCCAGTGTCACATCATCCGGGCTGATATTTCCGCTGCCATCATATTGGCGAGCATAGTGAACCGAGGCGTGACGGCGTTTGAAGTCTATATAGACGCCTAAGGCCGGGACACCCAAACTCGTTGCCTCGTCATCGTTGGGAGGCGGAATCACAGTGCCCGCACGATGCTGACTCGCATTCGCCCTGGTAATTGGCCCGGACATATACTGGACATATTTCCAGAGCTTGTTGTCTTTATCGTACCCCTCGCCTATGTAAGTGAGCGGATAATGGGTGTCCACATACATAATCCTTTTGCTCTGTGGATGGAAGGAGGGCGGAATTCCCTCGACCTCCCAAACCTCACGTGGCTCCCACTCGTTTTGGGTGGAAGGGTTCCAATGTGGCCAGTTTTTCAGGTCCACCAGGGGAAATTCTTCCTGCAGCGCGGGAGCGCCTTTTATCCAATTAAATTTGGCGTTCGCCACAACCAGAATAGTCTTTTTGCTGAGCACCCTGTAACTCTCGTACCATGACGGACGTGCATTGATTATCCCTATCTCGTCACTGAGCATGTCCAAACCATCCACCGGGTCCGCCCAGGCGCCACCGCCAAGCCTTCGAGTGCGCCTCACCGACTTGACGTAGACCCAGGTATCCTCCAGTCTGGAACTGTCATAGCGAACCGTGAACAACCCTACACCCTTAAGGTCATAGGGTGCGGTGATAAAGAAGAGGGTCTTTGTCAGAACAGAACCATCGCCAATGATCGGGTTACGCCCTCCATTCTCCAGACGCCCCTTCAGGAATACGCGGAGCCAGTACCAGTCTTGTCGGCGTTCGAGACCCGTTTCGGCGTTGATCAGGAGCCAAGAGTGCAGGTAGCGCTGTACACTGCCCCACACCTGGGCGTAATACCAGTTCCAGAGCACCTTGTCGCCGGCGTACTTATCTTTAATATCGATATCCGGGAATGGCATGCCGGCCTTGTAACCTGAAACCTCACGGGTCTTGGGGTCGAACTTGACGTCTTTTGCATATTTCCTGGTGGCCTCGATAAAACCCTTGCTCAGCGGTGGCAGACTGGTCTTTCTGAGCTTCATCTGCAGCCCCCAGTTTCGTATCTGGTACTCTTGTGAGACAAGCAGCATGCTTTTGATTGTCTTTCCCTGGAAGGTATCGTTAATGACCTTGTCCAGGTTGGCCTTGTTGATTATGGTCCCTGGGGGAAGCTCGGCGGCCGAGGCCGGAATAACAGCCATCATGCAAAGCGCCATGCCTATAACCAGGCAAACACCGATCCTGCTTACCAAAAACTTACTTAACATCGTCTAACTCTCCTTATTTTAGATCACTGGCCAAGTGATCAGACTACGGCCCTCTTTTAAACGAAATCACAACTGTCCTGCTGAAAATGAACAAAAGCAGCTTGTTATCGTCGAGTACGCCTGTTGCTTCTGCTTGTTAGCCTCTGCAAGCAGTGGTGAAATGGGCTTTCCCTAAATAGGTTGCCCCAAGAATATCCCTTGCCCTGATAAGTATCGTACTACACCTTCGTTAGAACAGCGACTTCAAGTACTCACGGTTCAGCTTGGCAATAAACTTGACGTCGATCCCCTTGGGACAGGCCGCCTGGCATTCGTAGTGGTTGGAGCAATTGCCGAAACCGCAATCCTGCATCGCCTCGATCATGGCCTTGACACGGGCGGCGGCTTCTGGCTTCCCTTGGGGGAGGACGGACATCTGTGCCACCTTGGCGGATGTGAAAAGCATGGCTGAGCCGTTGGGGCATGCCGCCGCGCAAGCGCCACAGCCGATGCACTCTGCGGCATCCATGGCGTAATCGGCGTCCGGCTTGGAAATCAGCATGGCATTGCCGTCAGGCACACCGCCGGTGCTGCATGATGTGTAGCCGCCGGCCTGGATGATGGTGTCATATGCGGAGCGATCGACCACCAGATCCTTGAGAATAGGGAAGGCCCTGGCGCGCCACGGTTCTATGTAGATGGTGTCGCCATCCTTAAACTTCCGCATGTGCAACTGACAGACTGTGGTGCGGTCCTGGCCGCCGTGAGGCACACCGTTTATCACCTGGGAGCACATGCCGCAGATCCCTTCGCGACAGTCGTGGTCAAATACTATCGGCTCCTTGCCTGATTTGATGAGGTCTTCGTTGACCACGTCAATCATTTCAAGAAAAGAGTGGTGTTCGGTGATGTTTTTGGCTGTGTAGTTCTCGAACCGCCCCTGGGCGTCCGGACCCTTCTGACGCCAGACAATAAGGGTCAGTGTCATGGTCTTGTGATCGCTCATTATTTATAACTCCTTACCGCAAGATGTACGTTATCGAATTTGAGCGGCTCTTTGTGCAGCTCGGGCTCCGCTTTGTCCCCTTTGTACTCCCAGGCGCCGACGTAGCAGAAGTTTTCGTCGTCACGCTTGGCCTCGCCGTCCTCATACTGGTGTTCCAGACGGAAATGACCTCCGCATGACTCCTCACGGTGGTGTGCATCGCGGCAGAGCAGCTCGCCGAATTCAAGGAAATCGGCGGTACGTCCGGCATTTTCCAGGTCCTGGTTCAGCTCGGCTCCCGTGCCGGTTACCTTGACGTTTCGCCAGAACTCTTCCCGCAGAGCCGGTATCTTTTTGAGGTTGATCTCAAGACTCTCCTTGCTGCGCGCCATGCCGCAGTTGTCCCACATCAGTGCGCCGAGTTCACGCATGAATTCGGTAACGGTTTTCTTGCCGTTAATGGAGAGAAGCTTGTTCTCGTACCCGTTGACATCTTCAACCGACTTCCTGAACTCGGAATTATCGGCGGAGGCTGTCCCTGGCTTCACCATCGCAAGGTAGCCGCCGATTGTGTAGGGAATAACGAAGTAGCCATCGGCCAGACCCTGCATCAGGGCCGACGCGCCGAGACGGTTGGCGCCGTGGACGGAGAAGTTTGCCTCTCCGAGCACAAAGAGACCGGGAATGTTGCTCATAAGGTTGTAATCTACCCATAGGCCCCCCATGGAGTAGTGGGGCGCCGGGTACATACGCATAGGCCGCTTGTAGGCATTCTCGTCGGTGATCTTCTCATACATCTCGAACAGATTGCCGTAACGCTCACGGATGGTATTTTCGCCGACCCGCTTGATAGCGGTTGCAAAGTCAAGATAAACGCCACGACCGCCCGGCCCGACGCCGCGACCGTCGTCGCACTGCTCCTT
>JBAQKZ010000283.1:0-7018 GCA_049301475.1 Geobacteraceae bacterium | reverse complement strand
GTTCCGGTGATCGGGGCGAACGCGACGAGCGCCAGCCGGTCCGGCGTCAGCCCCTCAGCCAGGATATGATCGAGCAGGCGGGGAAACTCGCGGTAGTTCTCTTGTGTGTAGTTCCCGGTGAACTGTATCCGGATAAGATCGCAGCAGGCCTTTACGTTTCGGATGATTGCGTCGAAGGAGCCTGCGCCCGAGACAAAGGGACGAAACCGGTCATGGTTCTCCCTGGGGCCGTCCACCGTCACCTTCGCCTGCGAAAGACCCAATGGCGCAAGCTCCGCCACCCGCTTCCTCGTCAGAAGCGTGCCGTTCGTTATCAGGTTGAAGGTGTATTCCACCCCCTTTGCCTCCGCAGCCGCTTTGAGCCTTACGGATATATCCCGGATGAGATCATGGCTTAAGAGCGGCTCCCCGCCGTAGAAATCGAGGGTGACGGCCTCTCCCTTTGCGATATGCTCCCTTTCCACGAATGCGCAGAGAAGCTCCGCCGTCTCCCGCGTCATGTAGCGATTTCCCTTCAGCTCTCCCTCGAAACAGTAGGAGCAGTCGAGGTTGCACTCCATGTTCATGACCACAATGGCGCTGAATCGCCTTCGCTTCCGGTTGATCCTGTCGAAGGTTTCACGCATCTCTTTCTTTTCCTGCTCCAGATCGGAAACCAGGAAGCCGAGGCGGAGGAGGGTCTCCCGGTCTGACGGGGAGAGGGTCCCATCCGCGATTCCCTTCAGAGCTTTATCACTCAAGAGAATGGACGCCCCGCGCCTCATGGCGAAGAGAAGAGAGTAACCGAGCCTTTCCCGGTAGGGATAGATTTTGACGTATCGGGATAGTTGCATAGATGGGTATGATGGGTATAAAAAAAGGGGGGAAAAGAACCTCCCCCCTTAAATCAGGAAACGGGATGACGGGATTATTAACCCCTGTAGAGCGACAATGTCCCTGCACAGCAGCCGACCAGAGCGCTGTCGGGTGAATCTTCCGGGCCTGCGTCCAGGATGATGATCTCCTCTGTCATATTCTCCATGGTACCCCCTTTTTTCGGGCTTCGCGCCCAATTTTATTAGAGCTAGGTTAGAAGATAGCATAAGAAATCGTCAGGTTCAACCATAATCAAACATTTTTATAAATATTTTTCGGCATGGCTGAAATCCCCCGCTCCCTCCTTTGCAAAGGGGGGATAAGTTCAGAATTTGAACCTTATCCCCCCCTCCAGCCACCGCCGAGGGTTCGGGAACGCGCCTATAAGGTACTGGGAGCCGTTGAAGATGTTGTGGGCGGTAAAAAACGCCTCGATAGAGCGGCTCTCCTTCTGATAAAACCTTCTGGAGACGTTCAGGTCCCAGATTAAGGCTTTGTACCTCCCGTTAAAGAAGGGGTCGGCGTTCCACCAGATGTAATGCCCCTTTAACGTGGCCTGTAACGCTTTCCGGTCGTTGTACTCGATCCCCAGATCAACGGTCTGTCGCGCAATGTCCGGAATCCTCTCACCCGTGTTCAGGTTCTTTGTATCGACGAACAGGTACCCTGCGGAGAGTGAGGTATTGTAAAAGGGAATGGTTCTTACCTCTACCTCCACCCCTCGCCGCCGCTGTTTCTCGCTGTTGATGTATCTGACTGCGCTGTCCGGCAAATCTTCGACGGATATGGCGTCCCTTACGTCGTGCCAGAAGAGGGTGCCCTTCCCCCAGAAATATTTCAACAGGGCCGATTCCGCCCCAACCTGGTACGTCCAGACCTTCTCCATCTTCAGCCCTGGGTTCGGCACGCTGAAAGCGCCGTCTCCGAAGGTGGCGCTGAGGTGGGGGGTGTTGAATCCTCTCGTCACGTATCCCCGCAGGGTGGTATGCTCCCCGATCACGCATGTGACCCCGAGGCTCGGGCTGTAGAAATCGCCGTTTGTGCTCGTATGGTCGTACCTGAGACCGGGGGTGACGGAAAAACGGCCGACTGAAATGGTGTCATTGGCGAATAGCGCCCATTTTTTCTGACCCTGCTTCCCGTTGGCCAGATAGTTCGCCTTCACCTCCCCGCTGTCTATGTCGAAGCCGAAAAGTAGATTCTGCGTATCCAGCCGCCAGTTCAGCTTGACGCTCCCGCCGTATGTTTCATCATCGCCTGTTATCTCCATTATCGGGGCGCCGTCGCTCAACCGGTTGAAAAACAGATTGTTACCCTGGCGCAACCTCCTCACCGAAAGGTTGAGGTCCATCTCTTCAGTAATGGCGTGGTTCAGGGCGAGGGTGGTGAAGAGATAGTCAAAATCGTGATTTTCGGATATGTCAATCTCGGGGACCTCTCCCATCCCCCTGAAGCCCCTGATGTAGCCCAGGGTGAAGAGGATATTGGTCTTTTCGTTTGCACTCCAGCGAAGCTTTGTGTAGAGGTTGTCCCCGTCGAAATGGGTGTTTTGCGTAAGCCCATCCGAGAGGAGTTTGCCGGTCGAGAGGTAGTACCCGAGCCTGCCGACCTTGCCGGAGAGCTCCCCTCGGTAATCGCCGGTGTTCCGTTCGCCTATGGAGGCGGAGGCGGTCCCACCGAGCGCCCGCTCGTCATCCGGCGACTTGGTGATGACGTTTATGACCCCGCCGAGCGACGAACCCCAGGCGGAGGCGGCGGGCCCCTTTATGATCTCCACCCGCTCGATATGCTGGACAGGGATGGCGCTTGTGTCGGGGAATCTGTCGGCTAGGTTGTTCAGCTCCACACCGTCTATCAATAGCAGCACATGGCGGAATTCAGACCCCTGGATATAGACGTTTGTTACGGCTCCGGGGCCGCCCCGGACCTCCATCTGCATGCCTGGAACGTAATTGAGTACGTCGGCCAGGGTATGGGCGTTTATCGCCTCTATCTCCTCGGCGGTGATGACGGTCATGTTCTCTGCGACCTGGGAGATCGGCTTGGGAGAACGGGTTGCCGTCTCCACCAGGTCCTTGTCCTCGTAGAACATCCGGAGGATGTTCATCTCCTCGTTGGACTGTGCGTATGTCGGCGCGTGGCAGGCCAGGATGATCAGCAGCAGGGAGGGGAAAACACTTTTTATTTTCATGAAGGGGACCTCTTGTCGCGGGAATTTATAGCAATTCCAAATCAAGGCGCTATCTTCGTTGGCTCGTCTTCGGCTCCTCAACGTACCGGTTGCACGCCTTCGTCGCCTCAATCCTCGCCGCCTTGATTTCATCCTTGATTTGAAATTGATATTAGATGTGCTACTTGTCCAAATATATATCATGTGAGAATTTTTGCAAGAGACGATGTTATATTAGCAAGAAAAATTTCGGTAATTGACAATTATTCAATAAGGGATTATTAGAAGAAGAGGTAAAATGAGCAAGTTGAACATGTTGCAAAACCCCATTTCCCCCCTGGAGATCCCTATCAAAACAGTCGTCTTCATACTGGCTTCCTTCATGTTCTGGCTTCCGGCCGTCTCCGCCCAGGAGATACTGGTGCTCCAGAGCATGCGGATCAAGCCTTACGACGTTGCTTTTGAGGGGTTCAAAATCATTTGCGACGCCAAGATAAAGAGGGTCATCACCTCCTACGTACCGGCGGCGGAGATCGTCAGTGAGGTCCAGAAGGTGAACCCTTCCCTGATCGTTACAATAGGGATGGATGCGCTAGCGAAGGTGAGGAGTGTCAAACATATCCCTCTCATCTACCTGATGGTACTGGATCCCTCACAGTTGATCGGAGGGGATGACAACGTTGCCGGCGTCGGCATGCGGATACCGGCGGAAAGGCAATTAGCCGAGATCCGGAGGGTTATGCCACAGGTAAAGAGTGTCGGAGTCCTGTACGACCCGGCAAGAACCGGGTCATTCATCCGGGAGGCGCAGGCTGCCGCCCGCACTCTGGGGATTGAACTCCTGACCTGGGAAACGCATGAGCCAAAGAACGCACTGGCGGCGCTTCAGCGTATGAAAGGGAAAGTAGAGCTCTTCTGGATGCTCCCCGACGCCGGTGTCGTCACTCAGGAAACGGTCGACCTGCTACTTCTATCCGCCACCGAGAACAGGATTCCCGTTTTCACCTTTTCGGGGAAATATGTGGAGAGGGGGGCCATCCTCTCCCTGGAGACAGACCCTCATGACATGGGGCGGCAGGCGGGGGAGATGGCGAAAAGGGCGCTGGCGGGGACCGGTATCCGGGATATCATCTCTCCTGCCGCAAGGGGCGCTATCATCACTATCAACCTTAAGGTGGCCAATAAACTGGGGATTAAGGTAAACAGCGACACTAACCATAAAACCAGAATAATCAGGTAGAGGTCCCTATGAAACTGCCCGTTTTTCTTAGAGAATGCAGGGAATCCTTCGGCGCGAAGGTATTTGCCGGTTTCGCGCTCTTGACCATCATCATTTCCTTCACGTTTACCTCCGTATACTTTTTGCACCAGAAAAAAACCTTGACCGGCAGCATGATCCACGAGGGGAAACTTCTGGCTCAACTCCTTGCCTACAACTCACGGATGGGGATATTCGCGGAAAATGCCTCAATGCTGGGTGATCCGGTCGCCGGCATTCTGGAGAATCCGGGGGTTGATACGGTCGCGGTATTTTCCGCGGACGGCAGACCATTATTGGAGAAGAGGCGCCCGGGAGACAGGAAGGCAATGGACCGGGAGAATAAAAATATCGGCGTTCCCCCGGAAACCCTGGCGGCGCTTGGAAATGCGCATGGTACGGTTTATATGGGCAATGAAACCGGTTTTGAATTTTGGTCGCCGGTAGCCCTGAAGACGCGCCTGTCCGAGGGAGATACGGTATTTTTTGGGGAATCCGGCCAGACGGAGAAGGACCGTATCATAGGGTTTGTCAAGGTCGTGGTTGATAAAGGGGGGCTTGACAGGGAACTGCGGGCGCTGCTCCTGAAAAGCGTCCTCCTGGCGGCCATTTTTTTTGTTGTAGGTTCAATTGCCGCCTACTTCCTCGCCAAAGGGATAACCAACCCTCTTAAAAGGCTGACAGAGAGGGTCAAGGCCCTCGGCGGGGGTGCCTCCCTGGAAAAGGTCCCGGTCGAGACCTTTGATGAAATCGGCCGGCTCGCGGACGCATTCAACACAATGACCGAAAACCTGCTAAAGAAGGAAGAGGAGAAGGATGGACTGGAAGAACAGCTACGCCACTCGCAGAAGATGGAGGCCATCGGCACGCTGGCAGGCGGCGTGGCCCATGATTTCAACAATATTCTAACTGTCGTGATCGGCTACGGGTCGCTTCTGCGGGATGAGCTCCAGGAGGGATCACTGCTCCGCGGCTACGCGGAGCAGATCATGTCGGCCAGTGATCGGGCCGCCATCCTGACCAGACGGATACTTGCCCTCAGCAGGAAGCAGCTTATCGATGTTCACCCTGTAAATATGAATGTACTCATCACAAGCATTGTAAGTATCCTTTCGAGGCTCATCAGCGAAGAGATCAACCTAAAGTTCCATTTGACGGATTCTGACACCACCATAATGGGCGATTCCGGACAGATAGACCAGATACTGATCAACCTCTGCACCAATGCGCGGGATGCCATGCCCGATGGCGGCGCTCTGACGATAGAGACGGACGTGGTCGAACTGGACGAGGGGTTTTCCCTGGACGCCGCCGCCTGCAAGCCTGGGAAATACGTTCTAATGACCATCACTGATAATGGAATCGGGATGGATGACAATGTCAGGGAAAGGGTATTCGAGCCTTTCTTCACCACCAAGGAGGTCGGCAAGGGGACCGGCCTGGGTCTTTCCATGGTCTACGGGATCGTCAGCCACCACGATGGGTTCATCATGCTGGAAAGCGCCCCCGGCAAGGGGAGCAGATTTAAAATCTACCTCCCGGCCACCGAGCCATCTCCCCTGAAAGAATCGGCGACGTATGCCGCATTACCGTATGGGGAGAATGAAACCATACTGCTGGTAGAGGATGACATCGAGGTGCGCGGACTGGTGCGGAATATCCTGAGTAATCACGGCTACCGCGTCATCGAGGCGATGGATACCGATGACGCCATCGACAGGTTCAGTGAAGACCCTCAATCCATCTCGATGTTGCTTCTCGACGTCATCATGCCGAAGAGAAACGGCAAGGAGCTCCTGAACGAGTTGAACAGGATCAAACCGGACAACAAGGCCCTCTTCATCAGCGGTTACACCTACGACGTCATCACCCGCAAGGGGATTATCGAAGAAGGATTGAACTTCATCGCGAAACCGGTACAGCCTGAAGAACTGCTGCGCAAGGTCCAAGATGTGCTCCGGATAAAGGCCGACGCTGCCTGATTTCGAAGGAAGCCTTGGGGGACGCTGAAGCGCCGGTAAAAGTACTGTCAACTGTTGATCGCAGCGCCGCTATCGATTATGTGCAAAATCATCTTAACAGCGGGACGATCCGCTGGGCCTGCGCCAATATGGTGTATGCGCACTATCCCGGTCGGATCAATAAGCAGATCACCACCACGCTGGAATATGTCGCTTTCTGATTTTCTCAATTTCTGTCCCTTTAAAATCTCCCTCAGGTAGACCCACCAGGTTTTTGGTCCCCATATATCCCAAAAGGAAGCGGAAAGCATCCCGTAATCTCTATAAACTTCGCGTTTCTCATCGACAAGGAGCGGCCAGGATAAGGAGGTCTCTTCGACATAACCGCGGGCCAGGAAGTTATTCTCAAATGTGATGATTACGATTTTGACATTGCGTTCAGTGAATTCAACTTCAAGATCACGCAACTGCGTGATGTGTGATCGGCAAGGCAGTCAGCCAAGATGACGGTGAAAAACCATCAAGAGCCAATTCCCCTTGTAGCTTTCAAGATTATGGGCATGACCTTCGCTGTCTCGAAGATTGAAAGGAACGGCAGGTTTTCCTGTTAAATATTTCATCGTGTGCTCCATTCGTATTATACCAATTCCAAATCAAAGCGCCCTCTTCGTTGGCTCGTCTTCGGCTCCTCAACATACTGGTTGTATGCCTTCGTCGCCTCAATCCTCGCCGCCTTGACTGCATCTTTGATTTGAAATTCGTATTACTGACAAT
>JBAQKZ010000282.1:0-4166 GCA_049301475.1 Geobacteraceae bacterium | reverse complement strand
CCTCCACATCATCGCCGACCACGTGACCGGAGCTCCGCTTGACCCGCACCATGCAGCGCTTGCCTGCGGTGAGGACAACCTCGACCTCAACGCCGTAGTGGGCAGTAAGCAGCCCGCAACAGGCATGGTCTTTGGTTACGTTATCCGGCGGGGTAGCTTTCTGGCTGTGTGATGCGCGCGCTGCAGCGGTCATGGGGTGACACTCTCATTTTTGCGAAATAAAAAAACAGAGGGGGTACCTGTGGTTCAGAAGCCCCCATTAAAGTATTCCTACTCTCTCATCTTCGATGCTTAGGAGGCCTATGTTCCATCACAGCAGTCAACGGAGAGAAGGACAAGTGGCCGGTGAATTGATTCGTTATGTGCGGATTATCTCCAGGCCCAAGAACTTAACCATCGGATCGAAATCCCTGTCGTCATGCAACAATGTTAGCTGGTGGTGGATACAGAAAGTTCCAATAATAACGTCTATGGACTTTCTAACGGTCACCCCTTTCCTCCGCAGTAATCTATAGTTCATAGCGCTCTCTATCGCTAATACCCGTCCCCCCATCGACATAAATGGGATACCCAAGAGAATGCTCCTGGCTATCTTGAACTCTTTATCATTCTGAAATCCCTGAAGAACTTCGGTCAGGATAAGATCACTTATAATGATGGGTGAACATTTCTTGTTCCGGTAAATTATCACCCTACCCGCCCGACTCATAAAACAAGGCCCCTCTCCGTATCAATTTGATCACTGGCAAGTCTGCCTCAGACCAATCAAGGGTGTGCAGTTCCTCCAAACCAAGAAAGAGTGGGGAGTTGCTTCAGCACCACGGGAAAATAGTCAGGGGCAATCCGCTCCAGCAGCTGCAAGAACGCGCCAGGCAGCGGGGCATAGACGATTATATCCACACAGCTCTCTGGATGCCTGAAACTTGTCGCAAAGGCATGGAGCCCATGCCCTATGTATCCCCCGATGGGCGGGCCGCCATAGCGCTTGTCCCCCAAGATAGGGCAGCCAACGGCAGCCAGATGCCGCCGTATCTGGTGCAGCCTGCCGGTGACAGGGTAGACGGCAACGATTGAGCCCATTTTCCCCTCTGCCAGAAGCCGGTATCTAGTGAGCGACTCCTTGCCGTCAATAGAGTTATCTATTGTTCCTTCGGCTGCCAGACGACCGGCAACAGCCGCCAGATAGACCTTCCCCAGCCCATTCTCCATTATGTACCTGCCAAAAATCCCGGCAACGGTGGAGCTTTTAGCCAATATGACCGCACCCGATGTACCTTTGTCAATCCGGTTGACAGGCCTCGGCTTGCAGATTATCTCCCGCATGGCAAGATGACGCTCTGCAACTTCGACAAGATTCCGGGCGCCTTCCTCCGCACTCTTATGAACAGGAAGCCCAAGTTCTTTGTTAACTATAAGCACCAAATCATCCTCATAAAGAATATCGAGCCGCTCAACCTTGGCTCGAAGAAGCGAAGCCGTCTTGTTACTCTCCTTGAGGGTCAGACAGTCATCCAACAGCAGCATGCATCCAGGCTGCGCGGTATCTCCGTTTATCTTGACATGGCCGTTTTTTAGCAGCTTGTGGAGATGCCCCATGGTGGCCGGAGGAAGCAGGTTCCTGAGGAAGCTTTCCACCGAACGGCAGTGGTCTGTCTTGTCAATCGTATAAGTGAGCATATCTGATTCCTATCACAAGTGCGGCATGAGCGGCCAAGAACCTGTCGGACTCCTAGGCTCATGTGTTTATTATTTGAGTTGTTTTTTAGTACGTGGATTCAAGTCTGAAGTGCAACAGCTTGAGGGCATATTCTCGTTACTTCACCTCCACATTCCTGATTCCGCTCGGCCTCCAGGCCGGAGAGATCACATTGCTTCCCTTGCTCTCCCCGTCAAGCAGACTCCCGAAGGTCACGGTAAAATCCCCGTAGCGGTCGTTCACCTCGTCCATAGCGTCGGCCATAAATGCCTTTTTCTGCTCTTCCTGGAATAGGGGAAGCTGATTGCTCTCATAGCGCAGGTTACTGATTCTCACCCCGAGAAGCCGCACCGGCTGCATAAGCACGATGGTATCGAGGATCGCCACCGCCGCCCGGTAAATCTCCTCGCTCCGGTTGATATAGTGCAGTAGTGTCTCCTGCTTTCCCACCCAGGTATCAAAATCTGCGTAGCGTATCGACAGCGTGACCGTCTTCCCCCAGACCTTGTATCTCCTTGCCCGCCGACCGACCATCTCCGAGAGCTGCAAGAGGTACTTCAGGATATCCTGCCTCTCCTTGATGTCCCGCTCCAGGGTCATGCTGTGACCAACCGATTTTACCGGATCGCTCTCTTCCAGAGGAATGACAGGAGAGTCGTCAATCCCCCTACCCATCCGGCTCAACTGCTCCCCGATTATGCCGAACCTGTTTTTCAGCAGGCTGACCGGAAACCTCCCCAACTCGCCGCAGGTCCCAATACCGTAGAGCGCCAGTTGCCGGGCCGTCTTTGCACCCACACCGCACAACTCTTTCGCCGGTATGCGCTCCAATACCTTTGCTATTTCGTCCGCCCGGATTACGGTCAGGCCGTCCGGCTTCTGCATTTCGCTGGCAAGCTTGGCGAGAAGCTTGTTTGGGGCGATGCCGATGGAGCATGTGATGCCGAAGTGATGCCTTATTCTCGACTTGATGAGGTAGGCGATCCGCTCTACAGAACCAAAAACAGAGAGGGAGCCGGTAACATCAAGGAACGCTTCATCAATGGAGAAGACCTCTACGAGAGGGGTGAAGTCGAGGAAAATCTTGATGATCCGGCTGGAGGTCCAGGTGTACTTGCGGTTGTCGCCTATCACCAGGATGATCTGGGGGCACTTCTGTTTCGCCTGCCAGACATTCATGCCGGTCTTTACCCCAAAGCTCCGCGCCTCGTAGGAACAGGTGGTGATAACCGTCCGCTTGGCCGAGCCGATGACCGCAATGGGTTTCCCCCTCAACGCCGGGTTGGCCTGTTGCTCCACGGACGCGAAGAAGGCGTTCATGTCGATATGCATGATAATTCTGTCGCTGTTCATGACTCGTCCGCGTCGATACTCTCCAATACCCATATTTGCCGGGTTGAGTTGTAGACCAGTTCGTAAAGGGCCGTCCCGTCGGTTACGGAGTAATGCAAGATAAGGTCATTACCGGTTCGATGTTGCCAGTGGCAAGTGACTTCCTTGACCTCGTGTTTCTGTCGTTTCCAATCAAACCAGATGGGACGGAGTTTGTTTCCCGGCCCGTGGATGACGGCCACGCGGATATCTTCACATACCCTTTGATACATCGCTCATTACTCAATGTCGCGAACAATTTTGACAACCTTTCCGAGGATTGCAACCTGTTCACCCGCCGGAATGATGATTGGCTCCATGTTCGGGTTTCTGGGCTGGAGACGAATATGGTCATGTTCCCGATAAAACCTCTTCAGTGTCGCTTCCCCGTCCACCATGGCGACAACGATATCGCCGTTATCGGCTGTGGCCTGAGGACGGATAAGGGCAAGGTCGCCTTCCATGATGGCGTCGTTAATCATGGAGTCACCTTTGACCCTGAGGAAAAAAGAGCCGCCATGAAGCTGCATGCGTTCAATAGGGTAATAACCCTCGATCTCCTCCAATGCCAACTCGGGGATGCCCGCACGAACCACCCCGACAACAGGGATTTTAACAAATTCCGGCTGTGGCTCTCGGACAAGAATGATTCCACGGGCACTTCCGGATTCACGCCGGATGCAGCCCTTGCGCTCCAGTGCCTCCAGGTGATGGAGAGCAGTGACCGTCCCGCTTGTCCCCAAATAGTGCGATATTTCCCTCAAAGTCGGGGGGTAGCCGTTCAGGTCTATCTGTTGGGTAATGAAGTCCAGAACCTGCTGTTGCCGGGAAGTAAGTTTTTCCATATTCACGTCACTGCCTTATCAAATGATATATATACCGTATGATATAGCACCGATTAAAATGGAAGTCAAGTGGAGTGTTTGATGAGATCGGTAAAATCGATTTTCGGGCTGTTTACATGCGTCGAAACCGGCCACATTTCCATTATATCGGCAGGGTAATACCAATTTCAAATCAAAGATGCAGTCAAGGCGGCGAGGATTGAGGCGACGAAGGCATACAACCAGTATGTTGAGGAGCCGAAGACGAGCCAACG
>JBAQKZ010000281.1:0-6719 GCA_049301475.1 Geobacteraceae bacterium | reverse complement strand
GAACTTCAATCGCCAAATCCTCAACGTAGCTCTGCTACGTCTGCGGTTTGGCTCAATCAGTTCAGCCAAATCTGACCTAAATCTGAGCGCAATTTTGACCATGTTATTCATTTACAGTTCCTAAGCTATTTAAGCTTTCCCCTCAGGCATGCGTCATCCCAACAATCCATACAATAAAAAAAAGCGCTATAATGCCACCCCACAAGGCGGCAGGCCTTGCCTTGAAAATGCCTCCAGAAGGAAACCCTTTGAAGATGAAACCTACCGTGGCCAGCACCCAACCCCAGAAGCCCACCACACATATAATTCCCCATCCTTCGTGTATCATTGCCGTCCCGATGGTAGTAACCTGCCTAATATGGAGCCTAGTTTCAATTTCCAGACCATAAAAACCGCCTCGCGGACGATTTTTTTTGACATCTTAGAGCTCCCGGCATGTCGGTCGATAAAGATGATCGGAACTTCGCCCACGCGGAATCCCTTCTCCACGCAACGGTAATTCATTTCAATCTGGAAGGAATAACCGTCTGACCTGATTTCCCCCAGGTCAATGGCTTCCAGCGCCTTTCTGTTGAAGCATTTAAACCCACTGGTGCAGTCGGAAATCTTCAGGCCGGTGATGGTTCGCGTGTAAACGCTCGCAAAATAGCTGAGCATAAGCCGACGTAGCGGCCAGTTGACTACGTTGACGCCGTTCAGGTAACGGGAACCGATAACCAGGTCATAGTCGCGCATTTTTTCGAAAAAACGCGGGAGAACCGCAGGATCATGGGAAAAATCGGCATCCATTTCCACAATATAATCCGCACCCATCTCGAGAGCGATACGGAACCCCTCCCGATATGCTGAACCAAGGCCCAGCTTCCCACTCCGATGAAGGACGTTAACCCGGTTGTTTCCCTCAGCCATTCTGTCTGCCAGTTCTCCAGTGCCATCCGGGGAATTGTCATCCACAATGAGAATATGGATTCCTTCACCATGGGAAAGTATCTCCACGGCAAGCAGTTCGATATTGTCACGCTCATTGTATGTCGGCACCACCACAACGGCTTTCAAAGCGGTCAACCTTTCTCTGGGTGAATCACCCCACTGGCGGGGCTTAAAGGCTTTATTTCATAAAAATAGGCCATGAGAAATCATGGCCTATTTTTATATGGCGGGGTCGACGGGGCTCGAACCCGCGGCCTCCGGCGTGACAGGCCGGCGTTATAACCATCTTAACTACGACCCCAACATCATACTCTTTATCACTGCTGATCTTTCTGACCGCATACAAGACTAAACGGTGGTTTAACCGCCATCCTGAGCGGGCCAGCTAACTTATATACTCGCTTTTTCATGCTAACGCAAGTATTTTACTTCAGCGCCGAACCTGGGTATCGCTAACTTGGCCCCGTGGTGCGCTTCTTCCAGTTTTTCATTCAACCAGGCCTTAATGAGGGACTGATACGGCACATCCTGACGATTGGCGGTGGTCTTGATTGAATACAGCATCCAGAGCGGGGGAGCTGCAGAGAGATGGATTGGGTCGTCGGTTTCAGGTTCGGAAACACCTCCGAATTGAATTTGGTGTTCACAGAATGACGTGGTGGTTATTCGATTGTCAGAGAACTTTGTCTACGATGTGCTGGCACATTTTTTCGTCCACGATGTAGTGGCACTCAACAGGTAATATTTAATCCCTGCAAATTATTGCAGGGGTTTTTTGCTGCAACTAGAGGTTGCTAATCAGGTTACTAACAGCAAAACAGCCACCTAGGAAATCACCTAAGTGGCTGCTCTTATTGGTCGGTGCGACTGGATTCGAACCAGCGACCACTAGACCCCCAGTCTAGTGCGCTACCAGGCTGCGCTACGCACCGGTATCATCACTGAGAGAATTGCTGAGTTTTCTCAACTCCTCGCAAACCTCCCTTATCATCTCCCCATTCCGCTCGTTGTACACCGGTAAACCCGTCCCACTTTTACAGTTGCCTGCTGCCATCCTCTTCCTTGCCCCTTCAATGGTAAGTTTTTCCACGTATAGCAGTTGCTTTATAGAAAGAACCATATCCATATCCTTCCTGGAATATATACGTTGCCCCGTACGGCTTTTACTTGGCCGCAACATGCCGAACTCGCTTTCCCAATATCTGAGCACCGATGGTCGCAAAGAAGCGATATCGGCAACCTCTCCGATCTTGAAATACAGCTTGTCGGGAATTACGGCTTCCATAAAACCTCCCGGAGAGCCGTTACTGCTTGTTGATGGAGGCTTTTAGCACCTGACTCGGTTTAAAGGTGAGGATTTTCCTTGCAGAAATGGTTATCTCTTCGCCGGTTTGCGGGTTCCTACCCCGTCGATCAGCCTTCTCCTTTACGATAAAGTTGCCAAAACCGGCGATCTTGATCTTTTCACCCTCTTCCAGAGTGTCTTTAATCAAATCAAAAACCAGTTCCAGCAACTCAGCCGATTCCTTCTTGGAGAAGCCCACCCTCTCGTATATCTGCTCTACGATATCTGCCTTGGTCATAGCGCCCCCAATACAAGTAAAAATCAGTTAAACCACATGTTTAGACAACGGCTTGCTTTATAGCACAGTGCACAGTGATAATCAACCACTTTTTATCTTATACTTATATTTGTGTTATCGATAAGGTTGACGATGACCCGCTGATGCAGCCTGTTAACCTCGTCGTCGGTTAATGTCCTGTCCGGTGAACGATAGCGTATCCTGATGGCAACACCCTTCTTCCCTGGCGGAATGCGCTCTCCCTTGTACAGATCGAATATTCCGGCCTCTTCAATCTCTTTTATTCCGAGGTGATGCACACACTGCAGAATACTCTCGAATTCCGTCTCATCGGCAACCAGCATTGCAATATCCCTGAAGGTATCCGGAAAGCGGGATGGAGTGGAAATGGTTGCCGTTTCCCCGGCATGGGCAATCAGTCGCTCGAAGTTTATTTCGAAATAATAAACCGGCTGCTCCAGGCCGAACCCCTCCTGAACATCCGGGTGTATCTCGCCTATGGAACCGATCTCGTCATCCGCCACTCTGACGGTGCATGCCTTGCCGGGGTGGTAGAAGCTCTCCGGGGATCCGGCGTCATACACCACTCCGGGCAAGATGCACGCATCGCAGATATTTTCCACAATACCCTTGATGTCATAAAAGTCGGTCGGCAGGTCGGGCTGGCTCCATCCCTCCGGCTCACGCCTGCCAGTGATCAAACCGGCAAGGCAGAGCGGTTCATCAGGCAGTTCCTCGCCATCCCGAGTAAGATAGACGCGCCGCAACTCAAAAATGCGCTGATTCAGGCAACGGTAGCTCAAGTTTCTGGCAGCGGACTGCAACAGGCCGGGCAACAAAGTGGTCCGCATCACCGACTGCTCATCAACCAGCGGATTAAGCAGAGCGACCGTCCGGCGGCGCGAGTCCCCCTCCGTCAGGCGCAACTTGTCCAAAGCATCGGGAGCAATAAAGCTGAAATTGATGACCTCGTTGAACCCCTGAGCAACCATAAGATCACGCAGCAGCTTCTCCATCCTCTGATGTCGGGTCGGTCTGTCGGAAAATACCCGCGCCTTGGGCATGGTAGCCGGGATGTTTTCGTAGCCGTTTAGTCTGGCGACTTCCTCTACAAGGTCTATTTCGCGCTCAATATCCACCCGGAACGATGGCGCCCGGACATTGAAAACACCGTGCTCCACCGGATCAACCTCAAACTCCAGCCGGAGGAATATGTCGCGTATCGTTTCCGCCTCCAGGTCGATGCCAAGGAGTTGATTGACGCGAGAGACGCGCAGATGAATGGACTTCCGCGGAATCTTGGAGGGATAGACGTCAATTATCCCTCTGGATATCTTACCCCCAGCCAGTTCGGCAATAAGGTCCGCAGCCCGGTCAAGCGCAGTGGGCAGTATGTCCACGTCGGCGCCACGCTCGAAACGGTGTGAAGACTCGGTGTGCAGCCCCAGCCGCTTGCCGGTCAGACGGATCGCGGACGGATTGAAATAGGCGCTTTCCAGGAGAATGTTTGTTGTGCCGGGGGTAATCTCCGAATTCTCCCCCCCCATGATACCGGCAAGGGCCACGGTTTTCCCGGTATCGCAAATGGTGAGGTCTGAAGGGTTAAGCAGCCGCTCCTGGCCGTCGAGAGTGGTAAACCGCTCCCCCTCCCCTGCCCGCTTTACGATAATGACGCCACCCGCGATCAGATCAAAGTCGAAGGCATGAAGGGGGTGGCCGTATTCCATCAGCACGTAGTTGGTGACATCCACCACGTTGTTAATGGAGCGGATCCCAACGGCATTAAGCCGGGTTGTCAGCCATTGGGGGGAAGGCGCGATCCGGCAGCCGGTTATATGACGGGCGGTGTAACGGGGGCAAAGATGGTGGTCTTCCACCACTACGGACGCCGCCGCAGTGATTAATGTCTCGCTCTCCTTTAGAGCATGAGAGGGAGAGGTGATCTTTTTAGCCAGTTTCGCTGCTATTTCACGCGCCACCCCCATGACGCTCAGACAATCAGCGCGATTGGGAGTGAGTCCTATCTCGAACAGCGTATCCTTTAAACCAAGCGCTTCAAAGACCGGCGTGCCGAGCCTGTATTCCGGCGGCAGGACCATGATCCCCGCCGAAACCGCAGCCAGTCCCAGTTCCCGCTCGGAGCAGAGCATGCCGAAAGATTCCTCTCCCCGTATCCTGGAGCGCTTTATCTTCAAGTCGCCCGGAAGTACCGCGCCGATTTGGGCCAGGGCCACCTTGTCGCCGGCCTTGAAGTTTCGGGCGCCGCAGACCACGCTGAGGGTGTCACTGCCGGTGTTCACCCTGCAAAGCGAAAGTTTGTCCGCATTTGGATGTTCCGATCGCTCCTCGACCAGGGCGACGACCACCTCGTCCATGTCGGCGCCGAGACTTTCCATCCGCTCCACTTCAAGCCCAAGCATTGTAAGGAGGTCGGCCAAGTCAACCGGAGACAGGTCGAAATCCACAAATTCCCTGAGCCAGTTATACGTAACGATCATATTCCCACACTTTTCATGCTGTTATATGTGATTATATAATGTATTGCTTTAAGCTAAAACTGCTTGAGGAAGCGAAGGTCATTATCGAATAGCAGCCTCATGTCGCTGATGCCGTATCTGAGCATGGCGATCCGCTCGACACCCATTCCGAAGGCAAATCCTGAAACAGATTCAGGGTCATAGTGAACATGCCTGTACACCTCGGGGTCCACCATGCCTGCGCCCAGTATCTCAAGCCAGCCGCTGTTTTTGCATACCCGGCAGCCATTTCCCTTGCAGATCACGCAGGCGATATCCACCTCTGCGCTTGGTTCCGTAAATGGAAAGAAGCTTGGCCTCAGTCTGACCCCGGTTCCCTTGCCAAAATACTGGTTCACAAAGATGGTCAGTATCCCCTTGAGGTCGCCGAAGGTAATGCCCTTGTCAACCATCAGCCCTTCAATCTGATGAAACATGGGGGAGTGGGTTGCATCGGAATCGCAGCGATAGACCGTTCCGGGAGCTATGATCCGGACCGGCGGCGCATGCTTCAGCATGGTGCGTATCTGTACAGGTGAAGTATGGGTGCGGAGCAGCAGGTCGTCATTAACAAAGAAGGTGTCCTGCATCTCCCTGGCAGGGTGGTCCTTTGGAAAATTAAGCGCCTCGAAGTTGTAGTAATCATGCTCGACCTCAGGCCCCTCGGCCACCTGAAATCCAAGACCGGTGAATATTTCCGTTATTTCCTCGGTGACCAGGGTTATGGGGTGTTTGGAGCCGAGCGCCCTGCTTCGCCCCGGCAAGGTCACGTCCAGACGCTCACTTTTAAGCCGATCCGCTTTCCGGCTATCCCTAATAACGGTCAAAGCCGCCTCGATCTTGCTTTCAAGATCGTTCCTGACCCTGTTAACTACCTCTCCAATCAGCGGGCGCTCTTCGGGCGCAAGGGCGCCGATCCCCTTCATGATTGAAGTCAGCTCCCCCTTTTTGCCAAGATACCTGACCCGTAGATTCTGAAGCGCCTCCTCACCGGAAACAGCGTCAAGCTCACGGGTCGCCCGCTCCAGAAGCGCTGCTAGTTGCTCCCTCATAGATGGTAACCTTTTGATAAAAAAAAGAAATGAGACGTGTCCATCCCATTTCTTTTACCAGATGGTGATATATCTTTAGTTGTTGGCTTGGGCCATCCCGGCAATAGCCGCAAAACCGGCTGGATCCGATACGGCGAGGTCGGCAAGAACTTTCCGGTCGATCCCGACATTGGCTACCTTGAGACCATGTATCAGCTTGCTGTAGGAAAGACCGTTGATCCTGGACGCCGCATTGATGCGTACAATCCAGAGCGCCCTGAAATCGCGCTTCCTGACCCTGCGGTCCCGGAAGGCATATGCCAGTCCGCGGTCCACAGCTTCGGTGGCGCTCTTGAACAGCTTGCTCCTGGCACCCCGGTATCCCTTGGCCAGCTTCAGAACCTTGTTTCTTCTCTGTCTCGCTTTAAAGCCTCTTTTTACGCGTGGCATACTTAAATACTCCTTTTCATTTGGTATTCCGCCGGATCCGCAAGGGGAGACGTTTCCTCACGGTTCACTGGCTAATTCAATTATACCAATTTCAAATCAAGGATGAAATCAAGGCGGCGAGGATTGAGGCGACGAAGGCGTACAACTTAAGTACGTTGAGGAGCCGAAGACGAGCCAACGAAGATAGCGCCTTGATTTGGAATTGGTAT
>JBAQKZ010000280.1:0-1756 GCA_049301475.1 Geobacteraceae bacterium | reverse complement strand
GCTCCACCCCCTGGAGATTGACCGCGACCCGTTGGCCGGCTCCGGCGCAGTCGCTCTTCGCGCTGTGGCTCTCCACCCCTCTGACCCTCGATATCAGACCGATGGGAAGAATCTCCACCTCGTCTCCCACCCGGATCGTCCCGGACATTAGGGTGCCGGTAACGACGGTGCCGAAACCGGTGGCAGTAAAAACCCGATCCACGGGGAGGCGGAATGGACCATCGCTCCGCTTCTCCTTCACTTCCAAGGCAAGCCGGGCCAACTCACTCTTCAATTCCTCGATTCCGGTTCCCGTCCGCGACGACACGGTTATGACCGGCGCATCCGCAAGGAAGCTTTCCGTCAGGTACTCCCGGACTTCTTCGCTCATCATTCCGAGCCACTCGTTATCCACCAGGTCACTTTTGGTGAAGACCACGACCCCTTTGCGCACCCCCAGCAACTGACATATATCCAGGTGTTCCCTGGTCTGTGGCATGATCCCCTCGTCAGCGGCGATGACCAGCATCACCAAGTCTATACCGCCAACACCGGCCACCATGGCGCGGACAAAACGCTCGTGCCCCGGTACATCTACGATGCCGAGGCGGATACCGCCCGGAAGGTCCAGGTGGGCAAAACCGAGTTCTATGGTAATTCCCCGGGCCTTCTCTTCCTTGAGCCGGTCGGTGTCGATTCCGGTGAGTGTGCGAACCAGCGAGGTCTTGCCATGATCAATATGGCCGGCAGTGCCCAGGATGAGGTGTTTCATGGATAACATCCACTGTCTTATATCACAGGTTATTATTCAAGGCCATTCTTTTGAAAACGTTCGCCATTTGGAATATTTTGCTTGTCGGGAAGGGAAAATTTAGGATAGTATGTTCCCCGCAATAGTAACTGTTCCGGCTTTGATGACAGTGACATTTGTCAGGTTTATAAGTTGACTTTTGGATAATTCACAATGGAAGGAGAACGGTTATGGCCAGTTTGAACAAGGTAATGCTGATAGGCAATCTGGGCAAGGACCCGGAGGTCCGCTACACACAGTCCGGCACTGCGGTTGTGAGCTTTTCGCTGGCCACCAGCGAGCGATTCAAGGGTAAAACCGGCGAATGGGAAGAAAAGACGGAGTGGCATAACGTCACTCTTTGGGGAAGGCTGGCGGAAATTTCGGGAGAATACTTGTCCAAGGGAAAGACCGTCTACATAGAGGGTCGTTTGCAGACCAGGAAATGGCAGGACCGCGACGGCAAGGACCGCTACACTACAGAGATCGTCGGAGACCGGATGCAGATGCTTTCCGGTAAGGGCGATGGCGGGGGCAAGCAGAGTAGTGGACGGGAAGCAGGCCAGGAACCGCCGGGAAACGAGGAGCCTGTATTTAACCCGGACGACGACATTCCGTTCTAGTTTGAATTGCAGCCTGTGACACAAGAAAGGC
Organism: Geobacteraceae bacterium; assembly: GCA_049301475.1. Classification (GTDB taxonomy): domain Bacteria; phylum Desulfobacterota; class Desulfuromonadia; order Geobacterales; family Geobacteraceae; genus JBAQKZ01. Next base: position 333 of record JBAQKZ010000280.1, on the reverse strand, counting down.
AACCAGTTGTGGTTGCCTTTCTTGTGTCACAGGCTACTTAACCTTCTACAGAAACCGGAAGATGACCATTATCAGACCCTTTTCCAGATATTTGTCCGGTCGGCGCGCCAAACGGGTTTCCATCCGCCGGGACGTCTTCAAACTCTCCATGCCGGTACTCCTCTCATCGTTGTTTCAACGGCTTGTTTCCATAGTCGATATTTTTCTCGTCGGAGGGCTTGGGGCGGCGGCCATTGCAGCTACCGGCCTGGGACAACTGATGATTTTAGTGGTCATGACGGTTTTCTGGGGATTGGCCACTGGCACTACCGTGGCGGTCGCCCACCTGTGGGG
>JBAQKZ010000279.1:0-1977 GCA_049301475.1 Geobacteraceae bacterium | reverse complement strand
AACAGAAGAACGCCTCCCGTACAAATAGGATGGGGCATATACTACTCGTATTGAAGGTGTTTGACCAGTAAATAATGAAACTCAATGTTATTGCTCAAAAAAGATGATAGAACATATTCACCGTGCGCTAACCCCTCTTTACTGTTGATTATTCCCCTTTATCTGCTATTATTTTCAATTTATGCGATGGGAATGCCGCGTTTGACCGCCTGGAACCGTAGGCTATTCGTCAGCCCCGGACAGGAGACCAGGAGCCGTCACTCCACAGCGAGGAGAGGAAGGGATGCAAAAACTGATTGAAAAAGCCAATACACTATTGGAGGCGCTCCCCTATATCAGGCGCTTCTCCGGCAAGACCATCGTTATCAAATATGGCGGTCACGCCATGGCCGACGAGTCGCTGAAGAAATCGTTTGCTCTCGATATCATCCTTCTCAAATACATCGGCATCAACCCGGTCATCGTCCACGGCGGCGGACCGCAGATCAACGAGACGCTTAAGCGCTACGGGATCGTCTCCGAATTCGTCCAGGGGATGCGGGTCACCGACGCGGCCACTATGTCGGTGGTGGAGATGGTCCTCACCGGACAGGTTAACAAAGAGGTGGTGGGATACATCAACCTCCACGGCGGCAGGGCTGTCGGTCTCTCGGGCAAGGATGGCGAACTTCTCCAATGCGAAAAAATGATGCAGGATGTTAAAAGAGAAGACGGCGTGGTGGAGAAAGTAGACCTCGGTTTTGTCGGCGATGTGGTGAAGGTGGACCCTTCTATCCTGGAAACCCTTGAGAAAGGGGGGTTTATTCCGGTCATTGCCCCTGTCGGGGTGGGCATTGACGGCGAAAGCTTCAATGTCAACGCCGACCTTGTGGCAGGGAGGGTGGCGGCGGCGCTAAAGGCGGAAAAGCTGATGCTCCTGACCGACGTGGCCGGCGTGAAGAGCCTGCCGGGCGAGTTCCTCTCCAGCATCCGCATGGCGGAAGTCCCTGAACTAATAGAAAACGGAACCATAACGGGGGGGATGATCCCAAAGGTTACGTGCTGTACGGATGCCCTGGCCGCAGGGGTGCATAAGGCCCATATCGTCGACGGCAGGGTCGAGCATGCGATTCTTCTGGAGATATTCACCAACGTCGGCATCGGCACGGAGATACTTGCATGAATTCAGCGGAGTGGATTACGCGAGGCGAAAACTGCATCATGAAGACATATGGCCGTTACCCCATTGTGCCGGTGCGGGGCGAGGGATGCCGGGTATGGGATGCAGACGGAAAAATGTACCTTGACTTTCTTGCAGGGGTAGCGGTGAACAACCTGGGGCACTGTCATCCCAAGGTGGTGGCTGCCATACAGAAACAGGCCGCAGAGTTGATACACTGCTCCAATTATTACCACATACCTAGCCAGATAGAGCTTGCCGAGATACTCTGCGCCCACTCCTTCGCCGACAAGGCATTTTTCTGCAACTCTGGAGCGGAGGCCAACGAGGCGGCCATAAAACTCGCCCGCAAGTACAGCCGGGAAAAATTCGGGGAGGACCGTTTCGAGATAATCACGGCGCTTGCCTCCTTCCACGGTCGTACCATGGCCACCGTCTCCGCAACCGGTCAGGAAAAGATTCAGAAATTCTTCGATCCGCTTCTTCATGGCTTTCGCCACGTTCCCTTTAACGACGTCACTGCTCTATCCCAGGCGGTGACCCCTGCCACATGCGCAGTGATGCTTGAGCCGATCCAGGGCGAGGGGGGGGTAGTGGTCCCGTCCGCCGCATATCTCCAGGCGGTGCGGCGGATATGCGATGAGAACAATCTGCTCCTTATATTCGACGAGGTACAGACAGGGATGGGACGGACCGCCAGGCTCTTCGCCCATGAGCATTTCGGCATTACCCCCGATATTATGACCATTGCAAAGGCCCTGGCGGGCGGCGCCCCCATCGGCGCGATGCTGGCAAGGGACAAGATCGCGGGCTCCTTT
>JBAQKZ010000278.1:0-21354 GCA_049301475.1 Geobacteraceae bacterium | reverse complement strand
TTCTGGTGATAGGTTTAATGCAGAACGCTTTGCCATGTGCCACCCCCTCGTGAATTGAAGCAACCGCGAGTAAGTATAACACAAAAGCAGAACATTTTAAATGTTATTTAAAGAACGAACTACTAGTTCCGATGAAGCCATTAATGTCTCTCTTGGCCAAACAGGGCAGATGATTTTGCCAGGTTCATCAAGTATACGGTTGTCATGCCCCCACCAGGACGAGATGCACGGTTCAACCAGTTTTAGAGGATGCTCAGGGGGCAATGCTCCAGTTAATCCTATGGCGAGGTACGGGGACAAAATAATACTTGGAGGAGATGTTACATATGTCCGCAACAGTAGTCGCCGTCTGCATCAGTGGGAAAAAAGGGGCGCGCAAGACACCAGTGACAATGGCGGAGCTTCTGGAGAACTTCGGTTTGGTGGGCGACGCGCATGCCGGTGAATGGCATCGCCAGGTAAGCCTGTTGGCCGCCGAGAGCATCGCAAAGATGCGGCGGGCTGGCCTTGAAGTAGACGCCGGCGATTTTGCCGAGAACATCACAACAAGCGGCATAGAGCTTTTTACGCTGCCTGTGGGAACCCGTCTCAAAGTGGGAGAAACCGTGCTGGAGGTAACCCAGATAGGCAAGGAATGCCATACCCGTTGCGCCATTTACGAACAGGCCGGCGACTGCGTTATGCCTAAGGAAGGAATATTCGCCAGGGTGCTCCAGGGGGGACGGGTGCAGGCAGGGGATTTGATCACCCTCCTTGCCTGATTTTCCCTTTGCCATCCTCTGGCGGGCGTCACATCCAGATTTCCGAGTGGCGCACTGTCGGCGTAGAGGGCGATTTGTTCGGCGCTAACGATTCAGATACCCAGGGGGGGGGCATTCTGCCCCCCCCCCTCTTTCTTTACGTCATTGCAAGCTATCTTTAGAGCGTGTGGTCCACCCGTACCATGATCGTGTCCTGCATGAACCTCGGCAGACCCACAAAAAAGGCGGTGTAGCCGGACACCCGCACGGAGAGGTAAGGGTATTTCTCCGGATGCTTCTGCGCATCAGCCAACTGTTCACGCGATACCATGTTGAACTGCATCAGTTGCATTCCCCCCCTGAGTCCCGCCAAGGCAAAATCAACCATTTTGTCCAGTCCTGCCTCACCTGCCACTGAGGGATAGTCGAACTTGTGGTTATAGATATAGGCTTTCATCTGGGACTGATCGACTTTCAGTGCGGAATTAACTCGCCCCCAGGTTCCGGCACGGTCATACTCGGCCTGCGGGTTGAGACCGCCGTCGCACAGGGGCTGTCCGCGCTTGCGCCCGTTGGGCAGAGCTCCCATGTACGAGGCCGCCTGCCAGATCATGCTGATGGGGAGCAGACTGGGATAGACCGGATTACCGTCTATATCTAGGTTTGTCCGACCGACGGCGGAGACATCGTTGTTGGCCCGCACCATGACCTCATCGGCGTAATCGATGTCGTTGCCGAACTTGGGCGCGTTCTGGAAGTCCTTGCGCATATCGTCATAGCCCTCCCATTCGGCCTTGATCGCCTCGCACAACTGGGCCATCGTGTACTTCTTCTTATCATATATCAAGTACCTCACCGCGATCAGGCTGTCAATGCTATCTACGAACCCGACTATGCTCTGGAAGCTGTAACGGGGCATGGGGTAACACATGACGTCGTCCCCGGTCTCCAGGCACCCCTTGTATAGCCCGCTCAGAAACGGTCGGCGCAGCGTCTGTCCAAGTTTTTTGTACACCCGGTTGCGAAGCTTGACTTCGGTCGTGACGATCCATGTCCACTGTGCGAGCCAGGCATGGTAGAACTCCTCAAAATCATTGAACCGGCTGGGATCCCCGGTTTCAATCGTTTTTACCCATGAGAACTCCGGCTCCGGATCGCGTCCATTGAATAGCGCAAATTCCACGGCCTTGGCAACCTGCGGGTACTGCGCGTCACGACGGCAGGCTCCTTTGGAGTTGGTTGTCGGACCGGGGGTGATGCAACCGACGATGGCCCAGTCCCGCGCTTCCTCAAGGGTTACCAGCCCGGGATACTGGGCTAGCATGGCCGGAATGACAACTTCATCGTTGCGTATGGAGGGACTGCCCATGCCGGAGCGCATCACCTCTACGAGTCTCCTGAACTCAGCCTTGCTGGTCTTGTTATTCCAGCGGAACTTGACGTCGGGGTGGTGGAAGCGGTAGCCGTCCCACACGTCGAGAACCAGAAGGGTCAAGTCGTTCACCGCGCTGCTGCCGTCGGCATGCAGCCCCCCGATGGTAATCGCCGATGCGTCGCGGCTCCCCTGGAGCGCCAACTCGCCGGCGCCAAACTTGCTGGACATTCCGATTTCGTGGAACTTCGAGGCGTAGGTGCAAAGGATTTCACCTGCCTTCAAGCGGGAGAGGCTCTTGTCCTTGACGACATCCTTTTCATACCACTTCCAGAACGTGTTGTCAGGCCGGAAGGTGACGTTGGTGCAAGCTGTTTCGATACAGTAAGTCACCATAAAACACAACCAGTGGAGTTGCATTGCCTCCCAGAAGGTGCGCGGCGCGTTCTCAGCCACCCACTCGCAGTTGGCCGCCGCTTGCTCAAGGATTTCCTTGGCCTTGGCGTCCGGCATCAGGGAAACAGCCTTGCGTGCCTCTGTAGCGTGCCGCTTGATCCACTTTATCACCGCTTCGGTCGCCCGAATGGTGGCCTTGGAATTGATGATCTTTTCTTTGAGCTCCTCTGCCTGCTTCCCGGTGGCGCCCTTAAGCTCCTGCTCGAACCACTCCATCTTCTTCCGTTTGAGCTCTACAATTTTCCTCAGGCCCAAGGGCAGATACCAGTCATGATCCGGATTGGCACGCATGCCCGCGCTGCCAACGGGCTCAAAATACCTGCCCGGCTGCGTCGGGCAATAGTACATCTGGAACTCTTCGTCGGTAAACTCGGGTTTGACCTTGAACACCGCGTTGTAGTTGGTGGCGAACTTCTCCAGCCTCCGGAACTTCACGTCGTCAAGAGCGACTTTCTTGTCCCCCTCCCAAACGCAAACTTTTTCTTTTCCCGCCCGTTCCTGACACCGCACGATATGCTGCCACGGCTGGCCGAGTGGATCGTAAATGACCCCATGCGGGTCACTGCAAAGCTGGCCGAGCAGATGATCATACGGCCGGATGGTGATCCTCTGGGTATCGAGATACTGTGCCAAAGCGTCGGCCTGCAGGTCGGACGGGTGAATATTCGGATTGCGTTCGTAAACTTCGGCCAGGATGTCGGCCTTGCTCGCATCTAAGTACCAGTCCTTGTCCTTGTAGAAGGCAGGCGCCTCGATCTGGATCTTGTCGGCCACACTCCACCTGAATTTCCACATCTCAGGGGTGACCCATTTCCAGCCTTCTTCTGTCGGCATGCCGGGAGTGCTCAGAGACACACCGACCGACACCGGATCCAACGAATAAACATTCTTAGATTCTTTGGTTTTGGAAACTGCTGTGGCCATGGCAAACCTTCCTTTGTCCCTTTGTTTAAAATGTTCCAGGTTACAATCAATAGGCTAAAACCAACCACTTCCAACACCTTCTTACAAACAGAGGGATTGGAGGTGGTAATGTGTCGGCTTAAACGGTTACTGGAATTTCAAGCTTAGAGTTTGTGATCCACCCTTTGCATAATCACATCCTGCATGAAATCCGGCAGACCCACAAAGAAGGCGGTGTAACCGGACACACGCACGGAGAGGTATGGATATTTTTCAGGGTGTTTCCTCGCATCATGCAACATATCCTGTGATATAAAGTTGTACTGCAACTGCCCCATGCCGCCGTTCAGGGCCGCAAGGGAAAGATCGATCAGCTTGTTGAGCCCGGCTTCCCCTTCCACTGAGGAATAGTCGAATCTGCTGTTGATGATATGACCCTGAAACTTGGACTGGTCAACCTTCAGCGCGGAATTTATCCTCGCCCACGGACCGGACATATCGAACTCCGCATGCGGATTGAGCGCACCGTCGCACAGGGGATCACCACGCTTCCGGCCATTGGGAAGCGCTCCGGTGAATGGAGCGGCCATATACATCATGCTGACCGGAACTCCGTTAAGGAATACAGGGTCGCCGTTTGAATCCTTCAGGTTTCTGCTGATCTGATACACATCGTCTGTAGCACGACACATGATGGCATCTACAAGCTCACTGTCATTGCCGAACTTAGGCGCTTTTTTGAAGTCATCACGCATCTTGTCATACCCGACCCAGTCTGCCTTGAGCGCCTCCTGAAGCTGAGCAATGGTGTGCTTCTTCTCTTCATAGACACAGTATTTGACCGCCGCCAGGCTGTCGATCGAGTCAACCCACCCGACGATGGTCTGGAAGCTAAATCTGGGCACGTCCAACTCCATGATGTCGTCGCCCGTCTCCATGCATCCCTTGTACAGGGCGCTCACGAATGGCCGACGGGAACTTTCCGCCATCTTCTCATGCATCTTGACGCGGAGCCTCAATTCAGTCGTTACGATCCACTCCCACTGTAGGCGCCATGCCTCATGAAACTCATCGTAGGTTTTGAATTTGGTCGGGTCTCCGGTTTCGATCGACTTGAACCACTCGAAGCCCGGCTGCGGGTCGCGTCCGTTAAAGAGTACAAACTCCACTGCCTTTAGTATGTTTGGGTATTGAGATTCACGGCGGCACGCCCCTTTGGAATTTATGGACGGCCCAGGGTTGTTGCATCCGACGATACCCCAGCTACGGGCCTCTTCAAGGTTGATACGACCGGAATAGTGATCTAGCAGGGCAGGGATGACGACTTCGTCGTTCCGGATGGAAGGGGTCCCCATGCCGGACCGCATGACCTCCATCAGCCTTCTGAAGGGCGCTTTCTTGGTCTTTGTGCACCATCTGAACTTGATGTCCGGGAAGTGAAGCCGATAGCCGTCCCATACGTCCAGATACAGCATTGTCAGATCGTTTACAGCATCGCTGCCGTCACCTTTTACCCCGCCTATGGTTAAGGTAGAAAAGTCCCTCGCCCCTTGGCCAGCCTTACTGACGCTAAACCTGGACATAGTTCCACCCAATTCATGGTACTTCGCCGCATAACATGCAAGGATTTCACCCGCTTCCAGGCGGCTCAAGGTCTTGTCATTGAGGACATCCTTCTCGTACCATTTCCAGAATATGCGATCAGGAAGGAAAGTTAGTGTGCCGCAGGAACATTCGATGGAGTACTCGATTAAGAAGCAGAACCAGTGAAGCTGCATGGCCTCTAAAAATGTGCGCGGCGCATTTTCGGATACCCAGTCGCAAGCATCGGCAGACCTCTCCAGCATAGCCTTGGCTTTGGCGTCCGGCATATTGGGAATCGCTTTGCGCGCCTCTGTCGCATACCGCTTGATCCAACGCATCGCAGCTTCTACGGTCCTTATGGTCGCCTTGGAGTTGACGATCTTGTTCTTGAGTTCCGCAACCCTTTCACCGGTTGCGTTCTTCAACTCCTGCTCGAACCACTCCATGCGTTTACGTTTTAGTTCAACGATCTTTTTCAGGCCAAGGTCCAGGTACCAGTCATGATCCGGGTTGGAGCGCTGGCCGAGTGAGCCTAATGGTTCAAAAAACCTGCCAGGCTGTGCTGGGTAAACCCCGGGCTCTGCTGGACAGAAGTACGCCTTGAATTCATTTTCGGAGAACTCATCCTTGACCTTCAAGGCTGCATTGAAAAAGCCGGCTGCTTTTTCCAGCCGCTGGAATCTCTTGTCGTCTAACGTGATCTTTTCCCCATTTTCCCATACGCTGACCTTGTCTTTTCCCGCCTGTTCGATCGCTAGGAGCAATGCGCTCCACGGATGACCCATCAAGTCAAAAACAATGCCGTGCTCGTCGTTGCCGGCCACTCCCAGAAGCAGCTCATATGGTCTGATTGGGATATTCTGCGTGTCAAGATATTTTATGACCGTGTCCGCCGCCAAGTCAGCAGGGAGAATATTCGGGTTTTTCTCGACCGTCTCCGCCACCATGTTGGCCCTGGTGCAGTCAACATACCACTCCTTGTCCTTGTAAAAGCCGTCCGGATCATCGACCTGTATCTTGTCCGCAACACTCCACCTGAACTTCCACATCTCCGGGGTGACCCACTTCCATCCCTCTTCGGTAGGCATGCCGGGAGCCCCCAGCGTTATACCGGCCGAAGCCGGATCCATCAAATAACCATTCTTTGATTCCTTGGTTTTGGAAACTGCTGAGCCCATGGTAAAATCCTCCTTTGGTATCTTTAAGTGAGTGTGTCCTGCTCCAGTCTGTTGGCCAGTCCTCGCTGTGGCGTTATGGTTAAGGCTCTGAACGGAGCAACTTGCCAGGTTTTCCTGGCCGGTGGGCGAAGCGTCTGTCCCGAAATGATATGGCTGACTTCTTCAAGACCGATTGGAGCAACGTTTCCCGAGCTTATTAGAGGCTGTGATCCACCCTTTGCATAATCGTATCCTGCATGAACTCCGGCAAACCCACAAAAAAGGCCGTGTATCCGGATACCCGCACCGAGAGGTAGGGGTATTTCTCCGGATGCTTCTGCGCATCGGCCAACTGCTCGCGCGAAACCATGTTGAACTGCATCAACTGCAACCCGCCTCTGAGGCTCGCCAAGGCAAAGTCAACCATTTTGTCCAGTCCGGCCTCACCTGTCACTGAGGCGTAGTCGAACTTGTGGTTGTAGATGTATGCCTTCATCTGGGCCTGGTCAACTTTCAGAGCGGAATTCATCCGCCCCCAGGTTCCGGCATGGTCATACTCGGCCTGTGGATTGAGACCGCCGTCGCACAATGCCTGCCCGCGCTTGCGACCGTTGGGCAAAGCCCCAATATACGGGGCGGCATGCCAGATCATGCTGATGGGGAGCAGACTGGGATAGACCGGATTACCGTCTATATCCAGGTTTGTCCGACCGACGGCGGAGACATCGTTGTTGGCCCGCACCATGACCTCATCGGCGTAATCGATGTCGTTGCCGAACTTGGGCGCGTTCTGGAAGTCCTTGCGCATGTCGTCATAGCCCTCCCATTCGGCCTTGATCGCCTCGCACAACTGGGCCATCGTGTACTTCTTCTTGTCATATATCCAGTGCTTCACCGCGACCAGGCTGTCAATGCTATCTACGAACCCGACTATGCTCTCGAAGCTGTAGCGGGGCATGGGATAACACATGACGTCGTCCCCGGTCTCCAGGCACCCCTTGTACAGCCCGCTCAGGAACGGTCTACGCAGGGTAATCCCCAATACTTTCATTACCCGGTTACGGAGCGTTACCTCGGTACTAACGATCCATTCCCACTGCTTGAGCCATGCTTGATAGAACTCCTCGAAGTCCTTGAACTGGCCCGGATCTCCAGTCTCAATGGAATGTACCCACTCGAAGCCCTTTTCAGGGTCCTTCCCATTAAATAGTGCGTATTCCACCGCCTTTAGAATCTGCACGTACTGTGCGTCACGCCGACAGGCGCCTTTGGAGTTGGTAGTCGGACCGGGGGTGATGCAGCCGACGATGCCCCATCCCCGCGCTTCCTCAAGGGTTACCAGTCCCGGATACTGGGCAAGCATGGACGGAATGACAACTTCATCGTTGCGGATGGAGGGACTGCCCATGCCAGAGCGCATCACCTCTACGAGCCTCCTGAACTCGGCCTTGGGGGTCTTGTTGTTCCACCGGAACTTGACGTCGGGGTGGTGAAAACGATAGCCGTCCCACACATCGAGGATCAGCATGGTCAAGTCGTTCACCGCACTACTGCCGTCGGCATGCAGCCCTCCGATGGTGATCGCCGACACATCCCGACCGCCCTGGATGGCCGCTCCGATGGCGCCAAATCTTATCGCGTTTCCAATCTCGTGGAACTTCGCTGCGTAGCACGCAAGGATTTCGCCTGCTTCCAGACGACTGAGCGTCTTGTCCTTGATGACGTCCTTCTCGTACCACTTCCAGAACGTGCTGTCGGGCCGGAAGGTAATGTTGCCGCAAGCGGTTTCAATCTGGTAATCCACCAGGAAGCAGGACCAATAGAGCTGCACCGCCTCCCCGAAAGTGCGCGGCGCGTTCTCCGCCACCCACTCGCAGTTGGCCGCTGCCTGTTCAAGGACAGCCTTGGCCTTGGCGTCCGGCATCAGGGAAACAGCCTTGCGTGCCTCCGTAGCGTGCCGCTTGATCCACTTGATCACTGCTTCGGTTGCCCGAATGGTGGCCTTGGAATTGATGATTTTTTCTTTGAGGTCCTCTGCTTGCTTTGGGTTGGCGCCCTTAAGCTCCTGCTCGAACCACTCCATCTTCTTCCGTTTGAGCTCTACAATTTTCCTCAGGCCCAATGGCAGATACCAGTCGTGATCTGGATTGGCGCGCATACCTCCGCTGCCTACAGGCTCGAAATACCTGCCCGGCGCCTCAGGGCAGTAGTACATATGGAACTCTTCGTCGGTAAGCTCAGGCTTGACCTTGAACATCGTGTTGTACTTGCCGGCCAACTTCTCAAGCTGTTTGTATTTTTCGTCGTCAAAGGTGACTTTCTTGCTGCCTTCCCAAATGCAAACCTTTTCTTTCCCCGCCATTTCCCTGGCGCGGGCAACCATATTCCACGTCTGCCCTAACACATCGAACGGGACGCCGTGCTCGTCGCCGGTACCTAGGCCAAGCAGATTGTCATAGGGCCGGATGGTAATCCTCTGTGTGTCGAGGTACTTGACCAGAGCATCGGCCTGCAAGTCTGCCGGGTGGATGTTCGAATTTCGTTCGTAAATTTCGGCCAGGATACTGGACTTGGTCATGTCCAAATACCAGTCTTTGTCCGAGAGGCAGGCTGGCGCCTCGATTTGAACCTTGTCGGCAACTCCCCACCTGAACTTCCACATCTCCGGTGTGACCCACTTCCACCCCTCTTCAGTCGGCATGCCGGGAGTCCCAAGCGTTACACCGACCGAGGATGGATCCAGCAGATACTTCGATTCTTCGGTTTTGGAAACTGCTGTAGCCATGGCAAAATCCTCCTTTGGTTAAAATGTTCCCGTTAACCGCCTGCCCCTCAATTTCCGCTCCCTGTTTGTTTTCGTTAATCCCCCCTTTCGTCTTGACTTTATTACCAATGTCAGGTCTCCGCCTGGGCTGAGGCCAACTGTCCCGCGACCGGATTGAAGACCGGATGTGCGTAGCAAAACACCGTTAATCATAAGCGGCCATTGCTTGCACCCTAACACACAAACACTATTACCACAATATTATTTTATGGAATTACGCCTATATCTGGCACAATGGTCCAGGTACTGCGTAGGCATGGAAGCCAGTATTGCGTGTCAAACAAACACCGTTAGCAAACAAGAAAACGAATGATGTCAAAACATTATTTTACGGCGTGGATTTGATGCGGGCACCGGAATTGCCCCCGCTGTGGGTGAAACAGGGGTCGATGGGAACGGACTTATTGAGAAAGGCTGGTCAGAATGTGGATGTCATGACGGAAACCAATGCCGTGCAAAGGGAGTTGCCATCATCGGATTATTGTCGGCGGTGGGTGAGGCGTGGGGGAGGGAGTCATCCCCCTACGCCGACATCTGCCGGATGCAGGCCGGAAATCAGTTTATCCTGCTTTGTGCAGACACTTATGAAGAGCCGCGCAATGAGATCGTGCATGATTAAGGTCTTCACGTTTCCGGTCTGCTCGAAGTACTCCTTTATATGTTTCTTCAGCGACGCGTCACCGCTCACTTCGATCAGAATGTCTATGCACTCTCCTTTCTTCACCAGGGCCATAGGTTCCGACGTGGTGAAAATCTCCTTCTCGGCTGCGATTCTGAGCCCCTCCGCGGCCGGGTCGAAGTCGGACACCCCGATTATCTCTACGTAAGAATATTTAAGCAATTCCTCTAGCAGCGGTGTGCCTGTTCGCCCACCTCCGATCAATGCAACCTTGAGCTTATCTTCCATAATATCCCTCCTTGTTTCAAGCAGCGTCAGGTGTAATCAAACGCTGACCTTGCGGGTATCCAAACATAGGCAAAAGAAGGTAAAAATGCAACTGGGAAGATGCGAGCTTTGGAGCGCCAGCCTACCGCCAGCCTATCTCCTTTAGTAATTTCCCCAGATATCTGTTAAGCGGGTTTTCCCGAGTCAGGAAAGGAAGCGCCGGGGACTTACGGGCACCAATGCTGTTCAGTTCATAAATGATATCTTTGTTCTTCTGATGGCGTAGCCCCATACGGAAAATCCTGATTGCCTCTTTTTTCCGACCGGCCATGAGATGAATTCTGCCAAGAACCAGGAAATGGATGGAATTTCTCGGCTCATCCTTTATGGCCTCCCGGCAGAGCGTGATTGCCTGGCGGAAATCCCCCCTCTCCTTGGCCAGACAGTATGCCAAGTTGGAACAGTATAGTGGCGTGCGGGAAATGGCAACGGCCTGCTCGAAGAACGCCAGCGCCCTGTTCCCCTCCCCATTCATCAGGGCATCCACCCCCTGCCTGCATAATTCTTCCGCTGCATAGTTTGTCATATGGATATGGCCCTCTCTGTTGAGGTTCCCGCATAACTCCTCATGGCTCATGTTTTTGCTGCTTTTCCGGAGACTTATATATCGAAACCGGAATTATGTCAATAAATCCAGGTAAAAGTCCGTTCGTTGGCTTATTAAAGCCCTGTCCGAGGCGAATTCGGTCGGGGCTTTTACGTTGCATTGTAAGGCGTGTCAAGAGCCATAAATCCATTGAAAACGCCTCACAATAGGGTTAATATCCCCACTACAAAACGAGAAATCCGGATAAAACTCCAAGGCTGACCGAGCTACGCTGGTTTAGTGCAACATCAGTTTATGCGGTGGCTTCGCTACGCACCGCATAAACTTTAATTCGTTGGATCAGCCGGTCAAGTACGGTGGGTATCCCCAGCGGACGGGTTCCACCCGTTACTTTGGGAATCTCCACACGCTTTACCGGCAAGGGCTTATAACTGCCTGTCTTCAGCGATTCGCGGATGGTTTCCAGCCGTCCAATCGCATGGGAGACGGCAATCCGGACAGATCTCCCCGGATAAGAACGTGAACTGTCGCTACACAACCGCAGCATTTACCATTTCTCCTGAATCCGTGGACTTCGTCATGTTGTGCTGACTGGCCCGGATGATGGCCTTGTATGCTGTTTCTGTTCGTCGGCTCATAGCTTTGCGCTCCGGCTTCCTCCAGTCCCCTCCTCGCGGAGACGCCCTTGCCTTCGGCTAGCACTTGATTTACCCTGTCTCTCGACAGTGACTGGATTCTCGTACAGGGGACTTGCACCCCATAAGTTCACGCCCATGACGGGCGTACACCAGGCAGAAGCACCGGCCTAAAACCGCCGGTGTTCTCCCAAACCGTTCACCAGACTTACGAAGAAATAAGTGTTACAGGAGGTATAATGAACCAGAAAAACTCTACCCTGCGCACCAGCTCCCGATTTCATAAGAAACGCTCCGTCAAGAGCGGCCTGCCGCCCGGTACGCTGGTCCATATCGGCGACAAGTCGGACCGGTCGGCCCGGATTTCCGTCGTCAGCTATTCTCCGGACAGCATCGAGGAGCGTCACTTTGAGCAGGTTGACCGATATCTGGAGAATCCCTGCGACGGAGCCGTCGTGTGGGTCGATGTCGAAGGGGTGCATGATGTAGAACTGATCCGCGCCCTGGGTGAAAAACATGCCTTTCATCCTCTGGTACTGGAAGATATCGTCAACACCGTGCAGCGGCCCAAAATTGAGGATTACGGCGACTATCTCTTCATTGTGCTGAAGATGCTGCACCCGACAAAGGATGGGGACTTCAGTTCTGAACAGCTCAGCATTATTCTCGGTCCTGACTATCTGTTCACCTTTCAGGAAGGGATCAAGGGGTATGCCTTCGACTCCGTCCGTGACCGTATCCGGGGAGGCAAGGGGAAAATCCGTGGCATGGGGGCCGATTATCTGGCCTACTGCCTGATTGATGCCATTGTTGACGCCTATTTCAGTATTCTTGAAGGGTTTGGTGAGCGGATCGTCGATGTCGAGGAAGAACTGACAGTGTCACCCGACCAGAAGGCATTTCATCGCATCAACTCTATGAAAAAGGAAATCATTTACCTGCGCAAGACCGTCTGGCCGCTGCGCGAGGCGGTCTCTTTTCTGGAACGGGGCGACAGCCACCTGCTGCAGGATGCCACCCGCATTTATTTTCGTGATGTCTACGACCACACTGTCCAGGTGATCGACACGGTTGAGACCTACCGCGACCTGCTCGCCGGCATGCTCGATCTTTACCTCTCTAGCATCAGCAACCGCACGAACGAGGTGATGAAGTTTCTGACCGTAATCGGCACGATCTTCATGCCGCTGACCTTCCTCGTCGGGGTCTACGGAATGAACTTCAAACATTTTCCGGAACTGGAGTGGAAGAACGGCTATTTCGTCCTCTGGGGGCTGATGATAGCCGTGTCGCTGGTGATGGTCGCATATTTCAAAAAGAAACACTGGCTGTAAGGAATACTAGGGGGACATTCTATGGTCAACCTGTCAAGCGAAGACAATGCTTTCCCCAAATAAAAAAACGCCCTGCATTTAAACATGCAAGGCGCTTTTCTGGAATCTTTGGTGCCGAAGACGAGACTCGAACTCGTATGGGCTGTTGCCCGCCACCCCCTCAAGATGGTGTGTCTACCAATTCCACCACTCCGGCAGTAATATGTATCTGATCATTAAGGTTATTGCCTGTCAAAGGTAAAGCGTAGGATGATTCTGCTTAGTATTTAAGGGGCCGTTTTTGGCGCAGCAGGCACGGCAGGCGCAGCAGGCTGGCCTTGCATCGGGGTTGCGGCAGGAGCGGCCTGTTTTGTCGGCGCCGACTTAGTCCCCGTTTTGGATGACATCAGGGAAGAAACGCCGCTCTTTCCTAGGTAGGCGAGGGTCAGCGATGTCAGCATGAAGATGATGGCGGCTCCCGTGGTCATCTTGCTCATGAAGGTGCTCCCGCCACCTGCGCCGAACACCGATTGGCTGCCGCCGGCACCGAATGAGGCGCCCATTTCCGCGCCCTTGCCAGACTGTAGAAGTATTATGGCGATCAGGGTCAGGCTGACCGTAACATGCAGTATCGTGAGTAAGATGGTCATTTCAAATATCCTTGCTGAGTAAGGTAACGAATACGAACTTAATTACCACATCCTGCCGCAAATGGAAAGAATTAATTCGTTTCCGGATGGGAATCAGCAGATTTAGATATGAAAGCTCCAATGGTATAATATTGCCACGACAGATAACCCCATTAAGACTGGACATTTAGACTGGATGAAGCTTTTCAATCCTCGATAATTATGATAACGTACCGACAATTATTGCAGAGACTTGAAGAATGGAGGTGAGATTTGCATAGTCTGAATTTATCTTGGGCAGCTATTGTTCTGTCCCTCGGCATTCTCCTGACGGTTCCCATCTATGCTGCTGCAGCGCAGACGGGAAAAGAACTCGGCAGCCTGATGGAGTTGGAGATTGAACAGCTCATGGAACTAAAGGTCACGTCGGTGTCAAAAAAACCCCAGCTTCTTTCCGATGCAGCGGCGGCGGTCTTTGTCATCACCCAGGATGACCTGCGGCGGTCGGGGGTGACCAGCGTCGCCGATGCCTTGCGGATGGTGCCGGGCATGCAGGTGGCACGGATCGACTCCAACAAGTGGGCGATCTCCAGTCGCGGCTTTAACAGCCGTTTTGCCAGCAAGATGCTGGTTCTGTTCGACGGTCGTTCCGTCTACTCGCCCCTCTTTTCCGGCGTCTTCTGGGACAGACAGGACACCGTTCTGGAAGATATCGACCGTATTGAGGTAATTCGCGGCCCCGGAGCAACCATGTGGGGGGCAAATGCCGTTAACGGCGTAATCAACGTCATCACCAAGCATGCCGATGAGACACAGGGTGGCATGGTGAGTGTCGGCGGCGGCACCCATGAACAAGGTTTCAGCAGCCTCCGTTACGGGGTGAAACTTGGCAAAGATACGTCGTTACGGCTCTTCGGCAAATACCTGAACCGCTCAGGGCTGGACGATGCCGCCGGTGTAGAAACGTCAGACCGCTGGCATGTCCAACGAGGCGGCTTCCGCCTGGATTCACAGGTAACCGACAAGGATTCCTTCACGATGCAGGGCGATGTTTATGGCAGCAGGCTTAACGAAACATATACAACCCCGGAGATGGCCCCGCCGTACAGCAGAACATTCAACTATAAGTCGAAAACATTCGGTGGCAGCATCCTCACCCGCTGGGAGCATACCATTTCCGAAGCCTCCGACCTGGCATTGCAGATATATTATGACCGAACCGACTTTACTTATGCAATCCTTGGCGAGCGGCGCGATACCCTTGACCTGGATTTCCAGCACCGCTTTCCGCTCGGCAGTTTCCAGGAAATACTCTGGGGCCTTGGCTACCGCTACTCCCATGACAACGCAGACAATACCAGCATTATTTTGGCGCTTATTCCGTCAAGCCAGACAGACAATCTGTTAAGCGGCTTCTTCCAGGACGAAATCACGATTATTGAAAACATTCTCCATCTCACCATTGGTTCCAAATTCGAGCATAACGATTATACCGGCGTGGAAATCCAGCCAAATGCCCGTCTGATCTGGACACCACACAAGAAACATTCTATCTGGGCCGCGGTTTCACGGGCAGTGCGAACCCCGTCCCGAGCCGAAGATTCGTTCAATTACCGGCTTTATACAACACCCCCAGGAACAGCCCAGAATCCGGGCCCGCTGCCTGCACAAGTCACCCTTCACGGCAATCGGGAGCTAAAGGCCGAAGATTTGCTTGCCTATGAACTTGGCTACCGGGTGCGTGCGACCGAATCGTTTTCCGTTGACACGGCGCTCTTTTATAATAATTACGAAAGGCTGGTTTCCCTCAGGTCCGGAACGCCGACCGTCAACTTCACCGCTGTGCCCCCCTTTGTCGACGTCCCGCTCACACTGGGAAACTCAGCGAAAGCGCATTCCTATGGGGCAGAATTGTCCGCCGACCTGAAAGCAGCTGACTGGTGGCGTTTTCAGGCAGCCTACACGTACCTGCGGGTCATCATGGATAGTCAAGTAGAGAATGCTTCTCCGCATGGCCAGGATCCGCAAAACCAGTTCACGATTCGCTCCAGCATGGATATCGGGAAAGATATCGAACTGGACCTCTGGCTCAAGTATGTGGACAAGCTCGCCAGCATAAACGTCGGCAGCTATGTCAATATGGACGCCCGGCTGTCATGGAAACCGTGGCCGAGGCTCG
Organism: Geobacteraceae bacterium; assembly: GCA_049301475.1. Lineage (GTDB taxonomy): Bacteria > Desulfobacterota > Desulfuromonadia > Geobacterales > Geobacteraceae > JBAQKZ01. The sequence continues at coordinate 6,069 of JBAQKZ010000278.1, read as the reverse complement.
AAGTTGAGCTGGTTGGGCAGAATCTCCTGAATAATCGCACTGCCGAGTTCAAGCCGGAAATCATCTTTACCAAAGCGACCGAGGCGCCGCGTAGCGTGTACGGCAAACTTACCTGGAGCTTTTAGCAAGTCATGGCAACAGGTTTGGTGAGCGGCGCTAACATACGGAATAACCTCATGCCCCCGGATGGGAGCAGGGCAGACCGCACAATCCGGAGACAGGAGCACCTATATATTATGTTTCGCAAAATGAACAATATTATTAGCGTAATGATTCTGACGGCAACACTGCTTGCAGGCAGCACGACGCTTTGCCGTGCCGATCTTGCCCAGCATCTGAGCGAATACCAAGTCAAGGCAGCCTATATGTATAACTTTACAAAGTACGTGGATTGGCCGTCCCACTTGTTCTCAAGCGAAAAGGCGCCGATTAACGTCTGCATTATCGGCAAGAACCCTTTCGGTCAGGCAATTGAGGCCCTGACGGGCAAGGTGGTCAGAAACCGGGGAATCGCTGTTCGCCATATCAGCAGAATTGATGATGTGAAGGAGAAGCATTGCCATATCCTCTTTGTCAGCGGTTCTGAAAAGGCGCAGATGAAGCAGATTCTCGACGCAACCGGTACGACCGGGATTCTGACGGTCAGCGATATTGCGAGCTTTGCCCGGAATGACGGTATGATCGGACTGGTCATTATCGAAGGGAAGGTCCGTTTCGAGATCAACCTGAAATCCGCCCAGCATTCCGGGCTTAGAATCAGCTCTAACCTGCTGAGACTGGCAACCGTGGTTGTCGAATAGCCTGAGAAGTGATTATGATAATGCGCTATAAGCCTTTTATAGCAGAAACCGGAGTCTGACGATGTGGAAACAGTTCCGCAATTTTTCTTTTAGACGTAAATTGATGAGTATCATGCTCTTGACCAGCGTGAGCGTCCTTTTGATGGCCTCGGGTATTTACTTTGTCAATGACATGATCTCGTTTAGAAATAGCGTCAAAGCGAATCAGCGGTTGCTGTCCAATATCATCGGCAGCAACATATCGGCGGCAATCGACTTTAATGACCAGAAAACCGCGAGGGAAACACTGGCCGGGCTTGCCGCGAACCCCCACATCATGTCTGCCTACGTTCTGATCAACCAAAACAGAGTCGTCTTTGCCTCCTATCAGAGAAAAGGGCTGGCGCCGGAGCTGGCCAAACTGAAACCGGTCCTCACGGCTGAAGGGGAATATGTCGAACCGGCAAAACTGGCGACAGTTGTTGCCGAAGCGTCTAATTCTTGGAATTTGTCAGGCGACCTGACCACGGTCAGCAAGTTCTCCCAGGACGGCCATCAACAAAGCACCATTATTGTCCAGTCCGATATGGGGGAACTCATTGATCGCTTTAACAGTCTACTGGTTGTGCTCCTGATCATACTGGCCGGGGCAATTTTAGCCGCCTACTTCATATCCGCGCGCTTGCAGGAGCTCATATCCAGGCCGGTACTGCTTCTCGCCGAGACCATGAAGCTTGTTTCCTGCGGGCAGAATTACCAGGTCCGGGCCACCAGGGAAACAAACGATGAGCTTGGCGACCTCATCACCGGTTTCAATGATATGCTGGGCCAGATACAGGAACGTGACCGGCAGTTGGCCGAACATCGTGACGGACTCGAACGGCTAGTCATGGAACAGACCGCCGAACTTAGAGAGACTGTAGAGAAGTTGGAGCACGCCCGCGATGTCGCCGAAGAGTCAAGCCGCGCCAAGTCGCAATTCCTGGCCAACATGAGCCATGAGATCCGCACCCCGATGAACGGTGTCCTCGGGATGACAGAACTATTGATGGGGACATCTCTGGATGAGAGACAGCGGCGGTTTGCCGAAACGGTCAGGCAATCGGGAGAATCCCTTATGTCCATCATCAACGACGTCCTGGACTTCTCCAAGATTGAGGCGGGAAAAATGGAACTGGAGAGCATTCCCTTCGACATTCATGAACTGACAAGTGAAACTATCGAGCTATTTGCCGACGCAGTGCAGCGCAAAGGGGTCGAACTTGTCCTAGATATTGTGCCAGATCTCCACCATACTCTTCTGGGAGACCCGATGCGACTACGGCAGGTGATAACGAATCTCGCCAGCAATGCTGTCAAGTTCACGGATCATGGGGAGATTGTGGTCGCAGCCTCGGTGGTGGAGCGCACAGAGGAAACCATGCTGCTGAAATTCTCGATCACCGATACCGGGATCGGCATTTCACCTGAGGCCCAGGAACGAATATTCAATGGTTTCTCTCAGGCCGACGGCTCAATGAGCCGGAAATACGGCGGAACCGGACTCGGGCTGACCATCGCCCGTCAATTGTCAGCGCTGATGGGGGGTGAGATCGGCGTAGTGAGCAGACCAGGGGAAGGGTCGTGCTTCTGGTTCACCGCCCGCTTTGCGTATCAGGAGCCCAAGGTCCAGCATACATGTCACGAAACACTCCGTGGCGTGCGCATCCTGATTGTCGATGACAATGCCACCAACCGCCAAATTCTTCTCCATCAGGTGGAATCATGGGGAATGACCGGAATCCCGGCTACGTGCGGCGCGGAGGCATTGGCAAAACTTCGATCCGCAAGCCATTCAGAGCCATTCCAAATGGCAATCCTTGACATGATGATGCCGGAGATGGACGGAATAGAACTGGCTTCGGCAATTCAGAAAGACCATGATATTCCTCTGTTACGACTGGTCATGCTGACGTCGGCCGGACAGTTCGGCGATACTGAACGGGCGAAAGCCGCAGGGATCAAGTATTATCTGAGCAAGCCTGTGCGCCAATCCTGGCTCTACAATTGCCTATTGGCCCTCGCTGAAAATATGCCGACTGAAACGCTGCCGCATCCTCCCGTTGCACCCAAATATGACGCAAGCTTTCTCGCAGGGGTTCGAATTCTGTTGGTGGAAGATAACCTGGTAAACCAGGCCGTTGGTCTGGCGATGCTGAAGGGACTGGGCTGTCGGGTCAGTTCAGCGCTTAACGGACGTGAAGCTCTTGAACTGCTTGCAAAAGATCAATTTGACGTGGTGCTCATGGACTGCCAGATGCCGGAAATGGACGGCTATGAGGCGACCAGGTTTATCCGGATTCAGGAGCGTGGGATTGTTGACGCTACCGGAGGCAAGGAGGTCCCTCACCAGCCTATCATCGCACTGACTGCCCATGCCCTTGAAGGGGACCGGGAAATCTGTAAGGCCTCTGGCATGGATGATTATCTTGCCAAGCCGTATACTATAGAACAGCTTGGAGATATTCTTTCTCGCTGGGCTGATAAAGGCAGACGGGATACAGAGCCTGCTGTCGAGCCGATTGCGCAAGTAGAAACAACGGAGCAACCTGCGTCTTCAATTGATGTGACATGCAGTATAGACCCCTCGTACTTACAGAACATTCTGGCGCTCCAGAAAAGCAGCGGAGTGAATCTCATCGAAACCGTTATCTCTATATATCTGAACGATTCTCCTCGTATCATTATGGCCCTTCAAGAGGCGGTTGCCGCTGTCGACCTGGAATCACTCAAGAGACACGCACATTATTTCAAGTCAAGCAGCGCCACTCTCGGGGCAACCAGGCTGGCGGATCTGTGCAAAGAGATTGAGATGCTGTGCAAGGAGGGAGATGTCAGAGAAGCAGCGCCGCTTCTACTGTATGCCGAGCAGGAGTTCACAATGGTTGGCGATTACCTCAGAAAGGTTCTGAAGGAGAGCAAGACGTGACCCAGTCCTGTAATGAAAAAACACGAGGCCGTGTCCTTGTAATTGACGATGACGTCACCATCTGTCTTCTTGCAAAGACTACACTTACCCAGGCTGGCTATGATGTTCTCGAAGCCGCGAACAGTGATACAGCCCTTGAGATGTTCACTACGTTCTGCCCCGACGTTGTACTCCTCGACATAATGCTGCCGGGCATGGACGGTTTTCAGCTCTGCGCCGCCATCCGTGCCTTGCCGGAACATAAAGACACCCCGGTGATTATAATGACCGGCCTTGATGACAGTGATGCAATAATGACCGCCTACCGTGTTGGCGCTACAGATTTCATCACCAAACCGGTTTCGTGGCAGGCCCTTGCCTATCGGATTCATTACATATTCAGAGCCAGTCAGGCTTTCAGGGATCTGCGGCAAAGCGAGGAGCGACTCTCTCAGGCTCAGCGTATTGCTCGCATGGGGAGTTGGGAGTGGCAACCGGCGGAAGACCGTATCGATATGTCTGAAAACTGTCGTTTGATACTTGGCTTACCAAGTGTTGGCTATCCCCTCAGTCTTGCAGTTCTTATGTCCATTATTCATCCGGAAGATCACGATCAGGTGACTCGCGTCTTGGAAGCTGCCAAAAACAGCATCAAATCTGTCTGCACCGAATTCCGCGTTGTCACCAATGACCGGTCAGAGCGCTACATGCATGCAGAAGCAGTGGCAATGCACGAATCCCATAATCAGTCAGTCAGGATAACCGGGACTCTTCTGGATATTTCCGATCGCAAGAAAACCGAGGGTCAGATACGTTTCCTGGCTTACTATGACAGCCTGACCGGGCTCCCCAATCGGGTTCTGTTCAAAGAGCATCTCAATCGTGCCATTACCCTGTCGTGTCGTCACAAAAGAAAGCTTGCCGTTCTATTCATCGATATTGATCGATTCAAGGGGGTCAACGACTCACTCGGACATACCATCGGCGACCTTCTCCTGCAGAGGATCGCTGAACGGTTGCATGATTGCATCCGTCAAACCGACATCATCTGCAGGAAGGGTCCTGTCCGTGGTGAATTTAGCATTGCTCGACTGGGTGGAGATGAATTCATAATTATGCTTGAGGATGTCACCACTCCTGAAAGCACGGCCCATGTCGCCCATCGAATTATAGAATCTTTTGCCATTCCATTTCAACTGTCCACCTACGAGGTCTACATCACCTGTAGTATCGGTATCTGCTTGTTCCCTGATGACGCAAAAGAGACGGATGAACTGATCAAGAATGCCGATATTGCCATGTACGCCTCCAAGGAGCTCGGGAGAAATACCTTTCAGTTCTACAAGACCGAAATGAACGCCGCCACGCTCCAGCGTCTCATAATGGAAAACCAATTGAGGGGGGCAATTGAGCGCAACGAGTTTATTCTCCACTACCAACCGCAGGTCGACAGCTCTACCGGTCGCCTTGTCGCTCTGGAGGCTTTGGTCCGCTGGCATAGGCCGGATATGGGCGTGGTCTCTCCGGCAGAATTTATTACCATTGCCGAGGAAAGCGGCGTTATCTGCAACATTGACGAGTGGGTACTGAACAGCGTCTGCAGTCAACTGAAAGCGTGGCAGGAGGAGGGTATCACGCCGATTCGCGTTGCAATAAACTTGTCCGGGCATCATTTCCGAAGGAATAAGCTGACGGCAACTGTTTTTCGTGCACTGACCGAGTCCGGCGTTGCGCCTCATCTTCTGGAACTCGAATTGACGGAGGGGGTTCTCATGCAGCAGCTTTCAGAAACCGTGGCGACCCTCTCCGCATTGCGGAAAATGGGAGTGAACATATCCATCGATGATTTCGGTATGGGCTATTCATCACTCAACTACCTGAAAAATTTCCCACTCTCGACACTCAAGATCGATGGATCCTTCGTTAAGGATATCGGTAACGGAATCGAATCGGCTGCTATCATCAAAGCAATTATAGCCCTTGCAAAAGGTCTCAAGCTCGAAGTGATTGCCGAAGGTGTCGAGACAAAAGAACAGCTCGACTTTCTTAACAAGAGTGGTTGTACAATAATTCAAGGGTTCATATATAGCACCCCTCTCTCGCTTTTGGAGGTTTCTGTCCTTCTTTCTGAAGGGCATATCTTTACCGTCATAAAAGATGAGCCGATTGCAAAACCCAACCTGACAAAATAACAAGGCACCAGGGTGAGGGCGAGGGTAATACCAATTTCAAATCAAAGATGCAGTCAAGGCGGCGAGGATTGAGGCGACGAAGGCATACAGCCAGTATGTTGAGGAGCCGAAGACGAGCCAACGAAGAGGGCGCTTTGATTTGGAATTGGTA
>JBAQKZ010000277.1:0-6995 GCA_049301475.1 Geobacteraceae bacterium | reverse complement strand
GTTTCATAAATATATTTACGTTTTCCCGTTCGGGCCAAGCCCGTCTGAGGCCAGTATTCCCGGGGTTCTCACGGTTCGACAATCTCACCATGAGTAGTAATTGTTTTAACGAAACGCACTACTAGTTCAGCATTTCAGGCTAGGTTTTGCGGGGGGATGAATTTGTCCAGATAGACTTCGGGAATGGCCTTGAAAGGTTCAAAAAAGGCAAGAGAAGTGCTGATCGTTGCAGGTTCGAGATGGCTGATTCGATCTGCCAGCGATGTATAGTTGTGGTGGTCACAACTGACATGATCATGATCAGTGTTGGGATGGTTATCGGTGGGACAGACCGGACAGTGGTCGGAGGTTTCGACATGCAAAAAACCGATTTTGATGTTGTGCGGGACAGCAAACCCTGCTTCTTCGATCTCGTGGGCGACAGAAAAGACGGTGTTTACGGAAAGACAGACAATTATGGCAACCAGGCTCAATCCAATGATTTTATTAAATTTCAGTTTCAAGTGTGTCCTGGTCCCCGTTAATGGCAGTAGTTCCGCACGATAATATTTGACATCGCCTGTGTCAAGTAATTTCATGTTGTTGAAATGGCCACCCGGCAGCTATTTTCATCGTTTGATTGCAACTCGGCTTGAGGCATCTTCGCGGTAGTCAGGTGACATACATCCCGACATCGACATTCTTTAGCAACGGATCTACCACTGCCACAATATCCGCATAGCGGTTTCCAGCATCATCCGACAGGCTTTGAACGACAGGATGCTCCAATTTTCCGCCGTTGGCATCCATTATCACTTTAACTATGGGGGCGTCGCTGTTAGCCGGATTCGGCCTGAAAACCACCGCAATTTCGTTGTTGTCGAGCCTGATCAGAGTACCGACCGGGTATTTCCCCATCAGTTCGAGGAATTTGTTCACTAAGGAGGGGTCAAGATAGCTGCCGGCCAGATTGTGGAGCTCATCCAGGGCCGCCTTGGGATTTACAGGGTTCTGATAAACGCGGAGGGTAGTGATCGCGTCATAGCAATCGGCGACCGCAATTATTTCACTCATAATGTCGAACGGCATTTTGCGAGCCCATTCGGGATATCCCTGGCAATTATACCGGATATGATGGCGCAGAACAGCCTGAGCCACGCGGGCGGTGAGGTGGCTCATTTCGCTGACAATCCTGGAGCCGTTTTCCGGGTGTTTCTTCATAACTTCGAACTCGGCTGCGGAAAGTCGGCTAGGCTTGTTGAGGATGCATTTCTCTACCCGTGTCTTGCCGATATCGTGGAGAAAGCCACCAATACCCAATTCTTCGGTTTCCTCCCGGCTGAGGCCGGCCACGGTACCCAGCGCCATACTGAGAATCCCGACATTGACGCTGTGGTTAAAGGTATAATTATCGTAATCCTTGATCATGGCAAGGCCCAAGAGGGTAGCAGGCTCTTGGATAGTGATTGTCGCCAGACGTTTGACCGACCTGATTACATTGTCGCTACTCGGAATGCGCCCTGATTCAATTTCCTTGAAAATGCCGCTAATGGCGTCCAATGCCTGATTGTAAGTCTCACGGGCCTCGCTTTCTCCTTCCTCTAGGGAGTTTCCTTCACTGGCAACGCTCGTCAGCCGGATATTGATAACCCCTTTCCCCTCCAAAAGCCTCTCCAATTCAGTTGCGCCAAGATTTTTCTGCGCCAACAGGGAGATGAAGCAAGTCAGTTCCTCAAGTCGAAGTCCACGTGAGATAGTAATCCCGCTTATTCCTTTTTCGGAAAGACGTTTCGCAAGCTCCTCCTCGGAGGAAGAGGGGGTAACGAAGAGGTGTTCCTCCATGAAGAAAATCCCGTCGATCACCCCCATTCGAACCTCAGTCTGTCCCTGGAGCGGCGCAAGGAACATCGTCATTATCTCCTGTAGCGGTTGACGCACGGCAGGGTGGCCAGACGGGTACAGGCTCATTCCCTTTATAACACCGGCGAGAAGTACCGCCATCCTCTGTGCGTTATGCAGATTGATCTCACTCATCACTGGTTACCGCCACTCTCTCGATATTATCTACCGCCTCGCTGCAGACAGAACCGAGAAGGCCGCCTCGCGCCGCTTTCTTCTTGAGAACAGGCAACGCTGACTCGTCGCCTAACTGTCCTAGCGCCGTTGCGGCATGGGCTTTCAGCTCTTTCCATCGGTTCCAGACCACAAAATGCCGACTTTCCAGCAGTTCTAGCAAGTAAGCGGTGGCCCGTCGGTCACCGATCCGTCCGATTGCCTGCAGCGCATCCTTCTTCATATCAAGTGAACCAAGAAACAGGTCCCGGTCGCCAACTATCTCAATTAGTGACTGCATGGCCGACTTGCTCTTCATAACCCCGAGAGACAGGATTGACTGCCGGACAATCCCCGTGTCTCTGTCAGCAAGAAGTCCGATGATTATTGTCTCTGCCCCTATGCCGCCGATCTTGACAAGAGAGCGGATGGTCTCCTTTCTGACCCTCTGGTCATCATGGTTAGCCGTGGCTTTCATGGCAATGACGCACTCCACGCTGCCGATTTCCCCCAGGATTGCGACCATGTTGCGAACCACGTACCAGCGCTCATCCTGGAGCATTGAGACCAGCGGCGCAACCGCCGCCGAGCCCATTTTGATCAGTGCCGTGGCCAGGGACTTCCTGGCGAACAGGCCGTCGGCTGTGCACAGCCGCTGGATAATTACGTAAGCTACCTTTTCACCCAGTTGCCTGAGTACCCGGTGAACCCTCTCCGGTTCACGCAACTCGCGGTTTTCCAGTTCCGAGAGCAGGAAATCCGTCATCTTTCCCTCGGCCACCTGCTCCAGTGTGAATATGGCGTATTCCCGCTGGATTGTGCTCTTGGTTTCAAGGGCGCTCTGGTCAAGTAGCCCTACAAGCACCTGGAGGAGGTCCGGGAAGGCGCCGACGCCCTTGATCTCTTCCGCCTTGACGGCCAAGATTCTGGCCAGTTGCAGGTAGGAATTGTCGTCCCGCTCCGAGGCCATATGTTCAAGCAACGCATCGAGTGAAAGATCCGCAATCTCTTCAGGATCAGGCGACGACGCGACCTGGAATTCCACAAAAGGCAACTCTTCATCTCCGCTGAACATGGAAGAGTCGATTGACTCCAAGGCCTGGCGTTTCTGCCGGATGATCGACAGGTCTATTTCATTGATCCAAATTGTTTTAATGCCGCGCCTGGCCATGAGGCTTTCCATGCCACCGTGGTCGAGTATCTTCCGCGGGTCGATGGTAAGGAGAAAGAGGAAGCCTTGCAGGTCGGAAAGTAACAGGTCTTCAAGAAAAACGATGCGCTGGACCCGGCGATAGAACAACTCCCTTGCCAGGGCATGGGCCATCTGATTCCCGTCGATCTCGGCGCCACCATCTATTGATACAAATCCGCGCCGGTTGATTACTAGCGCCAATTCCCGTCCGTTCAGCATATGCACCATGGAGTCGCGTGCATGCCGAAGGTTGTCGGCACGTAGCGGATGTCCCTTGGGATAGAATATTGCCGCCTTCAGCGCCTTGTAAACATATGCAAGAGCGCTGCCCCGCTGATGGGCAGCGTCGTCCAGGGGTTTCACCAACTTTAGAATATTTGATGCAGACATATATCTATCCTTGGGGTCTGTATGACCATAAATGTTACAGCAAACCCCGAAATTTAACAATTTTACCGCGTACACAGTTTACTTGTCAAACGAACCCCGGCTGGAATCAAACCGATTCGCCCATCCCAACTTCCCTGGCCAGCGACCTCCAGGCCGGGAGGCTGCGCTCAATAATCCCCTTTCCCACGCAGTAGGCGATCCTGAAGAAGCCCGGCGCACCGAAGCCGGAGCCCGGTACAAGCAGAATGAGGTGCTTTTGGGCAAGACGGACAAACTCGACGTCGTCTGAAATGGGCGAGCGGGGAAACAGGTAGAAGGCGCCATCCGGCTTCACCATCCTGAACCCCATGTCGGTCAAGCTGTCGTAGAGTAAGTCACGCTTTTCCTCGTATTCGCCGATGTTCACAGAGACCCGTTGCAACTTTGCAACCAGCCGCTGCATAAGCGCTGGCGCGTTAACAAAGCCGAGCACGCGGTTTGCGAACACCCCTCCTTCTATAAACAACTCCACATCATCCATCCGAGGGTTGGCCGCCAGATAGCCGATCCGCTCGCCGGGGAGGGCAAGGTCCTTGCTGTGGGAGGTGGCGATCACCGCATTGCGGACAAATGGGAAAATGTTGGGGACATGTTTGCCGTCATAGGAAATGCGGGCATACGGCTCGTCCGAGATAACATATATTTGCCGTCCCAGTTCCCGCTCCTTTCGGTCCAGCATCCGTCCCAGGATGGAAAGGCTCTCCGCCGGGTAGATCACACCTGTCGGGTTATTGGGGGAACAGATGATAAGAGCCCGCGTTTTTTCATTTATTGTAGCCTCGATGGCCGGAATGTCCAGTTGGAAGGTCTCCCTGTCGGTCCAGACCTCGCGCGGCACGCCGCCGTGGTTATCAATATAGAACCTGTACTCCACAAAGTAGGGGACAAGGATGATTACCTCCTCCCCCGGATTCAGTATGGTCTTCAACGCCACGTTCAGGGCGCCGCCCGCGCCGCAGGTCATTATCACCCGTGAACCAGGGACATTCATCCCTGCCGCCTCGGAGAGCGCTTCCGCCACTGCGTTGCGGGTTTCGTCGTAGCCGGCGTTGTTCATGTACCTGTGCATGCCTGAAAACGGATGTCCGGCAAGTTTCAGCAACTCCTCCCTGAACTGTGGAGGCGGCTCCACTGTGGGATTGCCCAGGGTAAAGTCGAACACCTTGTCATCTCCGTGGATGTTCCGCAGCCGTTCCCCTTCCTCAAACATCTTCCTTATCCATGAGGATCGCTCAAGGCAGGCGGCTATCTTTTCGGCTATGGCCATATGTGGCGCTCTCCGGTGATTTTATCTAAAGTTAACCACTTGCCTGAAACTATACGACAACCTTTTTTGCTTTGCGTAGATATGAGTAGGTATAGGCAACTATGCTGACAACTGCGGTTGCGGCAACCATTGTCCAACTCCAGCGATAGCCAAAACTATCGGCAATGGCGCCAAAGGCGACAGGGAAAAGCACTATGCCTGACCATGCAACGGTCACCAAAATGCCGGAGACCGATCCGGCCAGTTCGGCGCCGCTTATCTCGCCGACCAAAGCCATCAACACCCCATGAAACCCCAATAGAGTTCCACCAAGAAGGATAGCTATTACAAAAACAAACAGTTTTGGTGATCCGGGTTGCAAAAATATCGCGCCTAATGATCCAAGCAAGGCAAGCAGGCTAATCACAAGTAAGGTTAATATCCTCTCGCCGTTGAAAATACGGTCGCTGATTACCCCCCATCCCACCCTTCCTATCGTTCCGGCAATCATTGCCAAGGTCAGGCTAAACCCTGCCGTAACTTCCGTAACTTGAATGTTTTCCATTAAATACAAAATCAAAAAAGAGCCCAAGCAGGCCTGACTTCCCGCAAGAAGTGGTATGGCGACCATATTGACCACTAAATCAGGATTCCTGAACACCTGACCCAATGTTGCTTTTTTCTTGGGGAGTATTCTTTCAGCAGAGGCTGAAGTTGTCTCAACCGTCTCTTCAATCAGTTCCGGCGGTTTTTCTCTATAAAAAACGACAGCAAATACGGCCATTATTAATATTAGCACACCAATAATTATTACAGATAATTGCCAGTCATACATACCGGTGAGGACAACCAGAAATGTGGCGCTTATAGCACCGCCAACTGTCACTCCCGCCTGCCTGACACCCATCGCCGTGCCTCTGGTTTTAGTGGTAGTCCAGTACATAACCCCTTTTACCGCAACCTGGTTTATCATTCCGTATCCTATGCCGGCACAGCCCGCAAGGATCGCAAGGAGAAAGTAACTGTTCACTACCGCCATACATATAAAGGAAATCCCCATTACCAAAAGACATGTGATCAGCATTATCCGGGCGCCTTTTTTGTCAACCAGCACGCCGGAAGGGGTGGCTACTATAACGGAAGCAAGGTAGAGAACCGAGGTAAGCGCGCCTACCTGAGCACGGGTTATACCGAAATCATTGCGCAAGAAAGGGGCCAACGGACCCCAGGCGTATGCGCCTATCGACATAACTACCTGTGCAAGTGAAAGAATGGTCAAAATCACCCAACCATAGGCCAGTCTGTCTTTCCGGCTAAACGTCCCGGTTTTTGTCTCGGTCATTTGGTTATCCCGCCTATAGGTCATGCCATGTTTTCCCATGTTCAATGCCGGATCGTGCCGTTGTAACAGCACATTGCCGACAGGCTCATGGCACCTAGAGAATATAAGTGATCTCAAGTATAGGTAAAGCGGTATTATGTGTCAATGACATTCATAGAACGGCTGTAGGCAAAGTGTTGATGGCGAAGAAGGCGGGTGATGAATGGAGCTGCGTTACGCGGAATAATACCAATTTCAAATCAAGGATGAAATCAATGCGGCGAGGATTGAGGCAACGAAGATAGCGCCTTGATTTGGAATTGGTATAACCCATTTTTCTTGTTTTATGACTACTTGAATGATATGTACTACGCATGCCAGTTGCTTTTTCGTGTGGTATGGAGAACATAAAATATATGTTTTATCCCTATTTCTCCTGGTTCATTGGCCCACCTCACAAAGTTTGATCAAAAGGAGACTCAAACATGTATCTACCCTCAAAAATACGCCTTGCGTTTCTTTTCAATAGCGCTTTGCTAATTGGCGGCCTGCTCGCTGGTTGTGGCAGCGACAGCACTACTCCAGTCCCCGAAGAAACGCGTGCACAGGACAGTCGCGTCTTCACCTTCAGCGCCTATACATCTGTCTCGGCCAAGACCTTTCCGGCCATGGACACCGCTTCCGGCGACGTCATCGACATGAGCACTACCAGCCGCTGGGGGGGGGTGCTTAACGGCGCGGCCTACCGCATAGAGGTGCCGGCCGCCTGGAACGGC
>JBAQKZ010000276.1:0-7685 GCA_049301475.1 Geobacteraceae bacterium | reverse complement strand
AACAGAAGAACGCCTCCCGTACAAATAGGATGGGGCATATACTACTCGTATTGAAGGTGTTTGACCAGTAAATAATGAAACTCAATGTTATTGCTCAAAAAAGATGATAGAACATATTCACCGTGCGTGAGCGGTAGCTCTCTAATTCCATTCAAATGTGCTAATAAGGTGGCCGGGGCAAAAATCGCGGTCTCCTCTTATGACATCACCATTGTAGGCAACAATAGAAGTAAATCAAGCAGTTTCAGTAGCAATTTTTTCTTGCATAATAACCTTCGAGGCTGCAGGCTGTCAGGCTTGACTTTCGGATATTTCAGAGAAATAGGCAAATCCATGAATTTTATCAAACCCTATCAAAGAGTTGATTCGGCATCCAGATCAACGAGTTGCCATGGAGAGGGCAGCATCAACAGAAAGTACGTGATGCACTGACATGGGAAGTAATTGCAAAAGATTACCATGAAAACGTAATCAATAAAGATTATCGGACATCTAATTATTATTGTGGAGAGCCAGCTCCGACAATGCCACAGTATAGCACGTATGATAGGGGTTCTCCTGTTTTCCTTAACGGCCAAAAAAGTCACTCTTATGCTGACACGTTTGGTGACGGTAACTGGCACACAATAACAATGTATCTTAAAATGGATTCATCCCCCGGCGCAGCCGATGGGGAGTCAAAACTATGGATTGACGGTAATTTATCAGACTCGCGCTCAGGAATACGTTGGAGGTCAACCGATGGAGATGCCAACGCAGGGTGGAATACCGTAGGGCTTGGCGGTAACGCATTTAATAATTATTTAAAATTATTAAATAGTGATCCGTTTAAGCTCGGCGCAGAACAGTGGTATGCAATTGATGACGTAATTATAAGCACCACTCCAATCCCTCAAGGCTACGTAATTGGTGGTGGTCCAGCAGCCCCAAAAAATGTTACAGGTACGCCTATTAAGCCATAATGATGTGAACGGGGTTGAATTTCATATTGAATAGCAACCCACGCCGCTTTTGCGGCGTTTTATCCAACAGTTACCCAGAAGACTAAGATAAAAACTGACCTCATAGGAGGTCAGTTTTTTATTTTGTTTTCTTCTTGGATCGTTTATAAAGATGTGAGGATGTTAGATAACGTAAGAGCCGACCTAAACAGATTCAAAGACGAAAGCAGTAATTCCAGTATGCTCCGTATGCTGGCACGTGGCTTGGTATCCCAAGGATTCCAGGCTATACTTGTCTACAGATTTTTCCGTTGGTTTCACCTCCGCGGGATTCCGACACAGCCGTTTCGTCTGATAATCGAACGTTTTATCGAGATAACCACTGGAATATCGATCCCGGTGGCAGCTGATATTGGAAAGGGATTCAGAATTCATCATTTTGGTGGTATCATCTTTCATTCCAAAGTTAAAATGGGTGAGAACTGTACTGTTTACCAAGGGGTCACATTGGGGGATAAAGGTGGGTGGGGGAAGCCTCCGACGATTGGCAATAATGTGCTGATAGGCGCCGGGGCAAAGCTGCTGGGCGATATAACCATAGGTGACAATGTTACCATTGGGGCAAATGCGGTGGTGCTTGCTTCAATCCCCGCCAATTCCATAGCCGCCGGAATTCCCGCAAAAGTGGTTGGGACCAGAAAACCTAACTTGGCGTAGCCGGAACCAGAAAATCTTCTGTTTTAGCTTCAGGATTTCTCAGGATTATCCAGCCCTAAAGTAATATTTTTGATTTAGAATCAAAGGAGGTAACCATGCAAAACGCGCTTTTGGCAGAAATAAAAAATTTGAGTGTTTCAGAACGTATTCTGCTTGTGGAAGACATTTGGGACCATCTTTCTGATACTGATGACTCTGTATTTGAGCTTTCAGATTCACAACGCGCAGAGCTCGATAGCCGAATCACGCGTTACCAGGATCAACCTGAAACCGGAAGATATTGGAACGATCTGAAGGAAGAATACTTGCAGGGTAAACGTTGATGCAGATTCTGGTTTATGCAGTGTTCCATTTCAGGCGAAACACTAAACACTGGAAACGATGAAATTTCTAATGTTTTAGACTATGACTTTAAAATCCAGAGTAATCGCAGTAATCCCGAGGTAAAAAAAGTTTTTTTGCTGTACCACGATAAGGTGACTGACAATGGCTAATGGCCGTAAAATAAATATTATGCAGTGCCGCAGTACTTACACAACAGGTGGCGGACCGGACAAAACGGTCCTTCTCGTTGCCGAACGGGCAAACCCTGAAAAATTTAACGTAATCATCATGTATATGCGTGGCGCAGACGATAAAGACTTCAAGATTGCCAAATGGGCCAGGGACAAGGGGTTAAAGGTACATGAAGTGCTTGAATATGGCAAGTTTGACTTTGACAACCTTCGCCAGATCAACAGGTTAATCAGAGATTATAAGATTGATATTTTTCATGCGAGAGATTATAAAACATGCATTATTGGTTTTTTGCTTGGCTTAATCAACCCCCGGATGAAACTTGTTTTTACCGCACATGGGTGGATAATTTCCGGCACAAAAATGAAATTATACACATGGCTGAATTTGTTTTCGCTTAAGAGATATCAAAGAATAATTGCCGTTTCAGAAGCAACAAAACAGATAATGGTTGATAGCGGCATAGATGGAAAAAGGATAGATATTGTTTATAATGCCATTGATGTCGATCTGTGGGATCGTACCATGGTTGCATCATCATTTAGATCAGAGTTGCAGATTCCCGAGGCAGGTAAACTTGTTGGCGTTGTTGGGAGGCTGAGCAAAGAAAAAGGAATTGACACAACACTGGAAGTTGCTCGGAAGATCATAATGGCTCGCCCGGATACATATTTTGTTCTGGTGGGTGATGGACCTGTTCGACAGGAGGTTGAAAAGAATATTCACGATCTGGGGCTGTCAAAGAATGTCTTTCTGGTCGGCTTTCGAAAGGATGCCTTGAATATCTACGCCGGACTGGACCTGTTTCTCTCTACCTCACTTACCGAGGGTACGCCCAATACCGTCCTTGAGGCGCTGGCTATGGAAGTCCCGGTTGTGCATACTGCCGTGGGCGGTGTGCCTGAGATTATCGAGGATGGCGTTGACGGGATTCTCTGCAAGGTCGGAGATGTCGAAGGGATATCGCGGGCAGTTTTGGCGGTTCTTAATGATGAGGATCGGGCGAGGCAGTTGAGTGAACGGGGACGACAATCGGCCTGCTCCAGGTTCTCATTCACTGCACGTATGCAAGCCATTGAATCGCTCTATGAACAGGTTGCGGCTTCCTGACCATGCTGCGCATCCTTTACCTCAGCCAACGAGTTCCTTATCCTCCGAATAAGGGGGATAAACTACGCTCGTTCAACCAGATAAAGTTCCTTTCGCGCTTTCACGATATATCCCTTGTCTGCCTTTCTGACAACAGTTCTGACCTACAGCATAAATCTGCACTGAAACCATACTGCAAATCTGTTGAAATTGTCCCACTATCGTCATTTTGCTCCCGTTTGAACGTACTGAAAGCGTTTTTTACCAACAAACCACTTACACAAGCCTATTTTTGTTCACCTGCGTTGAAGAAAATAGTAGAGAATAAGCTTAAAAATGAGACATTTGATCTGATCTTTGTCTACTGTTCTTCAATGGCCCAGTATGTTGAGGATGTAGCAACCCTGCCAAAAGTTATCGATTATGTCGATGTGGACTCGGAAAAGTGGGCGCAGTATGCCTTGCATGCAAAATTTCCGTTCAAGCAAATTTATCGCATTGAAGATAGACGTTTAAGGCGATATGAAACTTTGTTGTGCGATAAGTTTCAACGGGGATTTCTTGTGTCAGAGAAAGAGGTGGATGACTTTTATCACCTTGTGACTCCCTGCCATAAAGTTGTTCCCTTGTTGAATGGTGTTGATCTGGAGATGTTCCAACCGTCTTTGCAGACTTATGATAACCGGAGAATAGTATTTACCGGGGTTATGGATTATTTTGCCAATGTCGAGACGGCGCTGTATTTCTATCGGGAAATATTCCCTTTTATTAAAAAGGCTATACCTGGTGTCAAATTCTATGTTGTGGGCAGTAACCCGGCCAAAGAACTTATTGAACTCGGTAAAGCGGATCCGGACATTATTATTACCGGGTATGTGGAAACGATTCAACCGTATGTCCAGCAATCAGCGGTATTCGTAGCGCCGATGCGTATAGCCCGTGGCGTTCAGAATAAAATTCTGGAAGCCATGGCAATGGGCGTGCCGGTTGTTACAAATTCGCTAGGCTTCAAAGGTGTAACAGCTACCGCCGGAGTAGAGATCATAGTCGAGGATGATCCGTATAATTTTGCTCAACAGGTTGTCAGATTGATCAATGACAGCGTTTGGAGAGGGGAAATTTCCAGGAATGCCCGCAAGGGGGTTGAACAAAGATATGATTGGAATGAAAACTTGTCAGGGCTTAATCTAACGTTATCCGAAGTGACGAATAACTTTTCGGGAGGATCGAAAATTACTGCTGAAAATTCTTTACCGCTGGATTTACATGATTCAATGGAGCCGGGTTCAAGGGCTGCAAGTATGAAAATTTTGTACATATGTCACCGTTTCCCTTTCCCTCCCAAGCGTGGAGGGAAAATCAGACCTTTTAACATGATTCGCCACTTTACATCTCAGGGACATGAAGTGACGGTATGTGCTCTATCCCGGTCATCCGTTGAGGCCAAGGAAGGTATGGGGATAGCCGCTTACTGCAAGCGATTCATCATGGTGCCTGTTAGAAATACTGTTCAATCTTTGCGTATGGCCGTGCGCTTGCCCCTGCTTACCCCATCGTCCATGGGGTTTTTCTATTCGTCGGAGTTAAAACACCGCATTAATAGATTGGTCAACACTCAAAGGTTTGATCTGATCTTTGTCCACTGCTCTTCTGTCGCCCAGTATGTCGAGGATGTGAAAGGTATTCCAAAAATACTAGATTTTGGTGATATGGATTCACAAAAATGGCTGGAGTACGCACATCACAAGCCGTTTCCGGTATCTCTCGGCTATTGGCTCGAAGGATTCAAGCTGGAGGCTGCTGAAAAGCGGTTGGCACGCAAATTTGATATTTGCACTGCCACCACCCGCGCCGAATGGGAGACACTTAAGGACTATGGCACGGCGGCGGATACAGGCTGGTTTCCTAATGGGGTGGATGCGGAATTTTTCAAACCTGATAGTGAGGGTTACGATCCGGACACCATCTGTTTTATCGGTCGCATGGATTATTACCCTAATCAGGAATGTATGTTCGACTTTTGCCGAAACACGCTGCCTCTTATCCAGGCCCAGCGCCCTGCTACCAAGCTGTTGATCATCGGTGCTGATCCAAGCCCGGCTGTTTTAAAGCTGGGTGAACTGACAGGGGTGACCGTAACCGGTTCGGTGCCTGACGTGCGGCCGTACGTTCTTCGGTCAGCGGTAATGGTGGCGCCGCTCACTATAGCCCGCGGCACACAGAACAAAGTCCTCGAGGCCATGGCCATGGGGGTGCCTGTGGTTACGAGCCGGATGGCAGCTGGTGGTGTTGATGCCGAGGATGGGGTGCATTTCATGGTCGCCAACGGGCCAGACGAGTACGCAAAGGCATGTCTTCGGTTGATGCAGGACCCTGTCGAACGGGCCCGCTTCGCTCTGGCTGGACGAGAACGTATGTTGACCAATCATGACTGGAATGCATCGATGCAGTGTCTTGATGTTATTGTGGAGAGGTTGCTGGCAGGCTACAATAAAACAAATCACTAAATAAAAAGCGAGGAAGTGCTATGAAAATAAGCATTTTTGGCCTTGGGTATGTTGGCGCCGTTTCACTTGCCTGTCTTGCCAGGGATGGCCATGAGGTCATTGGAGTTGACGTAGATCAGAACAAACTTGACATGATCGGTTCTGGAAAAACTCCGGTGGTAGAGGAGGGGATGATTGAACTTATGCAGCGGGTTGTTTTATCTGGTCTGGTTACCGTAACCCAGGATGTTGTGGAGGCTCTGTCCGGTTCCGAGATATCAATGATCTGTGTCGGAACTCCGTCTGCTCCCAACGGCAGTCAGGACCTGAGTGCAATGCTGCGCTTGGCGCAGCAGCTGGGTGAGGCGATGAGTGAGAAGTCATCTCCGCATACGTTCGTTTTTCGATCCACATTGGTTCCGGGTACGGTCGAGGATCTGCTTCGCCCGATAATTGAAAAAGCGTCTGGGAAAAAAGATGGAGTTGATTTCTTCTGCTCCTTCCAGCCTGAGTTTCTGCGTGAGGGGAGTTCAATTCGTGACTACGATAAGCCACCTTTCACTATCGTCGGCTGCAATCATGACTTTCCTGAAGAGAAACTTCGTTCCATTTTCGGGCACTTGGATTGTGAATTCATTCGTACCACTGTCCGATCAGCGGAAATGGTAAAATACTGTTGCAATAATTTTCACGCGCTCAAGATTACCTTTGCCAACGAAACAGCACGGCTATGTGAAACATTGGGTGTTGATGCCTTCGAGGTGATGGATCTTGTTTGCCGCGATACGCAGCTGAATATCTCTAAGGCGTACTTGAAACCGGGGTACGCATTCGGAGGTTCGTGCCTGCCGAAGGATCTTCGCGCCACTCTTCATATCGGAAAGCAACGTGATATTGATATCCCTATGCACAACGGGATTTTGCTTTCCAATAAAATCCATGTCGAATATGCAATTCAGAAGGTTCTTGCCACCGGTTCCCGCATGGTAGGTTTTGTCGGGCTCTCATTCAAAACTGGAACAGATGATTTGCGTGAATCGCCCCTGGTGTCTCTGGCGGAACAGTTGGTAGGCAAGGGGGTGCAACTGCGCATTTACGATCCGGAGGTTCACCTCTCACGACTGCTTGGCGCGAATAGACGCTTTATTGATCAGTATTTGCCGCACATCGGCGAAATGATGCGGGAGACCATGGCTGAAGTGGCTGCAGAATGTGATGTCCTTGTGGTCGGCTTGGCTTCCAATGAGATATTTACCGCCCTGAATGACCACGTTTCCGATAGGCATTACGTGCTTGATCTGGTCGGATTGCCGAATCGTAACTTACTACGTGGCCGAATAGAGGGGCTTTGCTGGTAGTCTGGGTATGGCCGATTATCATGCTTATTGACATCGCGAGGGTGGGGCTGAAAGCCTACAGGGTCTCCCAGAGACAACCGGGTTGCCGAAATGCCTGTACGGTATCAGGTCCCGCCCGGCTTTCTTCTGGAAGTTTTTTTTTGAGAGAGTGGGATTGAGTATCTTTTTAGTGATTAGAGTCACAGTCTTCTGACGTCGAATTCCATATATTTAAGCAGAGAATGAAATGCCTGAATAGGTAGCGATAATACTAAACCATCCGCGAGGGTGGGACGGAAAGCCCACGGGTCTCCATGAGACAGCCGGGTCGCCGAACTATCAAGAGTTAATGATAGCGGCGACCCGGTTTTTTTTGTCTGTAATACATGACATTAATGGCATTGCCGGTCCGGTTCAGGGAGACGTAATATTTTTGACGACGGCACACTCAGGGTGGTATAACCGCAAAGTTGAAAACTGCTTTCTACCGCAGCTATGGAGAAGAGTAATGGGAAAGCAAATTAGACGACATATCGGCCAGATATTGCGAGATGGCGGGTTTCTGAGCCAAAACGACCTTAACCGGGCATGTGAGGACC
>JBAQKZ010000275.1:0-1707 GCA_049301475.1 Geobacteraceae bacterium | reverse complement strand
ACGCTGGACGTGCTGGTCGCGCTGGCCGGGCTGGCCCATGACCGCTCCTATTGCCGTCCGCTGTTGGATGACGGCGACACGATCTTCATAAGCGAGGGGCGTCACCCGGTTATAGAGGCCATGGACTTGGGAGAACGTTTTGTTCCCAATGACACCCTCCTCGACTCCAGCGAAAACCAGATTCTCATCATCACCGGCCCGAACATGGCCGGTAAATCCACATTCATGCGGCAGGTGGCGCTTATCACCCTCATGGCGCAGATCGGGAGCTTCGTACCGGCCACCGAGGCAAGACTGGGGGTTGTGGACAGAATATTCACCCGTGTCGGGGCGGCGGACAATCTTGCCAGGGGCCACTCTACATTTATGGTGGAGATGACCGAGACCGCCAACATCCTCCGCAACGCCACCCCGCGCAGCCTTGTCATTCTCGATGAAATCGGCCGGGGGACCTCGACCTTCGACGGGGTATCCATCGCGTGGGGAGTGGCCGAGTTTCTGCATGATAACGAGCTACATGCGGCCCGCACCCTCTTTGCCACCCACTACCACGAGCTGACCGAACTGGCTGTTACCCGTGGCCGCATCAGGAATTTCAACATAGCCGTGAAAGAGTGGAACGATCAGATCATATTTCTGCGCAAGATAGTGCCCGGCGGGGCATCCCACTCCTACGGCATACAGGTGGCCCGCCTCGCCGGGCTCCCGATCGAGGTTATCGAGCGGGCCAGGGAAATACTCAGGAATCTGGAAAAGGGGGAGTACGGCGAAGGGGGAATGCCGCGGATCGCCAGGGGGAAGAGCGGTGGATTACCGGCTTCCACTCAGCTTTCGCTGTTCGAGGCGGGAGAAGATATGTTACGCAGCCGCCTGAAGGGGATGAACATAGCGGCGCTTACCCCCCTGGAAGCGCTCAATATTCTGGATGAACTGAAAAGGATGGTCTAAAGGTGATATACCGTAAATTTCTGATAGTAATGACTCTCATCTTCTTTGCCGCCGGTTTGCCGCAATCCGCATACTCCGTAGAGAGCGGCGCGGGGAAAAAGGGTGTGAAAAAGGGCGCTGACGCAAAAAATGTCCGGGAAGGGAAGAAGCCGAAGGATCATACGAGCGCCAAGGGGAAGGCCCGAAAGGGAACTGCGCCGACAGCCAGGAGCGTTGCTGCGGTTGCCCCCCCACCCAAGGCCGCAGAGAGCCCGGCCCTGGTCAAGGAGATGCGCTACTGGTCGAATCCTGATTACACCAGGGTCGCTGTCACCCTTGACAGAGAAGTGAAGTTCGAGCCTAACCATCTGCCTGCGAACCGGGAGACGGACACCACGTCCCGCCTCTACATAGATTTGAGTGACGCAAGGATTGCCCCTGGCATAAAGGATATCCCCATCGGCGACGGGCTATTGAAGACGGCGCGGATTGCGCAGTACCGCCCCGATATTGTCAGGGTAGTGCTGGACATGGAGAGCATAAAGGATTACAAGATATTCACCTTTTCTGATCCGTTCCGTATCATTATCGATGTTAAGGGGGGCCAACGAGCGGAATTCAGCCGTTTGCCGGAAACCAGCATTGCCCCTATGCCGCCTCCGGTTCCGGCGACCAGCACGCAGCAAACAGAGGAAAAGCCAAAGTCATCGGCGAGACCTGCAATAGCCAAGGTCCGCCGCATCGTTGTTGACCCTGGGCATGGCGGGCACGACCCAGGGG
>JBAQKZ010000274.1:0-1780 GCA_049301475.1 Geobacteraceae bacterium | reverse complement strand
ATACCAATTCCAAATCAAGGCGCTATCTTCGTTGGCTCGTCTTCGGCTCCTCAACGTACTTAAGTTGTACGCCTTCGTCGCCTCAATCCTCGCCGCCTTGATTTCATCCTTGATTTGAAATTGGTATTACTCTGCTTCCAGAACCATGCCGTCATAAGCGAATTCCACGCCGTCCGGAAGTTTGTTCCCGTCATTGTACGGGATTTCGTGGGTGAGATGTGTAAATATGGCCCGTTGCGGCTTAAGCCGCTCCACTACCTTAAGCGCGCCTTCTATGTTGAGGTGGTTGCTGTGGGGAGAATAGCGAAGCGCGTCGATGATCAGGATGTCGAGGCCGCTCAGCCTGGAGATGGACTCCTCCGGAATGCCGCTACAGTCGGTAAGGTAGGCTGTGTCGTTGAAACGATAGCCTGTGGCGGTCATAAGGCCGTGGTTGAGGGTGACAGGCACGATGCGGCAGCCAAACAGTTGAAATGGCCCGTTGGCTACGTGCGCCTCCATGAGCGGCGCGTAGTCGGCCTCCTTCAGACCGGTGAAGATATAGTCGAATTTCCTGGATATTGCGCTGATCGTATCTTTGTCGCCGTAGCAGGGAATCACGCGCCGGTGGATGAAGTGGAAACCTCGCAGGTCATCGATGCCATGAATATGATCGGCGTGGGAATGGGTGAACAGGACTGCGTCGATATGCGGGATATTTTCCCTGATCACCTGTTTTCTCAGGTCTGTGGAGGTGTCCACCAGAATGTACCTTCCGGCGGTTTCAACGATGATCGAAGCGCGGGTGCGTTTGTCACGCGGATCGTCGGAAGAACAGACCGGGCAGCGGCAGCCTACCATCGGCACACCGGTGGAGGTGCCGCTGCCAAGGATGGTTATTTTCATGAATGCCTCTCTGGATGATGCAGGCAATTTAACATGATTTACACTCCCTCGGCAAGGGGTTTGTCCGTACATGGGATTGTCACATCGGGCCGGGTAGCGCTGGTTCCGCCACTTTCATCTCGTCATACTCCTTGAAAAATAACGTCACCGGAACGGACAGGGCGTCGGCAACCAATTGGATGTTCTCGACGTTGAGCTTGTTCCTCCCGCTCTCATAGCGCTGCACCTGCTGATATGACACGTCAAGCGCCTCGGCAAGCCGTTACTGGGACATCCACATCTCCTGCCGCCGCTTTCTGACTGCCTCCCCGATCTCCATGCTGGTGACAATCCGCTTCTTTCCCATGATGGCCACTATAGCAAACAATTTCCCCCATTAACTACAATTCAAGAGGTGTGTTTTATTGCTTGACTCTCACACTTATGAGGTGGATAGCAATGCAATATTAAAATACTCTTCCATAAAATCTGTGGGTAGAGGGTAGAAAAAATAGGGAGGAAGAAGATGAAAGTTTTGAAGGTGTGGGGTCTCGTTCTTGTATCAACTGTTTTTTGTGCAGGGTGTCCCCCAGTCGTCCAGGATAAGGAGTTCTGCCTTGGTGATCGATTGCATAAATTAGCTATTGTATTTCTAAGTTGTGCGCCCCGAACTTCGCGCTTGCGCCATACAAAAGGACGGGCCGTTTCGTTATGTCTATCTACAAACGCCTCAATAGCTTTCACCAACTGTTCTGTACCGGTAAAGCTGGCTCCCGACAAGGTTTTACGGCTAAGGAACTGTAAACAAATATCATGGGCATCTTGCATCTCATCTTCAGGCCATCTTTAGCCGAACTTCAATCGCCAAATCCTCAACGTAGCTCTGCTACGTCTGCGGTTTGGCTCAATCAGTTCA
>JBAQKZ010000273.1:0-16808 GCA_049301475.1 Geobacteraceae bacterium | reverse complement strand
CAACAGAAGAACGCCTCCCGTACAAATAGGATGGGGCATATACTACTCGTATTGAAGGTGTTTGACCAGTAAATAATGAAACTCAATGTTATTGCTCAAAAAAGATGATAGAACATATTCACCGTGCAATCCTCGCAGCCTTGACTGCATCTTAGATTTGAAATTGGTATAATACCTCGATTTACTGGCGTCCCCGAGACGATTCGAACGTCCGGCCCCTTCCTTAGGAGGGAAGTGCTCTATCCTGCTGAGCTACGGGGACAAAAAGATGACAGGACATATATCGTTATCCCTTGTTTCGCAAACACATTCCCTGAAGCAGACTCTTATCCTTCAGACTTCCTGACTTAAAATGAGTTAAAACTTGAGCAGAGAGAACACCTTGACATCCGGCAACTTACTACGTCCGTTGAGAAATTCAAGCTCCGTCATGAAACAGCATTCCACGATTTTCCCTCCCATGCTGTTCACCATATCGACCACGGCGGCCATGGTGCCGCCGGTCGCCAAAAGGTCGTCCGCAATGAGTACATGCTCACCTTTTTTAATGGCGTCGGTATGAATCTCGAGTGTGTCGGTGCCGTATTCCAGGTCATAGGTTTTCTTGAAGGTTTTGGCCGGAAGTTTGCCAGGTTTGCGCACCAGCACCACACCGGCCCCAAGCTTGTACGCCAGAGCGGCGCCGATAATAAAACCCCGCGCCTCAACTACAACCACCTTGTCTATTTTCTGTCCCACATAACGGTGCGAGATAAGATCCACCATTCTCTGGAATGACCTGGCATCTTCCAGAAGCGTGGTGATGTCCTTAAAGATTATCCCTTTTTTCGGAAAATCGGGAATGTCCCTGATGATGTTCTTCAACTCTTCCATCATTTTCTCCTATTTATGCCGAATAAAAATTCATGTGAAAACATCGCTGTTAGACCCTTCAAGCAATTTACGTAGTTTTTCCAATGACTTCGCTTCGATCTGACGGATTCTCTCGCGGGTGACGCCGAAGCGATGGCCGATAGTGCCCAAGGTCTGTGGCTCCCTGTCACCCAGACCGAAGCGTAGCGTCAGGATTTTTTGCTCATTGTCTGAGAGGGTCAAAAACCATTTTGAAACCAGTTCGTAGCGGTTAATATCCTCAAGCAGGGTGGCGGGAGATAGAGTCGAGGTATCCTCAATAGTGTCAATCAGAAAATAGTCGTTGTTCTCCCCCATCGGCCGCTCAATGGAATAGGTTTTCTTCAGGAGAACCATAAGCTTGCGTACATGGGCCGGAGGCACAGCCATACCTGCCGCGACATCCTTGACAGTCGGCTCGCAGTTCATCTTCTGTACAAGTTCCCGTGTAACCCGGAGCATTTTGTTGATATCGTCGGAAACGTGTACAGGGAGACGGATGGTGCGAGATTGGTTGACCAGCGCCCGTTCAATCGCTTGCCTGATCCACCAGGTAGCGTAGGTGGAAAAGCGGCATCCCTTTGAGAGCTTGAAGCGCTCCACCGCCTTGATCAGTCCGATGTTGCCCTCCTCGATCAGGTCAAGAAACGGAAGGCCGCGGTTTATGTAGCGTTTGGCTATCTTCACCACCAGCCTAAGATTGGACTCTATCATTTTGTCCCTGGCCGCCTTTTCTCCCCCGGCGACCCGCCCGGCCAGATCCTTCTCTTCATCGGCTGTCAGGAGCTTCGTCCTCTGAATTTCCCGCAAGTATATCTTGATGGCGTCGTCAAAGTGCTCTACAGCAGGGAGCTTAAGCTCTTCGTCAGCAGTTTCCACGTCACACTCCAATTCCTCGGGATCGGGTTCCAGAAATTCTTCCGCAGCCTCGGTCGGTCTGTCTATTATCAGATTTTTTCGCAGGTTATCATGGTACATGGTAACTCTCCAAGACAATCTGAAGCCGTTTACGCCATGAAGCAGGGTGTCATGGCATGGCTAGGTTATTCGTCACCAAACCACCCTGACTTGCCGATCAGTTTCACAAAACGGCAGCCAATCGAATTTTCCCGGATAATAGAACCGTCAGGATGCTTCACAATCCTGACAAGCACTTGTTCATACTGATCTCCAACCGGTATTACAATACGCCCCCCGACATTCAGCTGATCCACAAGGGTCTGCGGTATATCCGGCGCACCGGCGGTGACCAGTATGGCGTCAAACGGCGCCTCGGCCTCCCACCCGCCGCTGCCGTCGCCTATTTTAAGATTCACGTTCAACAGCCCAAGGCTATCGAGTGACTTGCGAGCTTTGAGCGCCAGGGAACGGATTCGTTCCACGGTGTAAACCCGGTCGGCAAGCATGGCCAGGAGTGCCGACTGATAACCTGAACCGGTGCCGATCTCCAGCACCTTCTCAATGCCGGTCAGTTGCAGCAGTTCGGTCATCAAGGCAACCATAAAGGGCTGGGAGATGGTCTGCCGTTCACCAATGGGAAGTGGTGTGTCGTTATAGGCCTGTGCCGCCATAGCCTCTTCTACAAAGATATGGCGCGGCGCCTTGAGCATAGCTTCGATAACCCTGCGGTCAGTGATACCACGGGCAACAATCTGAGTTTCCACCATTCTCTTGCGCGCAATATCAAAATTCATCGTCGTCTTGGCCCCTTCCGAGGGAAAACTATAGCAAACGCAAATGGCAAAGTCCAGTTTTAGGAAAGGGCCTGGTCAGGCCTTCTGGGATTTTCGGGCTATCATTAAGCCAACAACCGCTTAAAAGACTGGGGTTTGTTGCACTGGCGCTTTTACTCTTCCCCGGCTGTGCAAGGGTCATAAATGAGGAAGCCATGCGTGGTGGACCCGGCCATTTCTTTCAGTATGCTTAAAAAGGGGCGCAGTTACGAAGAAAAGCTTGTCTAAATACCCTTGAAATGGTACAAAATGACGTTTGGTTGCAAATAAGGGAGGCTTGGTTATGGCCTACCGGGACCTGCATGATTTCATGGAGACGCTGGAACGGATTGGGGAGTTACGCCGGGTAACGGTGGAGGTGGACCCTTTCCTGGAGATAGCCGCGATCACGGACCGTGTATGCAAGCTGCCAGGCGGCGGCGCGGCGCTCCTGTTCGAGCGGGTGAAGGGGAGCGAGTTCCCGGTGGCGACCAATCTGTTCGGCTCCTTTTATCGAATGGCTTTGGCTCTCGGGATTGCGGACCTGAATGAACCTGGTAGGCGTTTGGCCGCGCTTCTTGCCGACAT
Organism: Geobacteraceae bacterium; assembly: GCA_049301475.1. Lineage (GTDB taxonomy): Bacteria > Desulfobacterota > Desulfuromonadia > Geobacterales > Geobacteraceae > JBAQKZ01. The sequence continues at coordinate 13,617 of JBAQKZ010000273.1, read as the reverse complement.
GCCCGGCGCTGGACTGCCAACCAAGCTGGAGGGGCTGACCCGGTCAGGGGAGTTCCGCCGCTGGCTCCCGCTACATGTGCCCCACGGGGCATGTCATGAGGTGCTGGAGCCGATCCCCGACCTGACACTTTATCCCATTCTTCAGAGCTGGCCTGGGGACGGGCATCCCGATCCAACGGGACGCTTCATGACCCTGCCGCTCGTCATAAGCCGTGACCCGGAGAGTGGCGCCGCCAATTGCGGGATGTACCGGGTCCGTGTTTTCGACAAGACAACGGTCGGCATCCATTTCGGCAAGGATAGCGGCGGCGGCGGCCATTACCGCAAATACCTTGAGCGGGGTGAGCGTATGCCGGTAGCCATTGCTGTCGGAGGGGACCCGGCTGTGATCTACGCCGCTTCCGTCCCGCTGCCGCATCCCCTGGAAGAGATGCAGTTCGCGGGCTTTTTGAGGGGGGAGCCGGTGGAGTTGACCCCTTGCCGGACCGTCCCCCTCATGGTTCCCGCCAATGCGGAGATAGTGCTGGAGGGGTATCTGGAGCCGGGCGAGCGGCAACGGGAAGGGGCATTCGGCAACCATACGGGCTTTTATGTCAATGCCGGAGAGGTGCCGGTGGCGCGTTTGACCTGCATCACCCGTCGCCGGGATGTGGTATATCCGGCCACGGTGGTCGGCAGCCCCCCGATGGAGGACTGCTATATGGCAAAGGCCACGGAGCGGCTTCTGCTGCAGTTCATAAGGGAGGAAATCCCGGAGGTGGCCGATATCTCCATGCCGTTGTACGGAATTTTTCACGGTTGCGCCGTGGTGTCTATAGAAAAGTCCCGGCCTGGTCAGGCCCGTGAGGTAATGGAGAAGCTGTGGGAAGGGGGGTGGCTGGGCGCAGCACGGCTCCTGCTGCTGGTAGATGCTGACCTGCCGCTCCACGACATTGACAGGGTTGCCTGGCGGGTGCTCAACAGTAGCGACTGGCGCTACGACCTCTTCACCGCCGCAACCCAGGCTGGTGAACGAGACTCCGCTTTGCGGCGCTCCCCCTTTGGCGGCAGAATCGGGATAGACGCCACCCGAAAGCTTCAGTCCGAAGGAATGGCGGACGGCTGGCCGGAAGAGATTTCGATGGAACGAACGGTGGAAATGCGGGTTACGCAACGCTGGCGGGAATACGGACTGGGATGAATTTTTTTGCCTTACGGATGGATTATGTAATGACCACAGGCATGTTGTACCGAGTTGCAATCAAAATGATGACTAGGCGGCGAGGAGGGAGCGACGTAGGCGTACATGAACCGTACGTTGAGGAGCTCCCGACGAAGCCAACAACGTCAGCGTTTGATTGCACCTCGGTATTTGGGAGTATCAGGACGTTTCTGGAAATGATCAAGTTCTCCCACACGCTCTTCGCCTTGCCGTTTGCCTTTACTGCCGCAGTGCTTGCCGCCTGGGGGCTTCCCACGCTGTGGCAGGCGTTCTGGATACTGTTGGCTATGGTCGGTGCGCGGACAGCAGCCATGAGCCTCAATCGGCTCATTGACGCAGAGATCGACGCCGCAAACCCCCGTACCAGTGGTCGGGCGCTTCCTGCCGGGCTAATCGGTAAAGGGACCGTGGCGGTCTGGACCGCCCTCTCGATCATTCTCCTTCTGGTCGCCGCAGCGCAACTCAACAGGCTTTGTCTCTACCTGTCGCCGCTGGCGCTCTTTTTCCTGGTGTTCTACTCCTACTGCAAACGTTTTACCGCACTGGCCCACCTGGTTCTGGGCGCTTGTCTGGCGGCAGCGCCGATTGGCGCATGGATAGCCATTCGGGGCTCGGTGGAAATACCGGCGCTACTCCTTGGCCTGGCGGTACTTTTCTGGGTGGCGGGGTTCGACATTCTCTACGCCTTGCAGGACCTGGAGTTCGACCGGGCTGGCGGTCTCCATTCCATTCCGGCGCGACTTGGCGTCGGCGGCTCTCTATGGGTGGCGCGGCTGTTTCACATGATAATGCTATGCCTCCTTTTGGCGCTCGGATACACCCTTCATCTTGGGCCGTGGTACATGGCCGGTTTCGCCGCCACCCTGGTCATGCTCTGCTATGAGCACTGGCTGCTTCGCAACGGCGATCTCGGTAAGCTCGACGCAGCCTTTTTCAATATGAACGGGTACATCAGTATTACGATTTTTTTCTTTACCCTGGCGGACGTTCTTGCCGGAAAGGGGTGGGTATGAAACGCCGACATATTGTACTGGCTCTGACCGGAGCGTCCGGCGTGATTTACGGCCTGCGGCTGGCGGAAGAGCTGTTGAGGACGGATATCGAACTGACCATGCTTATCAGTCGCGCAGGATTTATGGTGCTCGAAGAAGAAACCGGTCTGCTATGGCAGGGAAGCGCGGATGAGACGCTGGCGCGGCTCAAGGAGTACTTTCGGACCGATGATGGGCGACTCCGCTTCCACGCAGGGGATAATTTGTCCGCCTCCATCGCCAGCGGCTCAGCCGCTCCCGACGCAATGGTTGTCTGCCCATGCAGCATGGGGACCCTGGCCCGTATCGCCTGCGGCATCTCCGCCACGCTCCTGGAACGGACCGCTGATGTCATGATAAAGGAAAAGCGGCCATTGCTCCTGGTCCCTCGTGAGACGCCGCTCAGCGAAATCCATCTGGAGAACATGCTCAAACTGTCCAGGATGGGGGTAACTATGGTTCCGGCTATGCCCGGTTTTTACGGGCATCCTGAGACGATGGCCGACTTGGTGAACTTCGTGGTGGGGAAGGCGCTGGATCAACTGAATATGGATCACCACTTGTACAAGCGTTGGAAAGCTCAGGTTTAAATGGCAACCCATGCATCCATATCCGGCAAAGTCCACGCAGGCGAGCGGCTGACCGACGACGAAGCCCTTTTCCTGTTTGAATCCCCCGACCTCCTTTCCATAGGGGAACTGGCGGCGCTGGTCAACGAGCGGCGGAATGGCCGGAGGGTCTTTTTCAATATCAACCGGCACATAAACCATACAAATATCTGCGTAAACCGGTGCAGGTTCTGCGCTTTCTCCCGGACTGCGGACGCCCCCGGCGCTTACTGCCTTGATCTGGAAGAAATCCGCAACAGGGCCGTGGAGGCGGCAACCCAGGGGGCTACCGAAATACACATCGTAGGTGGCCTCCACCCCGATCTGCCGTTCGAGTTTTACCTGGACCTGCTCAGAACGGTGCGGGCGGTGTCGCCAGCCCTTCACATAAAGGCGTTTACGGCGGTGGAGATCGACTATCTGGCCACACTGGCCAAGGCCTCTGTGCCGGAAACCCTCTCCATACTGAAAGGGGCCGGTCTGGGATCGCTGCCCGGAGGCGGGGCGGAGATACTGCGCCGGGAAGTGCGGGACCTGCTATGTCCAGAGAAGATCAGCGGCGAGCGCTGGCTGGCTATCATGGAGGAAGCTCATAGCGCGGGACTCAAGTCCAACGCGACCATGCTCTACGGTCATCTGGAAAGCCATGCTGATCGGGTGGACCACATGCGACGCCTTCGTGACATGCAGGACCGGACCGGCGGTTTTCAGGCCTTTATACCACTGGCGTTTCAGGCCGAAAACAACCCCCTCGGCCACCTGAAAAATCCCGTCGGCGGGGGAGTCGATGACCTGAAGACACTCGCCATTGCCCGCATATACCTGGACAACTTTGCCAACATCAAGGCATACTGGGTCATGCTGGGAGAGAAGATAGCCCAGGTTTCCCTGGCGTTCGGCGTCAACGACCTGGACGGCACCGTTATGGAGGAAAATATCGGCCACAACGCCGGCGCAGCCTCGCCCCAGGCGATGGGGATAGACGAGATCGTGAACCTTATCCGCAAGGCCGGGCGTCTGCCGGTGGAACGGGATACGCTCTACAACGAATTGAAAACGTATTGAAAACAATTGAATCTAAAATTTACAACGGCGAACAACTTGCCCGAGCCGAGGCCCTCCGGCTCCTGACAGAAGCGGACCTTCTGGTCTTGGGAAAACTGGCCGATTCCATCCGGCGGCGGCTGCATCCGGACAACCTCGTCACCTTCGTGGTGGATCGTAACGTCAACTACACCAATATCTGCGAATCGAAGTGCAGGTTCTGCGCTTTTTACCGTGACGAAGGGGCGGCGGACGCATACCTGCTGCCTGAAGAGGATATCTGCCGGAAGATTGAAGAGCTTGTAGCGGCAGGAGGCACTCAGCTTCTGATGCAGGGGGGGCTCCATCCCAGGCTCGGCATCGATTGGTTCGAGCGCCTCTTCAGTGAGATAAAGCGACGCTTCCCGCAGGTACAAAACCATTCCCTGTCACCGGCGGAGATTACCCATATCGCCGGGATTTCCAGGCTATCCATTCCGGAAACGATCAGGCGTCTCAGGATAGCGGGTCTCGATTCCATTCCCGGCGGCGGGGCCGAAATCCTGGTGGACAGTGTGCGGCGGGAGATTTCCCCCCGGAAGATCGGCTGGGAAGATTGGGCGGCGGTTATGCTGGAGGGGGCCAGGCAAGGGCTTCCAACCACGGCGACCATGATGTTCGGAAGCCGCGAGCGGTCTGATGATCTGGTTGAGCATCTGTTCCGTGTCCGCCGGTTGCAGGAAGAGGGGGGGAGTTTCACCGCGTTCATTCCCTGGAGCTACCAGCCGGGAAACACCGAGCTTGGCGGCAAAACGGCTACCGGCGTGGAATACTTGAAGGTACTGGCCCTTTCGCGTATTATTCTCGACAATATTCCGAATATCCAGGCAAGCTGGGTGACCCAAGGGGCGAAACTGGCCCAGGTAGCGCTTTTCTTCGGCGCGAACGATCTGGGGGGGACCATGCTGGAGGAGAACGTTGTGGCGGCAACCGGCTGCAAGTTTCGCATGGACATGGAAGAAATGCTGGAAATGATACATGGCGCGGGGTTTCAGGCGGCCCAGCGCACGACACTTTACAGGATTTTGCGTAAATTTGAAAGGAAGCATCGTGACGGCAGAACAAATACAAAACCTTGAAATTGTGACCAAGTCGGCGGCCTTGTCCCGACTTTCGGGACGTATAAGCCGGGAGACTCTTATTGCTTGCGACCTGGAGGCGGATTCCCTCCATCATTACCAGGAACGGGTTTGTCTGATTCAGATATCCACCCGAAACGAATCGGCGCTTATAGATCCGCTGGCCTGTGCCGACCTGTCGGCCCTGGCGCCGGTCATGGCCGACCCCGCCATCCGCAAGGTATTTCATGGCGCGGATTATGACATACGCTCTCTCCACCGCGACTTCGGGATTGAGGTCTGCAATCTGTTCGACACCATGATAGCCTGCCAGTTCCTTGGCGAACGGGAAGTGGGGCTGGCCGCGGTCTTAAAGAAGCGGTTCGGGGCGGAGCTGGACAAAAGGTACCAGAAGGCCGACTGGAGCAAACGTCCGCTGTCGCCCGGCATGGTGGAGTACGCCGTTAAAGATACCGCGCTCCTTATAGCCCTATACGGTGAAGTGGTAGCGGAACTTGCGGCGGCGGGGCGGCTTGCGTGGGTGGAAGAGGAAAACGAACTGCTTTCAAGGGTCAGGGCCGGCGCCCGCAATGGGGAGATGCTCTCCCTGCGGTTCAAGGGGGCGGCCCGTATGGACTCAAGGACCCTGGCCGTGCTGGAGGAGCTTCTGCGCTTCAGGGACGAAAGGGCGCGTCAGAACGATCTGCCGCCGTTCAAGGTTCTTGGCGCGGAGACCCTGGCTGAATTGGCTCATAAGAAGCCTGCCAAATCCGCCGAATTGTCGGGGATTATTGGCATGACTCCCAAACTGCTTGACCGGTACGGCAACCAGCTCCTTGCCGCAGTTGCGCGCGGCATGGCTCTTCCGGCCAACCGGCTGCCGTCCTATCCCCGTTCTCCTGGCCCGCTCCGCAACCCTCACCACGACCGGTTGCTGAAGCAACTCAAACTCTGGAGGGACGGCAAGTCGCGGAGCCTGGGGGTGGACGCAGGGCTTTTGGCCAATAATAACCTGCTTGAGGCGTTGTGCACCGCCGCATTGGAGAATCGTGACGAACTGGAGACACTTCCGATGCTGAAAAGGTGGCAAAATGAGGTGTTTGGCGGAGAGCTGAAGGAACTGCTCATAAAAGCATGGGAACAGGCACGGACGTTATAAGGCTATTTTTCGATGTTGCCACGATGAATTATTGTCTCTACCAAAGGGCCCACTATGGAGCAAAAAGAACATATGTATGACACCATATATCTAATGGAAAACGACGAGGAAACATCTCGTCTGGAAATGAAAACCGACCCCAAGGAAGTCCGCCGTCAGGCGTTATGGGCCGGGTTGAAACCGGGTATGCGCGTTGCGGATATTGGTTGCGGTCCCGGAATAACAACCGCCATACTTCATGGTATGGTCCAACCCTGCGGGACGGCAGTCGGGATTGATAGTTCGATAAAAAGGATTACCCATGCCAGAGAACGGTATGGCGGCGAAGGAGTGGAGTTCGCCTGTCTGAATATACTTGCCCCTCTTGACTGCCTGGGGAAGTTCGATTTTGTCTGGGTACGCTTTCTCCTGGAATATTACAACTCTAACAGCTTTGACATCGTCCGGAATATCTCCAGGATATTGAAGCCGGGCGGCATTTTGTGCCTCATCGATCTGGATCACAACTGCCTGAACCATTTTGGCCTTTCGCCAAAACTGGAAAAGACCATTGCCGCTGCGATGAAGATCCTGGAAGAGAAAGCAAACTTTGATCCATATGTCGGGAGAAAGCTATATTCGTTCCTGTATGACCTATGTTATCAGGAGATCGACGTGAAGGTGGGGGCTCACCACTTGATATTCGGTGAATTGAAAGAGACTGACGCCTTTAACTGGCTCAAAAAGATAAAGGTTGTGTCTGACAAGATAGATTTCGGGTTTGAAGGAGAAAATTGGGGATATGAAGAATTTGTCAATGAATTCAATGATTTTTTTCTCAATGCGCGAAGATTCACCTACTCGCCGGTAATATCCTGCAGGGGTCTCAAGCCCTGACATAAAGCGGCGCCGGGGAGAAGATTGAATATCTCTTCATTGATTCCCTTGGGGACAATCGACCGGCATTTGGCTGCTGATAAATTCCCTATACAACTTCTGTGAGTCACCTTTAAACTCCAGAAATTCCACCCCAAAGCCTGGGACTAGATCCGGTTTTAACGGTTGGCTCTTGTTATTGACCCAGGCGACCCTCCCATTCGCATCGATCATGCCCGCAAGACTGTTCGGAAGCACTATGGAAAGCTCTATAAGAAGCCCTGCCGCCACATTTTTATCAACCGCTACATACATGCCTCCGGGACTTACATCCGCGCTTACGCCAGGGACAACGACACCGTTGACCCGTACGCAGACTTCGGTCCGGAATGGCGCCCTCGGGCCACTTTGGCCTGAAAACGCAGAAGATAGCCCTGTCTTTTCCGGGTAGGTTTTCGTATAATAGGTAATCAGAGCCTCAACGATTTTCTTATCGAAATATATTCCTGACTCCTCCCTCAAAATCCGGAACGCTTCCCCGAGTCTCATCGGATCGCGGTAGTGCCTCTTGGCTGTAATCGCCTCGAAGTAATCGGCCACCGCGATTATCTTGGAGCCAAGCGGGATTTCTCCCCCCTTGAGCCCTTGCGGATAGCCGCTGCCGTCAACCTTTTCATGGTGTGAAGCGGCGATCTTGGGGACCTCACGGTAAATCCCTTCAAAATGTATCTGTTCCAGTATTTCCCTGGTCTTGTTAGCATGGGTCTTGACGATCTCGTATTCCGCTTCAGTCAGTTTCCCTTCTTTCTTCAGAATGACATCGGGAACTCCGATCTTGCCATAGTCATGGAGCAATGACGCCACGCGAATCATTTCACAGTAATCGCGTGAAACCCCCAATTCATTACATATCCCTACGGCGTATTCGGTTACTTTTTCCGAATGCCCGGCGGTCAAAGAATCACGTGCATCAATACTTGCGGCCAGCACCTGCAAAACCGATTTGAACTGCCGCTCCTTTACTTCAAGGAGTTCGGCATTCCGAAGGCTGATCCCGATGACGGACGCTATTCCCATGAGAAGGCTCATGTCGCTCTGCACAAGCGGCTTCTTCGACTTCACATTGTCGACCGCCAGCACACCCCTCGATTTCTCCTCGGATATTATAGGGCAGCAGATAAATGACCGGGAGCCCAATTTCTTTGCCAAGGCGAGGCTGTGTTCGGAAAGGTCCCCTTCAATTTCATTGAAGTCATTTATCAAAAACGGTCTCTGCTCACGATAACAGACTATGAATACCCCCCTTGATTCAGGCCGGTCCAGATGAAAGGAAATATTTTCAAACAGCCCCATTTGGTCTTCGGAGTAGCCGTATCCTGCCTGGAGTTCCAATTTGGTCTTGTCGGAATTCGCCAGCAGGATCAGGCCGCGATCGTAATCAAGCCTTTCTTCCAATACCTGAGAGACCTTTTCGAAAATTCCGTCCATGTCGGTTTGACTGCCCAGAGCCTGGCCTATCTCACTGGTTAACGAGGCGTTATTATAATTTAAATTAATTTGCTCAATCAATTTATCGATGGAATCCCTGTTGTTTTCCAGACTCGCTTTAAATTCGGATTTTTCCCGGCTCCCCGCCAATAAAGACAAGAGTAAGGCTATCCCTACGGAAACGGGGATAACAGTCTCAATCGTGAATTTAGGGGAGGCAACAAATGCAACGGCACAGAGTGCAAAAAGAAACAGTACGGAGTAATTTCTTATTCTTATAAAATAATCATACGAGGAAAGTCCGAAGGTTACAATATAACGACAGGTTTTTCCGCCGCTGAAGATGCATTCCGAATGCTCTATATGGGGGAGCCTGGCGTTGAATATAGTGGTGGCAGCCTCGAAGAAACCCATCCTGTTTTCACATTGGAATTTCTTTTCGCGGATACCTTCTCGCTGAGTGACTGAAATCTCAAATTTATTGGCTGTAATTCTCCTTGATTCATATACCGAAGAACGTGTGAAATGGTTTGCCGACTCTCCCAACATTTTATAAGCAGCGGCCGGGGCGACGAGGCTGAGAAAATACTGCCGCATTACTCCTATGGATTCCGACGATGCGGCATAACGTCCTGCTTCACGCGCGATATCCTCGTTCTTGGTTAAGTTGACCAGCCGTTCATAGAACAGCTCGACCTGCTCCTGGGTGAACCAGTGTCCCTGATCGGCGACTTCGTAAGGCTTCATGCCTGCATGGTTCAACAGTTCACAGACATTGACATGGCTGTACTTGTTCTTGACCAGCTTGATATAAGTGTCAATTATCCGGCTGTTGTATAAAGGAATACTTTTATTTTCAGAACCCATGTCCCTACCTTCCGTGGTAATCACTGATAACTCAAGGCTAACAACTCTTTATCATCCCTTCGATATACCTAAAATAATCATCCGTATGCTGCATACTCAAAATCCACATAGTGTAGAGCTTCTCATATGCTATGTCATGGCTTTCAGCATAACTGACAGGGTATACAAGCACAGGAATTTCATTTTCTTCATACTTCGTGGACAACCGGGCCAGCGCCTCAAAGAAAATATCCCTTGGGAGATCATCACTGTCAAGGACAATAGCTTTAATGCTGTTTGTCAGGTTGGACATATTCAAACCGATATCGGAAATATTCACCATGATAATTGCCTTGAGACAGCCATTCTTTCTCAGGGAAAAGAGGTGGCTCTCCCTCTTGAAATCCAGCTTTTGATACTCCTGTGAAAGTTGGTTACGATCCACTACTTGAGGCTCTAGGTCAAGGGCGCTAAGCATGAGACCTCCCGACTCCTGCCGGTAATACCCCCCCATTTCGCGAAGGTCTTGGGGCAGGGTTTGCGTCAGTTCCCACAGAGGAGGCATATCCCATTTCCCCTGGCGAGGTCTCTTTAAATGAAAATAGGCGAACGTGTCGAGGGAACATCTCTCAGGGTTATTCAACAGCCTCGCAAACCCGCCGAACATCCTGTTGGGGAACTTGTTTTCGGGTCGGAAATAACAAAAAACGAAATTCATGTGTGCGGAATAGAGGTTATGCGAATCATTTATGAATCGTCCGATCTGGTGCAGCACGTTCAAACCAGCCTTTGTGTGCTCCGACCTGACAGCGGCGTGGTGGTGAATGAGCCACGAGTTTTCGTAGAAACGCACCATGGCCATATGCCCGGAAATAACCCCATTCTCCTGGCAGATAAAATGCCGTGCTATGCGATTATTCTGACTGTAAAGCCTTTCGTAGGTTTTCTTGATCATCTCCTTGTTTGCCTGAAAGTAGGTGTACTTTTCCGGGTAAATGAAGTCGGCCTTGAAAAAGAAATCCCACAGCGTGTCCATGTCAACTTCGGCGCATATATAGAAATCTCTATTTGCCGCCTGCTGGAGGAGAGATAAAAACTTCAGGTGGTCGTCGATATCCATGTCGAGGATGGCCAGGCCGCATTTAACCAATTCATCCTCCTCATCAGCGCCGACGTTTCTATAGATAACCTGAGCCTTGCATTTGATTCTGAAATTGTTCGCAAAGTTCAGCTCAAGCTCGGGTATAATCATGCCCGGCAGCAGGACGGCCTTCTTCCTGGCTTCTTCCACCGAAAAGCCGGAGCCGGAGAGATCGATTGCCTTCAGATTAACCTTAATGCCGGTAAAAGGATGGTTGAAAACGATATTGGGAGAAGGTATGAGCTGCTGCCTTGAACTGCGGTATTTTTTTGGCTTGAACCTCTGGAGCCCGCATTTGATCGGCTCCAACACAATGGTCCTTGTAGCCTGATCGCAACTATGCCTGATGATTGCGCATTCACCGGAATAGAGAGCCTCCTGCTCCGCAAAGAGATGCAGGTTCACGGAGGATTCAAGATTAAGCCACTGAAAGGTCTGAGGAAAGGCCGAGTTTACCTCGATGCGCAAGGAAACCGGGTTGAAGTCGAGAAGAACGCCTTGGAACATCGCACCGTTCTGGATTAACTGGGCGCTGATTCCCGTGCAGAGGAGTCGGCCCATTTTTCTGGAGCTGATTTCGCTGCATGTATCCGGGAGTACGAAGCTGATCCCTCGTTCGTTAATACTTAGCACTTCCGGCTTGACCAGAAGAATATTCTTGCCGTCGGTAACGATTAGATTGTCGAAGGTATATGTATTCAGTAGCCGGTCGAGACCAGGATCCTCTGCCCAGAGGCAATCCAGCAACTCTCCGCTGCAAGGAAGGGGTTTGGCTTGAAGGGATACGACGACGCCGTATTTTTCGTGTCTTAGGTTGATCAGAACGGCGCCGTCTTGAAAGTTGATATAGTTGAGTTTATTGACCAGGTATCGTTTGCCGACACTCTTGCTTTTGTCCCGGCTGATCTCTTCGGAACCGGTCTGGAGAAAGTTGGAAAGTTTATGCAGGTTATCCATTCTCTACCTCAACGCGAGATCATGGCGATATTAAGCAGCAACCCTGCAATACACCAAACTATTACAGCAGCAATATGAACGGCAGTAAAATACCATAAAAAACAGGCTGATACAATTTATTTGATATCAAATTGTTTTTTAATCCAAAATCTTGAGCGAAAAACCCATTTTACTTGTTTTTTAACTACTTGAATGATATGCACTATACCTGTATCAAACAACCATCCTATAGGAGTCCATCAAGCATGCTCGATTCAATGGACATAGCCGGAATCCTTCGCCAGGCACTGGCGGGCGGCGGCGAGTTCGCCGAAATATATTTCGAGGAAGGATCCGCCACCACAGTGCTCTGCGAGGGGGGCAATATCGAAAAGGTGCTGACCGGCTACGACCGTGGTGTGGGGATCAGGGTTATACACGATCTGCGAACCGCCTACGCCTACACGAACGAGATTACGGGACAGGCGCTCTACGCACTGGCGGAGATGGTCAGCCATGCGGTCAAGGGGCGTCATCTGGAAACTGCCATCAACATGAGCCGGAAGATAACCAAGGCCGGTTTTCCCGTCAAGCTTTCACCCGCCCGCATGCCACTAAGGGAGAAGGTGGCGCTGGCAAGCCGTGCCGACCGGGCCGCCCGGGGTATGGACGACCGGGTCCGCCAGGTGATGGTAATCTACCGGGACACTCAACTGCAAAGCCAGGTCGCCAACTCGCGGGGAGAATTCATTGAATCAAATCATACCGGCACCCTGTTCATGACTCAGGTGGTGGCTGCCATGAGTGACGTGATCCAGACCGGATACGAGCCTTTCGGCGGTTGCCGCGGGTTCGAGATATTCGATGAGCGTAGCCCCGAGGAAATCGCTCTGACAGCGGCCCGGCGAGCGGTCATGATGCTCGGCGCCCGGAAGATGCCTGCCGGCTTTATGCCGGTGGTGCTCTCCTCCGAGGCGGGAGGCACCATGGTCCACGAGGCCATCGGCCACGGCCTTGAGGCGGACCTTGTGCAGAGCGGCATGTCGATCTATACGGGGAAGCTCGGAACCCAGGTCGCCTCACCCCTCGTCACCATCATTGACGACGCCACCATCCCCTATGCTCGCGGCTCCTTTCTCTTCGATGACGAGGGAACGCCGGGAGAGCGGACTGTCCTGGTAGAGAACGGCATACTAAAGGGATATCTCTACGACCGGCTTTCAGCAATGAAGGATGGATGTCTCTCCACCGGCAACGGCAGAAGGGAATCATACCAGGCCAAGCCGATAGTGCGGATGTCCAACACCCTCATAGCGTCAGGCGCCGAGCCTCCGGAATCTGTCATCCGCGCGGCGGGAAAAGGGCTCCTGGTCAGGAAGATGGGGGGAGGACAGGTCAACACAGTGAATGGAGACTTCGTCTTCGAGGTTACCGAGGGATACCTGATTGACAAAGGTGAGATTTGCGAACCGGTCCGCGGTGCGACCCTTGCCGGCAATGGGCCGGATGTGTTGCGGCGGATAGTAAAGGTAGGCTCCGACCTGGGATTCGGCATCGGGACCTGCGGCAAGGATGGCCAAGGGGTGCCGGTCTCCGATGCGCAGCCAACCTTGCTGATTTCCGGGATAACTGTGGGTGGCGCCACCTGATACGGACGATCTCGCAGTAAACCAAAAGCGGGGTTAAAAGAATAATATTTAACTCCCCACCAATCAAGGAACCCGCAAAATGGACACCAGAGAGTTGAGAATCCTCTTAAATAATCTGAAGAATGGCGACATAGATACCGATGGTGCGCTGGAACGCCTACGTCATCTCCCTTTCGAGGATTTGGGTGACGCTAACATAGATCACCACCGGGGATTGCGTGTAGGCTTTCCGGAAGTTATCTACGGCGCAGGGAAGAGCGTCGAGCAGATGGGACGGATCATCGACGCAATGTTGGACAAAGGGAGCAATATCCTTGCGACCCGCGTGGACGAGAACCGGGCCGGTCGGCTTCTAGAGCGGTTTCCCACTGCATGCTACCATGAAGACGCCCGTTGCCTGACCATCGAGCAGAAGTCTGTGGAGTTACTGGGCCGGGGACGGATTCTGGTGGTCTCTGCCGGGACTTCCGACATCCCGGTGGCTGCGGAGGCGGCGGTTACCGCCCGGGTCATGGGTAACGAGGTGGCGCAGTTGTTCGACGTTGGAGTGGCCGGCCTGCAC
>JBAQKZ010000272.1:0-18120 GCA_049301475.1 Geobacteraceae bacterium | reverse complement strand
GGTGAGTGTCGCACAAAAAATGAGACAGCTCATGAGAAACGTGCGTATGGTCTTTGACTATTTGAAAATGACTCAAAACTCCTGTCCAGCATGACTGCTCACATGGAGAACAAATTTACCGTGGGGGGGGACAGGGTTGTTCAATCACCCGGCGGCCACCCTATACTTTCTCTGGAATCTTGACCCAGGTCAAGGATACCATGCGTCTCCCGGGGTACGTTGCATCCAGTAATTGAAAATTCCCCGAAAAGAGCTATAGTTTAAACGCCTGTACAACAAAACAGGAGGGGCAGGACCCGGAACCAATTTACGAACCGGAAACCAATAGTTCTTCATCCTTCAGTTTTCAGGATGAGAGCAAACCAAAAAGGAGGAAGTTATGTCGGAAATGTTTTGTAATCAATGCGAGCAGGCAGCAAAGGGGACCGGCTGTGACATCAGCGGAGTCTGCGGCAAGAACCCCGAGATTGCCGCGCTCCAGGACCTTATGCTCTTCGGTTTGAAGGGAATCGCCATTTATGCCGACAAGGCGCGGGAGTTGGGCGTGAAGGACGAGGCGATAGACCTCTTTATGTTCGAGGGGCTATTCACCACCGTTACCAACGTCGATTTTGACCCGGCACAGATCGGCGCCAAGCTACGCAAGTGCTTCGACAACAAGGAGAAAATCAAGGCTCTTTACGAAACCGCCTACCGTGGGAAGACGGGGACTAATGCCCCGCAGATCACCGTCGGCCCGGCTGCCTGGGTAATCACAGGCGACCTGCAAGGTCTCGTTAAACAGGGACTGGAGCATGGCGTCAAGACCCAGCACACCAATCCGGACATCCTTTCCGCCATTGAAATCGTCATTTACGGCCTCAAGGGAATGGCCGCCTACGCCGACCATGCCTACATCCTCGGACAGAAGGACGAAGAGGTCTTCGCCCTTTTTCACAAGGCTCTGGCAGCCACCACCGACACCGGCAAGGGTCTCATGGACTTTGTGGGGATCGCGATGGAGATCGGCAAGGTGAACATCAAGGTAATGGGTATGCTGAACGAAGGGCATGTGAAGCGTTTCGGTCACCCGGTCCCAACCAAGGTGCAGTTGGGGACGAGAAAAAACAAGGGGATACTCGTTTCGGGTCACGACCTCAAAATGCTTGAGGAACTTCTCAAGCAGACCGAAGGGAAGGGGATCGACATATATACACACGGCGAGATGCTTCCGGCCCACGCTTACCCCGGTCTCAAGAAGTATTCCCACCTTTACGGCAATTTCGGCGGCGCATGGCAGGAGCAGGCCAATGAATTCCCCAACTTCCCAGGCGCTATCATATTCAACACCAACTGCATCCAGCGTCCGTCCGACAACTATAAGGACCGCCTCTTTTCCTGGGGACAGGTGGGCTGGCCCGGTATAAAGCATGTCAATGGCTGGGACTTCTCCGAGGTGATCAGCAAGGCGCTTGCATGTGCTGAACTCCCCGATGCTCCAGGGAAGGATATCCTTACCGGTTTCGGCCACAATGCTGTCCTGGGGGTCGCCGACAAGGTGATCGAAGGGGTCAAGGCGGGCGCTATAAAGCACTTCTTCCTGATCGGCGGCTGCGACGGCGCAAAACCGGGGCGCAACTATTTTACCGAACTGGCGGAGAAAGTGCCCAACGACTGCGTCATTCTTACCCTCGCCTGCGGCAAGTACCGCTTCAACAAGCTTGAGTTTGGCGACATTGGCGGCATCCCGCGACTTCTTGACGTCGGGCAGTGCAACGACGCCTACTCAGCGGTGCAAATCACCCTGGCCCTGGCTGACGCCTTCAAGTGCGGGGTGAATGACCTGCCGCTGTCAATTATCCTCTCCTGGTACGAGCAGAAGGCCCACGTCATCCTCCTCTCGCTGCTCCACCTGGGTATAAAGAACATCAAGCTTGGGCCATCCCTGCCGGCCTACATCACCCCGAACGTTCTCAACTTCCTAGTGGAGAACTTCAACCTCGGCCCGGTCACTACTCCGGAAGCAGACCTGAAGGCGGCCCTGGGCGCCTGAGGATAAAGCGGATCGCGGAAACATAAAAAGGCGCGGGGTTACGATCCCGCGCCTTTTTATGTGCTGATTAACTGATTAAAAAACTGTTTCTGTCGTGTCAAACGGAAAATAACTGGACAAATAGGTATGAGGCTTTATGCGGATATTTGAATGGCTGCCTTGACTGCATGTGGTGTTGAGTTATATGAAACCGGAATCACTTGGATTATTTTAGTAACAGAGCATTTCATATTAATCCGAATATCCTCTGCTATTGTGCAACATAACACCTGAATCCGTCGCGACCTCTCAACCGCGCCTGCCTGATGTATGTCCGGGCATTCGGCTACCAGATGGAGGATTCGATCTTGCCTGCCCGCTTTATCAAAACGTCAACCACAGCGATCTCGAATATATTCGAGTCGGCCAACTCCGGAGTCACGCGGGAGACAAAGTGCTGCCGCCCTTCTGCAAGCTCATCGGTAAGGAGCTCGAAGATCGTGTCGTCCTTTATCCCATTTTCCACCTTTTCCCGGTTATATATGGCCACGTCGGAAATGATGGCGCGTGCAAGCCGCTTGGCCTGATCAGGATTTTCTATGAGATTCATTGATATCCCCTGCCTCGTAAAGGTAGCCGCTTTAATGAACTAAACGCGGCTTATTATACGCAATTTTTTGCCGGATACCAGCACTTTCTGTCAAAAAAACCGTACCCGCCGCCAGGTGTCGGCCCGGCCTGTTATACCAATTCCAAATCAAGGCGCTATCTTCGTTGGCTCGTCTTCGGCTCCTCAACGTACGTAGTTGTACGCCTTCGTCGCCTCAATCCTCGCCGCCTTGATTTCATCCTTGATTTGAAATTGGTATTACCTAAGCTTGAGTGCAAAATATATGTTCGCATTGCCGCGCCGGACGAGGAAGGCCGCAGCCTCCTTCCGTCCAGCCTCCTGCACGACCCTGCCATAGTCGGCCATGTTCGCGACACGCTGCCTGTTAATGGAAATAATGATGTCCCCCTGCTGTATGCCGCTATCGGCAGCCATGCTTTCCGGTTCGACGCCGGTCACCATAACCCCTTTCATGCCCCGCACCCGCATGTCTCGCGGCAACTCCTCGACATTCAGCCCCAACCAGCTTGCGCCGGTATCCGTCGGCCGCGGCTTGACGGCTGCCGCACTGTCACTGCCGACGAGCGTTATGGAAAGTTTCCGGACCTTGCCATCGCGAATGATCTCCACCTCTGTCCGCTTGCCCACGGGCGTGTCGGCAACGATCAGTTGGAGTTGCTTCACCTCCTTGATTTGCTTGCCGTCAAACCGGGTGATGATGTCCCCCGACTGCAATCCCGCATTTGCGGCCGGGCTGCTGGTCATGATGTCGCTCACCAGGGCGCCCTGGGCCCTTTTCAGGCCGAACGACCGGGCAATCTCCTCGGTAACCGGCTGAATACTGACGCCTAGCCAGCCGCGGGTCACAGACCCCTTTTTGATCAGTTGGGTTACAATCTGTTTGGACATGTTGATCGGTATGGCGAAACCTATGCCCTGTCCGGCGGCAACGATGGCCGTATTGATCCCGATGACCTCACCGTAGATATTGAGCAGCGGTCCGCCGGAGTTGCCGGGATTGATAGAGGCGTCGGTCTGGATGAAATTTTCGTAGGTCTCGATCCCCATGTTGGAGCGACCGGTCGCCGAGATGACCCCGACCGTTACGGTACGGTCAAGGCCGAACGGGTTGCCGATGGCGATGGCCCACTGGCCGACCTGTAGCTTATCCGAATCACCCAGCACCGCCACCGGCAGTTCTTCCTTGGCGTTAATCTTGATGATCGCGATGTCGGTCTTGGGGTCACTCCCCACCACCCTGCCATCGTAAACGTTCTCGTTGGAGAGTTTGACCCGGATGCTTTCTGCGTCCCGCACCACGTGATCGTTGGTGACGATGTAACCGTCCTTGTTGATGATGAAGCCCGATCCCAGGCTGTTCTCGCGACGATAGCGGGGGCGCTGCATGCCGCCGAAGAAGTCTTCGAAGAAAGGTGAGGTCTCGAAGAAGGGCGCCACCAGCTTCTTCTTGCTGACGGTGGATATATTGACGACCGCGGGGGTCACACCCTTGACCAGGCTGGTGAATGCCTGCTGAGTTGCCAGGATATCCTTCGGGACCTCCTTGACTGGCGCTTCGGCGGTCCCTTTGCGGCTTGATTCGAAGAAAAGGGGTTGTTCCTCTTTCTTGCAGGCGGCCAGAGCGGTGACTGTAACCAGGGAAAGCAGGATGATACGGAACCATGTCATAATGAACCTCATGGAAGAGCGTTAATTCAGAGCCCCGCCCCTTCGAATTGCACCGGCTCAGGCTCAGCCCCGTACTGGTAGAGGACGAGGTTTACACGGTCCTTCACCCGTGAGAAGACAAAGTTCAGACCGTGTTCGTAGGCCATGATAGCTACCTGCTCGATCTGGCGCGGGTCGCGAAGCCTGAACAGGACGCGGTTGCCTGCCGCCATGAAGTCAAGAAAAGCGCCGGTGACGAAAAATTCCACCTGACCACGCTCGCGGGTAAGGTCCACAAGGCTTCCTTCGTCCCCCATAATAAACTTTTCATCAAGGTGAATCTGCTGGGCGGCGTTGCCGGTCTCGGCGGTAAGGCTCCTTATGATGCCGCCGCCACCGATCTGTATGTCATCCTCTACAACAAAACGGCCGAGCCGGATGTTTTCGCTATAAAGGTCAACAGCTATATCGTTTTTCAGGACGAACAGCACGTTACCCACTTCGGTGGAGAAAAGCTCGGCTGCGTGCCGCTCCGTTACCTCCAGAGTGGATGAATCGAGCAGCTCTTCGATATCCACAGCGGTAGCGCTAACCTCACTGGTGGCAAGCTTTATTGTGTAGGTCGCGCCGGCCTTGAAAGGCTGGTCCGCAAGCCAGAAGATGCTGGCCCTTATTTCACGGGTCTTGACAGGGGCGTTGGCGCGCCGGGCGACCACCTCGCCCCGTTCCACGAACAGCTCGTCCTCGGTTGTTATTCCGATGCACTCGCCGGCGACGGCCGATCCCATATCCGGTTGCCTCCATTTCTCCACACTCTTTATCCGGGTGATCTTGCCGGAAGGGAGGAAGATCACCTCGTCCCCTTTACTGATCTCGCCGGTTTCCACCCGTCCCGCATATATTCGCTTCCCTTCCCACTTGTAGACGTCCTGTATCGGGAGGCGGAGCGGAAGGCTTAGATCGGCGCGAACATTCTCGAAGGTGTCTAGCGCTTCCAGTACGGTCGGCCCGGTGTACCAGGGGGTCATCCCTAGACGTCGCGCCATGTTCTCCCCGTCGCGGGCGGATATGGGAATCACGTAGGAGGGAACAATCTCCACTGAGTGGAGGAAAGCGCGTATGTCGTTTTCCACGCTCCGGAACAGATGCTGGTCATAATCTGTCATGTCGAGTTTGTTGATTGTCACCACCACCTGGCGGATACCCATGAGAGAGAGTACATAGGCGTGGCGCTTTGTCTGCTCGCGCACCCCTTCAACCCCGTCCACCAGAAGTATGGCGGCATCGGCGCTGGAGGCGCCGGTTATCATATTCTTAAGGAACTGCTTGTGACCCGGCGCGTCTATGATCACATATGATCGCTTCGTGGTCTTGAAGAAGGTGGATGCCGTGTCTATGGTGATGTTTTGCTCCCGTTCCTCTTCCAGCGCGTCCATGAGATAGGCGAATTCAAACTCCCGCCCCTGCGCCCGGCAGAGCCCTTCTATTTCAAGGTAGCGACTCTCGGGAATGCTCCCGGTGTCGTAGAACAGACGGCCAATAAGGGTGGACTTTCCATGATCGACATGGCCCACGATGACTATTTTCAATGTTTCGGATTGGTTCATTAGCTTTCCCTTTTACCTGCCTTTACATGTACCCCTTGGCGCGGAGCTTCTGCATGGCGTATCTGTTTTCCTGATCCTGCGCCCGGCCCGCCCGCTCAGGCGTATTGATCTCCTTGAGCTCCTCGATGATTTCGTCCACCGTGACGGCTGTCGATTCGATCGGGCTGGTGCAGGGCACGCAGCCGAGCGACCGGAACCTCTTGCCATCCTTGGCGAAGTAAAGGGGGCATATCTCGAACCCCTCACGCTTTATGTATTCCCAGATGTTCAGCTCTGTCCAGTGGAGTATCGGGTGTACCCGGATGTGTGTGCCAGGCGCGAAGGTTGTGTTGAACTGGTCCCAGAGCTCTGGGGGCTGGTCCTTGTAGACCCACTCGAAGTTCTTGTCGCGAGGCGAGAAGACTCGCTCCTTGGCGCGGCTCCCCTCCTCGTCGCGCCGGATGCCCAGGAACAGGCCGTGAAAGTCATGCTGTTCAATAATCTGAGTCAATCCATCGGTCTTCAGCTTCTCGCAGCAGACGAGCCTTCCCTGCTCCGGCCCCATGCCGGATGCAATCGCCGCCTTATTTTTCCCCACGATCATCTCCGCGCCCCACTCCCTGGCCATACGGTCCCGGTATGCGATCATCTCCGGATACTTGTAGGTGGTGTCGATGTGGACAAGAGGGAAGGGGAGATTGCCGAAAAAGGCCTTCCGCGCCAGGTGGATCATGGTGGTGGAGTCCTTGCCGATGGAGTAGAGCATGGCGAGGTTATCAAACTTCCGGTAGGCCTCGCGGAAGATGTAAATGGATTGGGCTTCGAGTTCATCCAAGTGGTCGTACATACAGTTTATCTCCTATGCAGTCCGCATTCCTTATTTTCCGGATTTTCCCACCACCACCGCCCACTCCTGGGATGTTCGCCAGGGGCTATCGGCCTGGTGCAGGGGGCGCAGCCGATGGAGGGATATCCCTGTCTGTGAAGGCGGTTTGTCGGAAGCCGTTTTGCATCGGCGTACTCCCATACCTGTGCCTCGGTCCAGTCGAGGAGCGGGTTGATCTTGAGGATGCCGCTGTTCAGGGTGTCTATCTCGATGGGGAGCATATCCGTTCTGGTCACTCCCTGCTCCCTGCGCAGACCCGTGACCCAGCCGGAAAGCCCCTTGAGCGCCCTGGAAAGGGGCTCCACCTTGCGGATATGGCAGCATTCGTGACGGTTTGAAAGCGACTCCCTGAAGGAAAAGAGTCCCTTCTCCCGCAGGAGCTTCTCCACCGCGCCGTGTTGTGGAAAGCACCAGTCGATCCGCACCCGGTAACGCTCGACTATGGCGTCCGCCACCTCGTAAGTCTCCTCGTTCAGCCGACCCGTATCGAGGGCGAATATCCCCAAGGGAAGCCCCAGTTCACTGGCCATGTCGATGATCACCACGTCCTCCACGGAGAAGGAGCAGGCAAGCTTGACCGGCCCTTTGGCCGCCTCCATCCCTATCTTCAGGATTTCCGGGGGAGTTGCTGCAACCGGTATTTCAGGAGCAAGTTTCATGTAATTTTCCATTACGGATAGGGTTATTCCGCACACTTTTCCAGGGTAAGGACATAATGCCCATCAGTCTCTTTCAGGCCAAGCAGCTTGTGTCCCTCGGCCTTGAGGCTTCTCGGTACGTTTTTCACAGGTTCCCCGTCGTCCAGGAGAAACTCCACCGTCTCGCCTTCGTCCACCATCTCAAGTGCCAGCTTGGCCTTTACAAAATTTGTCGGGCAGCAGACGCCTCGCAGATCTATGGTGTGCATGTTGTACCTCTATTGACCCACTTCCCAACCTGGGTGTTGATGACCCGAGGCGGGAAGGTATTCGCTGGCACATATTCTGCAAATTTGTCACGCAAGTGGCCCAGAAGCGAGTCCGGCCCTTCCTTTATTATTATATCGCCTATCCTGGTTCTCCCCAGTCCCTCCGCTTTCTCTTTGTACCAGGCGAGCACGTCTGCGATGAATTCCACAACCTTGTCCGCAGGCAGGAATAGCGCGAAGATGGTTCCAAGTATTGGGTGATGTCCTCCCTTGCCTCCCACGCGTACAAGGTAGCCTTTATTGGCCACCTTCCATGCCTCGGTTGGGCAAACCTTCACACAGTCGCCGCAGTAAATGCATTTATCACCGTAGAAAACCGGCTTATTGTCCGGCCTCATCTCAATCGCCCCTTCGCCGCATGATTTTGCGCAGAGTCCGCAACTGATGCATGCTTCGCTGGTGAGTTCAGGCCAGATAACACCCTGAAAGCCTACGTCGTTCATGGCTGATTTGAAACAGTCAATCGGACATCCCGAAAAGCTGATCTTGAACTTGTGGTGCGCAGTCGGGGTGCCGAACATCTTTTCGTCTACTTCAAGGGCCGAGGCCTGGGCGTCCATCAACCCGTTCGGGTTATATTCGCAGCCGCCGCAGGCGGTTGGCACACGCACGCGCGCGCCGCACGAGGCGATTTTCTGGTCTCCCTCCCCCAGTTCCTTTACGATCCCGTCAAAATCCTTGAAATTCACATGGATCAACTCCACGGATTGCCGCACGGAGAGGTGTACAAACTCGACCCCGTATTTTTCGGCAACCTCCGCGATTTTCTTCATTCGGCTTACTTGCAGCCTGCCACCCGGAACACGGAGACGGACAGTGAACATATCCTTTCCCCGCTCCTTTATAAAGCCTCCGGACTTGAGGTTTTCCAGATCGATACTAGTTTTTTTGGCATCATCCGACATTTTCATCTCCTCAAATAAACGGCCTTTATACGACCTGAACTTCTTCATTTTGCACCTGTCCATCGCTGATCTTGAACGACCTCAGCGTCGGCGCATCTGGCGCCATCATGGAAACTATCACATAGGAAATCCCGGGGGTCAGGGCCATCCGGATATCTTCCTCTGACGGCCTGGCAGGGGTTTCAGGATGGGAGTGATATATGGCGAGCATCTTCACCCCCTTAATGCGCATATCCTTTACAACGGCGAACTGCTCCTTCGGCTCCATACTAAAGTGCTCATTGCTGGCGTCGGAGTTAGTCACCCGGTATATCGCTTTCACTGTGTCGCCAGATCCGCCGAGAATGCCGCAGACCTCCAGTGGGAGGCCTTCGCGGGCATGGGCGATGATGTCGTCGTGGATATGTTGTGGAATCTTCAGCATGGCTAATTCCCGATCTCGCAGACGTTCATGGCGTCCAGTTCGTCCTTCAGTTCCGTAATGGTCGGGTTGTCGCCGCAGACGGGACAGCGGGGGTTCTTTTTGATCGGGAAGTCACGAAACCGCATCCTGAGCGCGTTGTAAGTCAGAAGCCTGCCGGTCAGGAGTTCCCCTTTGCCCAGAAGGAATTTAATCGCCTCCGTCGCCTGGATGGAGCCGATAACCCCGGGAAGCACACCGATAACCCCGGCCTGGGAGCAGGTGGGAATGGCGTCCTTGGGAGGAGGGGAGGGGAAGATGCAGCGGTAGCAGGCGGATTCTCCAGGCTTTACGGTTATCGTCTGGCCGTCGAACTGGAGAATGCCGCCGTGCGAATAGGGCTTCCCCCCCATCACGCAGGCATCATTTATCAGGAATTTGGCTGCAAAGTTGTCCGTACCGTCGATTATGAAGTCATATTCCCGGATGATATCCGCGATATTTTCGGCGCTGATCCATATCTGGTAGGTGTTGACATTGACATCAGGGTTCATGGCCACCATCTTCTCCTTTGCGGAGATGACCTTTGGAACGCCGATGTCCTTGGTGTGGTGGGCGATCTGACGCTGGAGGTTGGATAAATCCACCACATCCGCATCGGCTATGCCGATGGTTCCAACGCCGGCCGCCGCCAAATAGAGGGCAATGGGGGAGCCTAGTCCCCCGGCGCCGATAATCAGCACTCTGCCGTCAAACAGCTTCTTCTGTCCCTTCCCCCCCACCTCTTTCAGCATGATATGACGGGAATAACGCTCGATCTGTTCGTCCGTAAGCATCTAGTTACTCCTTCTCACCGCCACCCATGAAATAAAGAAATTCCAGCACATCGCCATCCTTGACGCAGGTGACTTCAAACTGCTCGCGTTCCAGAATATCACCGTTTAATTCCACTGTCACGTATTCAGGTTGCTGCACCTGAAGGGCTGTCAGCAGTGCGGAAATATTCAGGCCGGTCTCGCCGTCGATTGTGGCAGGCTTGCCGTTTACCGTAAGATTCATACGTCTTTCTCCTTGCGTTGATTATTATTCCAATTCCAACTCAAAGCGCTATCTTCGTTGGCTTCGTCGTCAGCTCCTTAACGTACTGTTTGTGTACGTCTTTCGTCGCTTCCTCCTCGCCGCCTTGATATCATCTTTGATTTGGAATCGGAATTACACGTTGCTCAAAGCTCCTTCAAAATCCTCAACAATATCGTCTATTGCCTCGATCCCCGCCGAGACCCGGACCAGTTCCTCGGTCACCCCCATCAACTGCTTCTCCTTCGGCGTGTAGTCGCAACAGATGGTGCTGGCCGGGTGGATAACGAGTGTCTTGGCATCGCCGATGTTCGCCAGGTTCTTGGCCATTTGCAACCCGTTGATGAGACGGAAGGCTGTCGGCCTGTCGGCAAGGCCGAATGTAAGAAGGCCGCTGTATCTTCCGCCAAACTGCCGCGTCGCCACCTCATGATAAAGGGAATCGGCAAGACCGGGATAGTTGACCCAGGCTACCTTGGGGTGGCTCTTGAGGAAGTTTGCCAGATGCATTGCGTTGGCGCAGTGCCGCTCCATTCGAAGCGCCAGGGTCTCGATCCCTTGAGCCAGGAGAAACGAATTCATGGGGGCGGCGCAGGCGCCGAAATCCTTGTGCATGAGCTTTCTGGCGCGGGCGGTGAAAGCAAACCGGCGGTATTTCTTCACGAACGGTTCAAAGTGCGGGAATCTGGGGCCCTGCCACGCGAATGCGCCGGAGTCGATAATCGCCCCGCCTATGGCATTTGCCGTGCCGTTAATAAACTTGCTAGTGGAGTGGATGACTATGTCGGCGCCAAGCTCAATGACACGCGCCAGGTAAGGGGTGGAGACAGTGGCGTCCACAACGAGAGGAATCCCCGCCTCCCTTGCGATGGCTGATAGAAGGGAGATGTCCGGAACGTCCATCTTGGGATTGCCGATTGTCTCGACGAAGATGAGCCGCGTCCGTTCATTGATGCCGTCTCGCACCGCCTTGGCGTCGGTGGGGTCAACAAAGGTGGTGGCAATGCCGTAGTTGGCGAGTGTATCCTTGAAAAGCGAATAGGTCCCGCCAAAGACGGATGAGGAAGAGAGTATCTCACTGCCGCTTTGCACGATCGTCATGACCGCGGTGGCGATGGAGGCCATGCCTGAGGCGGTTACTATGGCTGCGATCCCACCTTCTATGGCGGCCAGCCGTTTCTCGAAACTCTCGTTTGTCGGGTTGTTGATGCGGGTATATATCTGGCCAGTCTGCCTGCCGCGGAAGATGTCTTCCAACTCCTCAGCGGTTTTGTGGGCGAATGCCGATGACTGGAAGATCGGGATGGTGGTGGCGCCAGCCGGGCCGTCTTCCGTCCCCCCGTGAATAAGCAGGGTGTCAAACCTGAATTTTCGGCTCTCTGATGACATGGCTGAGCCCCTTTCCCAGATAAACTAGGTTTTATATACTATTTTTACAGTAATTCTGTCAAGCACAATATTTAGTTAGTTCACTTATTGTGTAAAGAATTATATGGGCATTGGTGGGACTATTGCTGACATAATAACTGTAGAATAAATTGCTCAGTCGGTTCAGAGGGGTTTGGGGCAGGAGATGACAAAAAAGGGAGCACAAAGGCTCCCTAGGTTAGCGGTTGGGTGAAGCAGGTCAAGCTGCGCAATACTGGGCTGCAATCGGGGTCAGGGCCGCCTTCATTTTTTTCAGAGCGCGCTCCTCGATTTGTCGCACCCGCTCCCGGGAGATGGCAAAGTGATCGGCTATCTCCTGAAGGGTCCGTGGATCGTCGGCGCTGACGCGGTGCTCTATCACATATCGCTCCTTATCATTCAACAGGGTAAGAGCCTGGGTGACTTCCCGTCGAAGCAGGTTCTCTTCCTCTATCCTCCCCAGCAACTCTTCCTGGTTCTGCCGTTCATCGGCAAGAGATTCCAAAAGAGTAAAACCCTCACCATCGACAATTTGGGCATCCAGTGATTGCTCCCCCCTCATCCTTTGCTCCATCTCGGCAACTTCCGATTCCTTGACATCCAGAGACAAGGCGGTTGATTCCAGAGTGTCAACTCCGGTCATCTGTCTAATGGCGTTTTTCGCCTGGTTCAGCTTGAAGAAGAGTTTTTTCTGGGCCTGTGTTGTGCCGATTTTCAGGAGGCTCCAGGCAGAGATGATATAGTTCTGGATATAGGCGCGTATCCACCAGACAGCATAGGAAATGAGGCGAAATCCTTTATGGGGGTTAAACTTGCGAACCGCCATCATCAGGCCTATATTCCCCTCCTGAATAAGGTCGAGCATTTTAATGTTATAAGCCCGGTATTCGGCGGCGATCTTAACCACGAAACGGAGGTTGGAAGTGATCAGTTTATGGGCTGTTTCCAGGTCCTGCTCTTCATAGAACCTTACCGCCAAGCTGTGCTCCTCTTCCGCGGTAAGGAGAGGAAAACGCCTGATCTCGGCAAAATATAGACTGAGGCTATCAGCTACAACCGGAAGTGTAAAGGCTGCCATACGATCCAACTCCTTTATATCATATTGAAAAATTAGCACTCGTATGCCGCGAGTGCTAACAATATATCAGTGGCTATGGTAAAAATCAAGTGTCGATATGGGCCAGTGTCGATATGGGCCCGGAAAGCCAGTTTTCCCTTTATCCTTGACTTTTCATAGGAATGCAAATAGTTTTGAACGATTTTATGGCTTAAATACAATGTCGATAACATTAATCAGATAATGCGTTGTTTGCGGAGCGGAACCATGGATTATAAAGCAGGCCTCAACCTACCGGTCACCGGCTTTCCAATGAAGGCCAACCTGCCCCAGAAAGAGCTGGAAATACTCGATCATTGGGGAAAGACCGGGCTCTACAGCCAACTGGTGGAAACCGGCCAGGGAAAACCGGCCTATATCCTTCACGACGGTCCCCCTTACGCCAATGGCCACATCCACATAGGCCACGCCCTCAACAAGATACTCAAGGACATCATCCTGAAGAGCAAACGGATGAACGGCTTCAACGCTCCCTATGTGCCGGGGTGGGACTGTCACGGCCTTCCCATCGAACTCCAGGTGGAAAAGAGCCTAGGGAGCAAGAAGCACGAGGTGACAAAGCTGGAGATGCGGAAGCAGTGCCGGGAGTATGCGGCCAGATTCGTTCAGGTCCAGCGGGAGGAGTTCGAGCGGCTGGGGGTTC
This sequence comes from Geobacteraceae bacterium, assembly GCA_049301475.1. Classification (GTDB taxonomy): domain Bacteria; phylum Desulfobacterota; class Desulfuromonadia; order Geobacterales; family Geobacteraceae; genus JBAQKZ01. The sequence goes on along the minus strand of JBAQKZ010000272.1, from coordinate 4,843 downwards.
TGGGCGCATGGGACAAGCCGTACCTGACCATGAGCAACGACTACGAGGGGACCACCGCCTGCGAACTGGCCAGGTTCGCCGGGAACGGCGGCCTTTACAAGGGAAAGAAGCCGGTGCACTGGTGCTCCTCATGCGCCACCGCCCTGGCGGAGGCGGAGGTGGAGTACGCGGACCACAAATCCCCTTCCATATTTGTGAAGTTTCGGCTACTGGACGACGTCTCTTCCGACGTTCCGGCGCTGGCAGGGAAAGAAGTCTCCCTTGTCATCTGGACAACGACCCCCTGGACCATACCCGCCAATCTTGCTGTCGCCCTCCACCCTGAGTTAGACTATGTGGCGCTGGAGGTGGACGGAGAGGCGCTGGTGGTTGCCGATGGGCTGAAGGACGAATTTCTGAAATCAACCGGGCTGGAAGGCGTTGTTATCGCCACCTTCACCGCCGATCTTCTCTACAAGAAGCGCTGTCGGCACCCTTTCTACGACCGGGATTCCGTCATCCTACTGGGTGAACATGTGACGCTGGAGGCCGGAACCGGCTGCGTTCACACCGCGCCGGGGCATGGCCATGAGGACTACGATCTGGGGCTGAAGGAGGGGCTTGACATCTACAATCCGGTGGACGACCGGGGAAGGTTCTTTCAGAACGTTGAGTTCTTCGGCGGACAGTTCGTCTTCGACGCAAACCTAAGCGTTATCGAAAAGCTCAGGGAAGTAGGGGCGCTCGTTGCCGTCAGCGAGATCAGCCATTCCTACCCCCACTGCTGGCGCTGCAAGCGGCCTATCATATTCCGCGCTACCGAGCAGTGGTTTATCGCCATGGACCGTAACGACCTTCGGAAGAACGCGCTCACGGCGATCGAAAAGGTCGTCTGGATTCCCAAATGGGGGAAGGAGCGGATATACGGGATGATCGAGAACCGCCCGGACTGGTGCATCTCCCGCCAGCGAAGCTGGGGGGTTCCCATCACCGCATTTTACTGCGTCTCCTGCGGTGAAGTCCTGGCCGACGAGAAAACCATGAGCCATGTGGCGGACCTCTTTATGGAAGGGGGGGCCGACATCTGGTACGAGAAGGAGGCCGCCGAGCTCATGCCGCCGGGAACGACCTGCTCCGCCTGTGGCAAGATGGAGTTCAAGAAGGAGATGGACATCCTCGACGTATGGTTCGACTCCGGTGTTTCCCATGCTGCGGTGCTGGAGAACCGCCCGGAGCTTGAGTCCCCTGCCGACATATATCTGGAGGGAAGCGATCAGCACCGCGGCTGGTTCCACTCCTCGCTTTTGGCCAGCGTCGGCACGCGGGGCGCGGCGCCCTACAAAAACGTCCTTACTCATGGCTTCGTGGTTGACGGCAACGGCCGGAAGATGAGCAAGTCCGTGGGCAACGTGGTGTCGCCCGATGAGATCATCAAGAAATACGGCGCTGAGATACTTCGTCTCTGGGTTGCGGCCCAGGACTACCGGGACGACATCCGCATCTCCCAGGAGATACTGACCCGCCTTTCCGAGGCATACCGGCGCATCCGCAACACCTGCCGCTATATACTCGGCAACATCAGCGACTTCGACCCGGCGCGGCAGATGGTTCCATATGCGGATATGCCGGAAATCGACCGATGGGCGCTACACCAGTTGGAGATGCTCAAGGAAAATGTGGCAAAGGCATATGACAGGCATGAGTTCCACATCCTGTACCACGCGGCAAACGGCTTCTGCACCGTGGAGATGAGCGCCTTCTATCTGGACATACTGAAAGACAGGCTATACACGAGCCGGACGGACTCTCTTGAACGGCGGAGCGCCCAGACAGTCATTTACCTGATCCTGGAGGCGCTCGTCAGACTCCTGGCGCCGATACTTTCCTTTACTACAGACGAGATATGGGGATACATGCCGAAGAGAGACGAGGCGAGCGTCCATCTCTCCCAATTTCCACCGCTGGCGCCTGCATACAGAGACGAGGCGCTTGTGGAGCGATGGGATAAAATCATCCGTTTGCGTGGCGAGGTCTCCAAGGCGCTGGAACTGGCGCGGGTGAAAAAGGTCATCGGCCACTCCCTGGACGCCGTAGTGATTATTGATGCTCCGGGGGAACTTAAGGGTTTTCTGAAAGGTTATGCCGGGGAGTTGGATAGCGTTTTTATCGTATCAAAGGTTGACTTGACGACCGCTGTTCGTCCTGATGAAGGGTACGAATCAAACGTGACAGAAGGGTTGAGAATAAAGGTTGAAGCCGCGCCCGGTGAAAAGTGCGAGCGCTGCTGGCGCTACGACGAGGAGATAGGCGCGGACGCCGGGCATCCCACCATATGCCCCAGGTGCCTTGCGGCGGTGAAATAGGGAGCGCCACTTTTCCGCAATCTCCGCGTCAGACTTCAGGATTCCTTGTGCGGCGCACTCCCTGTGCGCCTCCGCGCAATCCTTCGTCTTCCTTGACCTTGCGAAAAATTGACGCTCCTGATGTAAATATAATTTCCAGGCCAATTGGATATCTTAATGAAACACAAATATATCATTCTGCTTGTCGTTTCCGTGATTGTACTTGTTCTTGACCAGGCCACAAAGATATATATAGACCGTACGATGGACCTTCACTCCTCCATCACGGTAGTGGAAAATTTTTTCAACATCACCTATCTCCGCAATAAGGGGGCGGCCTTCAGCTTTCTTGCCGACTTCCGTTTCCGGCTTCCATTCTTCATCTTCGTCTCGCTAGTTGCGGTGGTGGTGATCCTCGTGGTGATCCGCAGGCTCCGCTCCGACCAGAAGCTCAGCGCCGTCGCTCTATCACTGCTCCTCGCAGGCGCCGTCGGCAACCTGATCGACCGGGTACGGCTGGGCGAGGTGATCGACTTCATCTACGTCCACTGGTACGAGCATTACTGGCCCGCCTTCAACATTGCCGATTCGGCAATCTGCGCCGGAGTTTTCCTCCTCGCCATCGACATGTCCCAGGAAGAGCGGCGGCAGAAGGCCGACCAACGGTAGCCCATGGAATATCGGGGTTGGGCTTTCTTGCCGTACTGCTTACCTTCCTCCATCCCTTTTGAGCACATCAAGCAACTCTTCGGGCAATCGTTTGGCCTTCATCCCCGGGCCTACGCAGGCCAGGGTGACCTTGCCTTCGACCAGAAGCTTGCCGTCCAGAGTGCGCAGCACCTTCTGGCCGAGGGTAAACGATGTTTTCCCCATCTCCAGCACCTCGGTCTCCACCCTGACTAGGTCATCGTAGATCGCCGGGGCGCGGTAGTTTACCTCGATCTTTACCACAAGGAATATAATGCCGCGCTCGTGGAATTCCCGCACCGATATCCCCCTTTCGCGGAAATATTCGGTCCGTCCCCGCTCGAAATAACGGAGATAATTGGCGTAATAGACCACCCCGCCCGCATCGGTGTCTTCATAGTATGTGCGAAATTCCATCTTGTGCCGTTTCCTCCTTATACCTAGATTGCAATCAATAGGAACGTGTAAGAGTCACCCATTAAAAGGCTGCTGTCAATGGCAAAAACTCTACATTGACGATTGCCTATCCTGGGTGTTATCCTGCGGTTCCGGTAAAGCAAATCCCTTCCCATAATTCACATCCATGCATAAGCAGGTGTACGCGCCGTGAACCTCACCCTTACTCCATCCGGCCATCTGATGATGATCGCCTCATCTGCTCTCGAAGCATCCGATGTTCTCGAAACCGGTTCCCTTCATGCCGAAACAATAGCGCGGGCTTTCGCGGATTCGCAATCTGCTGGAATTATGGCGCTGGCCGGTGCTAAATCAGCCCCGGACTGGCCGCTTTCCTGGATGTTCTGGCGCGATTTTGGTGCGCGCTATCTTCTCCTTCTCTGTCAAAGCCAGCCGACTTCCGAACGGCTTGAACCGTTGCCGACCCCCGATGCTGCAACCTTTGCCCATCTCACCCTAAGCATCCCCCCCATGACGGGCGCTGAATACTGTACTCCCGATGTTCTTGCCGCTATCTGGGCCGTTCTCGACGCCTGGGCGCTGGATTCAATTGCCCGGAATACGGAAGGTTTGACCGGTTTTCTGCACCGGTACGCGCCGCTCTGGCGACAAGTGGGGCGGGTCTGTTTCCACTTGGCCGAAAACAAGAAGGATCCCCAATTCCCCTTTGCCTTTATGGCGACCTATATACCCCGCCTGGGCAAAAACGCCCGCGCCCAGCATCTGCCCCTCGGTCAGGCGCTCCGCGAATATGCCGGCGTCAACAACCGTGAAGCACTCTTGCGCTTGCTTGAGCCAGTTCACGAGGCCAGCACACGCTGCGAGTGGGTACGGGACTTGCTGGAGAGCAACGACATCTATCACCCGCTGGCCTGGACCCCGGAGGAGGCCTACCCGTTTCTGAAGGATGTGCCTGCCCTGGAGGAGAGCGGCCTGGTAGTGCGCCTGCCGGACTGGTGGAAAAAACGCCCCCGCCCCCGTGTGCAGGTCGCCATCGGCTCTAACGTCGGAGAAAAACTTTCGGCGCAGGCCTTGCTGGATTTTCGGGTGCAGATTGCCCTGGATGGCGCGGAGCTTACAGCGGAGGAAGTTGCGGCTCTGACAGCGACCGGCGAGGGACTTGCGTTTTTGCGGGGGCAATGGGTCGAGGTGGATGGTGAAAAGCTCCGCCAGGCGCTGGAGCAGTGGCGGCGGGTCGAAGCCGAGGCTGGGGAGGATGGCCTTTCGTTTGTGGAAGGGATGCGTCTTCTGTCTGGTTCCCGGCGTGACCTGTCCGGAGATGATCCCACGCTGGATGAAACCGGCTGGGCCTTTGTCGAGGCGGGTGACCGGTTGCGGGAGATGCTGGCCGGACTGCGGGAGCCAGCCAGGCTGTCAGC
>JBAQKZ010000271.1:0-9914 GCA_049301475.1 Geobacteraceae bacterium | reverse complement strand
GCCTATCGCGTGAAGAGCGCCCGACAGCGCGATGTAATTGATGTCATGCCCGGCTGCGTGGGCCAGCGGCCCTTCCTGCCCCCAACCGGTCATGCGGCCATAAACGAGTTTCGGATTGAGGTCGTGACAGACCTCCGGCCCCAATCCCAGGCGTTCCATCACTCCGGGACGAAAACCCTCGATCAAGGCATCCGCATGCTCGATAAGCTTCAGCACCGTCTTAACCCCCTCGGGCTGTTTGAGGTCCAATGCCACCGAACGGCGACCCCGACAGGTTATATCGAACTTTCCGAAGCGCGTCTCTCCTTTCCGGTCAATACGTATTACCTCCGCGCCCATATCGGACAGCATCATGGCGCAAAACGGCCCTGGGCCAATGCCCGCTAATTCTATAACCTTGACCCCTTTGAGTGGACCCATGATTTAAACTCCTTTCGCGCCTGTTTTACTTGGCCCATTTTTCATTGCTTCCGGCGGCGGACCGGTACGCGGTCAGATGGGATCCCAACTGAAAATATCCTGTGAGCGGTCCAGCGTGTACATGCTTTTTTCCAGCGCAGGCATTGCAGTTTCAAAGATACTGCCGATCGTCCAGCCGTCACCATTGTGAACGGAACGGACGGGGCGCGATTGACCCATCAGGAAGATTTCATTCATCCGCACCGCAAAAATCTGTCCGGTGATGTGCGCCGCCTTATCACAACATAAGGCCGCCGCGACAACAGCCACTTTCTCCGGTTTCATCCGCTTCATCCGTTCAACACGTTGTTTTTGATCCGGGGTTTCCGTCGGGATAGAGGCTACCAGGGGGCTCCATGCAAATGGTGATATGCAGTTGGAGCGTACGTTGTAGCGCTGCATGTCAAGGGCGATGGATTTTGACAGGCCGACAATCCCAAGCTTGGCGGCCGCATAGTTCGCCTGGCCGAAATTGCCTATCAAACCGGATGTCGAAGTCATATGCACGTATGCTCCGCTCTCCTGATTGCGAAAGTGGGTGGCGGCGGCGCGGCTGGTATTGAAACTCCCTTTCAGATGTACATCGATAACCACATTGAACTCTTCCGGGGTCATCTTGTGGAAGATAACATCACGGAGGATACCGGCATTGTTGACCACGGCATCGATATGCCCGAAAGCCTCAACGGCCTGCGCTACCATTTTGTTGGCCTCTTCCCAGGAGGCAACGCTATCCGTATTGGCTACGGCATTCGCGCCCATCGCCTTGATTTCCGCCACCACTGCATCCGCGCTATCCCGGTCAACATCATTGACAACGACACTTCCACCCGCTTTCGCAACCTCCAGCGCAATAGTGCGGCCTATACTACGGCCTGCGCCCGTTACCAGCACGGATTTTCCCTCCAAATACTTTGCTTCGCCCATTTTGTTCCCCCCCTTTGCTTTATTGTGCATGCATTACTGATTACTGTTTTTATTACATGTGAAAAAGATTACAGGCATTCCAGCTAGAACGAAAGAAAATTATTATATAATAAATACGGATTAATGTTAAGAGTCAGGCAAGGGTTGTTGCGTTTCGCTATACAAAACAGCATTCCATAATGGTGAAGCATACCCCATGCGCCTATTTTTGTAAATAATTTTGTAACGATCTGGTTTTACCGCAAACAGAAGCAAAGTCCACTTTTCTTGTTCCGGTATATCTCGCCTGTTCAAAGATTCCCAGTTGATCAATATTGATACATAACTGTAACTAACTGATATTAAATCAATAAACTGTATTACGAGTGATTTCACGTTCAGTTGTTGATCATTGATCATTTTTAGATATCAAATAATATTTCTATAATATCGCCTTGATAACGCAATTAAATCAACATGTTACCCTGTAGTATTTTTATTTTTGGGTAAAGGCACTACTGTTGCTCTTTATATGATTGCCTTCAAGAAAAGTAGCACAAAAAGGAGAGACGGGAAAACCTAACTTGGGCCAAATCAGGGGTAACCCTGAGACGGAAAACCACGGGTCCGTTATTGCGGATGGCCGGGCTGCTTGCAGGGAAACCTGCAGAAAGGGAGGAAATCATGAAGAAATTATCTGTTTGCAAGGTAGCTGTTTTTACAGTGGCGTTGTTGTATTCCACATCAGTAACGGCACAGTTTAAACCTCTGACTGATGATGTATTGGCAAATGTGACAGGACAGGCAGGGATTGCGGTAAGCTTGGAAAACATGGGATTGAACAGTGACAAGAACAGAGGGAATGCTGCAGCTTCAGAGTTGTTGGCCCTGGCCAACGCCATTGTGAATGGGACGATTCCCGATAGCAACCCTTTTAAAATGGACCAAAATTTACAGAGGGATATCAAGACAACTACTCTTATGATGAAAATGAATGAAATAGCAGTTAATACGAATCCGGTTACAACAATCGTCCCAGTAGTTATGAGTGGCACTATCGGCGTTGCAAGTAACGTCATGGGCATGGGTGTTGGTATGGGCATGGGTATTATTGGCATGGGCATGATGAGTGGAATAGGGTTCGACGTCTATAGGGGCCCCCAATATTCGGGCAAAAATTCAAGATAGCAGCCTGCTACAAAGAGGAGCAGCCGACTTGCTCATACCTTATGATTGATCAGGTCGGCTGCAGGTGTTTATTGAGCATCATAACATTTGGCGTCATCATTGTTTTCAGACAGGAATATCATGCCCTGCATACAGGCGGCTTATCTCATCCCTGAATCGCGTCTCGATCTCCGGTCGCTTCAGTTTCATGGTCGGGGTGATGAGCCCGTTCTTGATGCTCCAGGGTGTAAGCGTCAACTGGGCGGTGTCCACCTGGGCATGGGAGGGGAAATCGTGCAGCATACCCCTGATTTTATCCAGCACAGCTTCAAGGACGATGGGAGCATCAAGTGAATCGCTGTTATCCGGATCCAGCGAAAGGGCCCATGCCAGCGTCTCCCATCCGGAGCGGTTCAGGACGATCAATGCGGCGATGTACGGCCTTCCTTCGCCTATTATCATCGCCTGGTCACCGGTACGGAGCCACACCTCCCCATCAACGGTCTGACGGGTCTCTTCCAGTAACCCATCATCACGCCCGGACTCCGCACAAGCGACTCGTCATCCTTCCCCGTCCAGTATAACCGTGACTACCGGCGTCTGACAAGGATTTTGCCAATAATTAGTATCAGCTCAATAGCGGAAAAAGCACTTGAAAGTTGTCGGATGCTCTGGTATGTATTGTCCCTTGCAAAGGTTTCATCAGCAATGCGAGACAAGAAAAGCTCAAATATGGAGTTGTCGATAGTGTTAACCAGGTGTTAAGAACCCTTTTGACCTCACTTCTCATCGTGGCACTGGCTGCCCCTGTCCTTTGTGCGCCACCAATACCACGCCCCTATACCGGCGTCGCAGCGCTGGTTGTGCCAATGCCTCTTTCGCAGTCAGTGGCCAACCACACCATAGTTCTCTACCAGGAGCCGGGGGTGGGGAGGATCGGTGAATTTCCACTCGCCAGGCTCCCCCGGTTCGCACTGGCCGACGTCACACTTCTGGTTGTCATGGGGAGAAAAGGGAAATGGCTCAAGATCGCTTATGACGAGGCCGGACGTGAAGGCTGGCTTGAGCCGACCCGTAGATGGGAATGTCAACCTTGGGAACAGTTTCTTCGGGGTCGCCTGGTCCGTCTGTTGCCGGGGATCAGGAAGGAATATCATGCCTTACGGAACGATCCGTCAGGCAGTGCGGCGCAACTTGACCCTTCAATCCGTCAGAACGACCTACGGGTCATTGAGGTCAAGGGAGAGTGGGTCATGGTCATGGCCGGAACGGCTTTCTATGGATGGCTCCGCTGGCGGGATGCCGACGGTCGTTTCCTGATATCCATCGATACCGGTTTCACCCCGCAAAATCATTGACTTGCATGCCGTGCCATGCTGGAATGAGACGTGCTTGAAAGTGCGCCGCAAGTCGTGAAAGATGAGCTTGACGCGAGCCAATGGACTTTCAAGGAATTCGTAAATTACTGGGGGAGAAATGAGAAACGACATTGTAAGTCCCGGCGGCGGAGAATTGACTTACGAAATCCGCAACATTGTCAATGTGGCGGAAAAGCTGCAAAAACACGGGATGAAGATAAACTGGGAAAATATCGGCGACCCGATCGTCAAGGGGGAAATTATTCCCCAATGGATGAAGGAGATCGTTGCTAAAGAGTTAATGGATAACGATACCTGGGGATACTGCCATACCCGCGGCGTGATGGCGACCCGCGAGTTTATCTGTGAGATGACGAACAGGAGAGGGGGAGCGCGGATCACCCCCGACGACATCATCTTCTTCAACGGCTTGGGCGACGCAATCGCCAAGGTATACGGCAACCTCCGGTCGGAGGCCAGGGTGCTGATCCCTTCCCCCACCTATACCACCCACTCCATCGGCGAGGCCCACCACGCCCACGCGGCAACGATCTGCTACCGGCTCAAGCCAGAGGACAACTGGCAGCCCGATCTGGAAGACCTGCGCAACCATGTCAGATACAATCCGCAGATTGTCGGCATCATGCTCATAAACCCGGACAATCCTACGGGGATGGTTTACCCAAGGGAAACCCTGGAGAAGATCGTCGCCATTGCCGCTGAGTTTGACCTGTTCATCATCGCCGACGAGGTTTACAACAACATCGTCTACAACGGGATGAGCACCGTTCCTATCTCCGATGTTGTGGGGTCCGTGTCGGCCATCGCCATGAAGGGGATTTCCAAAGAATTCCCGTGGCCAGGCTCCCGTTGCGGCTGGATCGAGATATACAATAGCAAGCAAAATGAGCGGTTCGGAAAGTACATAAACTCCATATTGAGTGCCAAGATGAACGAGGTCTGCTCCACTACCCTGCCGCAGAAGTGCATTCCAGCCATCATGAGCCACCCGGAGTACCCGATTTATCTGGCCGAACGGACTGGCCGCTACGAGCGGATGAGCAACATCACCTACGACTTCCTCAAGGAGACGCCCGGACTCATGGTAAACCGGACCAACGGCGCCTTTTACATGGCGGTCGCCTTCCGGGACAGACTCCTCAACAACCGGCAGAGACTCCCTATAGAAAATACCGAGGTGCGGGGACTGGTTGAAGGGCTGGTGGACGCACCAGGGGTATCCCCTGACAAGCGTTTCGTCTATTATATCCTTGGGCACACCGGCATATGCGTCGTTCCTCTCTCCTCTTTCAATACAGACCTGCAAGGGTTCAGGGTCACACTCCTTGAGAAAGATACTAAGGAGTGCGAGCGGATATATCGTACACTTGCAGTCAAGATAGGCGAATATCTGAATTCGTAACGCTAATAGCGCAACGGTAGATTCAATGCCAGAAAGAGAAACAATGACCACGGATGCCTCCTCCTTGACCAGCGCACAGATAAAGGACCTTAAGGTTCTGATTGATTTTGTCCTGGTCTACTGCATGGCCAGGCACCGGGAGCAGGCGGGCCGGGCGCTTTCCAAAGAGTCGGTTGATATTTTCGGCAAGAGGATACTTCTGTGCGACGACTGCCGGGGGGTTGTTGCACACGCCATTGAAAAACGTCGCAGGTGTCCGCTGGAACCGAAGCCCTCCTGCAAGCGATGTCATGTGCATTGCTACAGCAGAGAGTACCGGGCTAAAATCCGCGAGATCATGAGGTACTCGGGGCGCAAGATGATCATGCGTGGGAGGCTTGACTACCTCTGGCATTATTTTTTCTGACGGCTTGGGCATACCCGGAGATTGAACGGAGTGAATACATGGAGCCATGCAATGATAAGAAAGATAGTTCTGATAGATGAAGAGAAATGTAACGGCTGCGGAGTTTGTATTCCTTCCTGCGCAGAAGGTGCGATCTCCATTGTCAACGGCAAGGCGCGGCTTTCCGCCGACAACCTCTGTGACGGGCTTGGGGCCTGTATCGGCGAATGCCCTCTGGACGCCATACAAATCATAGAGCGGGATGCGGACAATTTTGACGAGAATGCGGTGGAGGCGCTCGCGAGGTCTGTCGGCAGAGAAAGCCATTGATTTAAAGAAGATAAATGTAATCGGATACAAATAATCCGAAAGCTCAAAAAGAGGGAGATATATGCTTAGCGGTAAACAGAAGCGGTTTTTACGCGGTCTTGGGCACGATATCAAGCCGGTGATCATGGTAGGGAAAAACGAGGTGAACGAGGCGCTGACGGAGGAAACCTCCGCTGCCCTGGCGGCCCATGAACTGGTCAAGGTGAAGATACTTCAGAGCTGCCTTTCGGACCGCCACGAGGTCGGAGATCGGCTGGCCAATGCCTGCGGCGCCGAGGTAGCCCAGGTTCTGGGGCGCACGGTTATCCTTTACAAACAGGCCGAAACACCGAAGATCGAGTTGCCGGAGAAAAAGAAGGCCGTCAAGCCAAAAAAACGATCTTCTCAGTGAGGATGACTCCATGACCAATATAATAATTGCCGTCATAATTGCGCTTTGCCTGGCTATTCCGAGCCGGGCCGATAATGCCTTCAAGGAAGGTGGAAAAGAGATCGGCCAGGGGTTCAGGAATATGGGGAAGGAGACGGGCAAGGCCTTCAAGGAAGGGGGGAAGGAGGTCGGCCAGGGTTTCAGGAAAATTGGGAAAGAAACCGGACAGGAGTCAAAAAAAACGGGCAGGTCCGTTGGTAGCTGGTTCAAGAATGCGGGCAAGAAAACCGGCGATGCGTTCAGGCGGATGGGAAGAGATATCAGACGATTCTTCAAGGTGGAATAGGTCGACTACTTCCTACTAACTTCTAACCCCGACTTAATCACCACGTATGGAAACGAAGATCAAAAACGGCGACCAATCAGGCATTGCTTTTGAACGGCGATTATATTAACATGCACGATCGTTGATCCATACTTATTTCACAAATCCCCCCAATAAAAAAGGAGTTGCACTGCGATGCTTGGCATAATGCGGAAGTACAAACAGTCGATTATCATTAAACTTGTATTTGGCGTCATTGTGCTCTCCTTCGTCGGCACCATATTTCTGGTCTGGGGGAGGGGTGACGAGGGGAGCTTCAGTGGCGGCTATGCCGCCAAGGTCAACGGGACCAGGATTCCGGTTCAGGAGTACATGAGGAATTATGACCACATGCGTAGAATATACGAGCAGATATACGGTCAGGCCCTTACCCCGGAAATGGAGAAGCAGATGGGGATCAAGAAACTGGCTCTCGACAACCTCATAAACACCGTTCTGGTCCGCAAGGAGGCGAAGCGGATGCGTATGAAGGTAAGCGCTGAAGAAATCCAGTCTGCTATTGCCGAAGTGCCTGCCTTCCAGAAAAACGGCAGCTTCGACTTTCAGCAATACCAGGAAATGCTTAAAGGCGCTCGCATGACCACCAAGGATTTCGAGGAAGGCCAGCGGGATGAATTGCTGATCAAGAAGGCCAAACAGAAGGTAAAGGACAAGGCGACGATCAGCGATGACGAGGCGCTCCAGGCGTTCCGGAAACAGAATGACAAGCTTGATTTACAATTTGTTTCATTTGCGCCGTCCGACGTGAAAGGTGAAGTAAAACTCTCCGAGGAGGAGTTGAAAAGTTACCTGCAGGGTCATCACGAGGAGTTCAAGACCCCCGAGCAGGTGAGCCTTTACTACGCAGTTGTAGATACTCAGAAGTTGGCCGTAAAATCGCTCGTAACCGACGAGGAGACTGAGACATTTTACAGGAAGTACATCGACCGTTACCAGGGGAAAGGTGGGATTCTCCCCTTTTCCGAGGTAAAGGAACGGGCGCGTGAAGATGCCCTGCGCGACAAGCGGGCCAGGGATGCCTATGAAATGACAGCGGACGTTATAAACAAGAACCGGAAAACCGGCGATATCAACGCCGCCTCGGCAGCTCTCGGGATAAAGGCCGTCGATACCCCCCTCTTTACGGCCTCGGCTCCGGCGGCGCAACTGGTCGGTGAAACCGAAGTGCTAAAGCGCGCCTTTGCTCTCAAAGAAGGTGAACTTGGAGGGCCGGTGGAGACCGCGCGGGGGATATATATCCTCAAGGTGAAGGAAAGGAAGCCCGCTGCAACACCGCCCTTGTCCCAGATAAGGAGTCAGGTGGAAAGCCGCGTCATGGTTGAAAAGGCCCGTGAACTGGCGAGGAAGAAGGCCGAGAAGTCACTGGCGGCGCTACTGGCCAAGGGGAGCCCCGCAGTCAAGTTTCAGGAAACCGGCAGCTTCGGCTATAGCGCTAGCGGTGATATCCCCGGCATAGGCAAGGCGCCCGACCTCATGGAGGCAGTCTTCGCGTTGACCACAGCAGCTCCGGTGGCCAAGACCCCTTATAATGTCGGTGATCGCTGGTTCGCCGTCAAACTCAAGAGCCGTAGCGAGACAAACAGCTCTGAGTTTCAGAAGAAGAAGGAGCAGCTCAAGAAGGAGCTTCTTCCCAAGAAGCAGCAGGAAGCTGTGGATGCCTGGCTAAAAGGGCTGAGGGATAAGACCAAGATAGAAATTAACCAGGCGATGCTGACAGACTAAGGGCCTGTCACGGAATAACTATAACATTATGCCTGCGGTTTTGCTCAATCAGCTCGACCAAATCCAACCTGAATCTGAGCGCCTAATTGTGACACTTATTCCATGACAGCCCCTAATACCAAAGGAGTTATGTTATGTCAAAAGTAGTTCTGCAAACCGATTTCCCTGACATGAAGCTGGCCGCCCGCGGCAAGGTACGTGACATATATGACATGGGGGAGACACTCCTGATCGTGACCACTGACCGCATCTCGGCCTTTGACGTAATCATGAACGAGGGGGTTCCGGACAAGGGCTACGTTCTTACGCAGATATCGGCCTTCTGGTTCAGGCAGATAGAGGAGATAATCCCTAACCATGTCATTTCCATGGACCTCAAGGATTTCCCCGCGCCGTGCCGGAAATACGCCGATATATTGCAAGGGCGTTCCATGCTGGTCAGGAAGGCCATACCTCTGCCGGCGGAGTGCATAGTGCGCGGCTACCTGTCCGGCTCGGGGTGGAATGATTACAAGGCAACCGGCTCTGTTTGCGGGATCAATCTCCCCGGAGGTCTGAAAGAGTCGGACCGGCTGCCGGAACCGCTCTTTACTCCTTCCTCCAAGGCTGAAATAGGCTCCCACGACGAAAATATCTCATTCGAGCAGATGATAAAACTGTGCGGCAGGGAGAGTGCCGAAAAGCTCAGGGAAACCACACTCAAAATATACACCCGCGCCCGCGACATAGCTGACGCCAAGGGAATAATAATCGCCGACACCAAGTTCGAGTACGGAATGCACAACGGCGAGTTGATTATCATCGACGAGTGCATAACTCCGGACTCAAGCCGCTTCTGGCCCAAGGATGGCTACCAACCGGGAAGGCCGCAGCCATCCTTCGACAAGCAGTTTCTCCGTGATTATCTGGAAACTCTTGACTGGGGCAAAACCGCCCCGCCTCCATCCCTGCCTGACGAGATCGTCCGCAAGACCGGCGAAAAATACATGGAAGCGCTGGTCCTATTGACCGGCAGCGGGAAATAATCCTTGATGTGCTACGGCTTTATTTTTTTGCTTTTGCCACTTGCATTCCGGCAACGGCATGGTATTATTGTATCAAAAGGAGGCGATGGCTCGCGACAGCTTACTGAAAATTGCATGTTGAGCAGTAATCGCGGGGAGATGAAGAGCTGATTCTCCCTATCCACCCCTTTTGTCAAGGGGGCCGGAAGTACAGACTAAAGAAGGCCTTGCGGCGATGTGACCGCAAGGCCTTTTGTTCGTTCAAGGTCTGTGAGGATTTATACCAATTCCAAATCAAAGCGCCCTCTTCGTTGGCTCGTCTTCGGCTCCTCAACATACTGGTTGTATGCCTTCGTCGCCTCAATCCTCGCCGCCTTGACTGCATCTTTGATTTGAAATTGGTAT
>JBAQKZ010000270.1:0-13938 GCA_049301475.1 Geobacteraceae bacterium | reverse complement strand
GCCCAGAACGCCATCGGCACCGCCGTCACCGGCGGATTGCTCTCGGCGACCTTCATCGACCTGCTCTTTATCCCGTTCTTCTTTGTGATGGTGTCGCGGCTGTTCGGGAAGAAGCCGAAAGCTGCGGTCGAACACGTTTCGGAGGTAAACTGAGATGACCTTCAATAAATCCATTGGCGTATTAATTGCGCCTTTTCTCCTGGCCGGCTGTACGACCATGTCTCCGAAATATACCCAACCCGTTGCGCCGACGCCGGTCGCCTGGCCAAGCGGCCCGGAGTACAAGGACGGGGCGTCAAAAATTGACAAGGCGGCGTCCGACATTCCCTGGCAGGAGTTCTTTGTCGATCCGATGCTGCAAAAACTGATCGCCCTGGCCCTGGACAACAACCGCGACCTGCGGGTAGCCGCTCTTAACATTGAACGGGCACGGGCACTCTACCAGATACAGCGTTCCGACCTCTTCCCAAAAATTGACGCATCCGCCGCCGCCAGCTTCCAGCGGATTCCTGAAACCCTCTCCGGCACAGGCCGGGCCATGACCGTTGAACAATACAGCGTAGGTCTTGGCGTCAGCTCCTACGAACTGGATCTGTTCGGTCGGGTACGCAGCCTCAAGGACCAGGCGCTGGAGCAATTTCTCTCCACCGGGCAGGCGAAACGAACTGTGCGGATCAGCCTGGTTTCCCAGGTTGCCGCCGGTTATCTGGCCCTGGCCGCCGACCGGGAGCGGTTGCAACTGGCTAAAGATACCCTTGCCAACCAACAGGAGGCGTACAAGCTGACCAATAGCCGATTCGAGGCCGGAGTATCCAGCTTACTCGCCCTGAATCAGGCCCAGACCACCGTGGATGCGGCACGGGTTGATATAGCCCGCTTCACCACGCTGGTGGCCCAGGACGAGAACGCTATTAATCTGGTGGTTGGTTCGCAAGTCCCGGCGGAGCTGTTGCCGCAGGCGCTTTCCGAGTCATTGACGTCTCTTAAGGATATCTCTCCCGGCCTGCCGTCCGATGTACTGCTGGGTCGCCCGGACATCCTCCAGGCTGAAGGTCAGCTCAAGGGCGCCAACGCAAATATAGGCGCGGCGCGAGCAGCATTTTTCCCACGTATCACCCTGGTCTCGTCAGTCGGCTTCGGCAGCGACGAGCTTTCCGCCCTATTCAAAGGCGGCGCCTTTGCCTGGAAGTTTGCGCCGCAGATAACACTCCCCATATTCGACGGCGGCAGCAACAAGGTCAATCTGAAGGCGGCGGAGGTGGATCGCGATATTGCCGTGGCCCAGTACGAAAAGGCCATCCAGACCGCATTCCGGGAGGTGGCGGATGCCCTTGCCCAGCGGGGGACCATTGACGAACAAATGGCGGCGCAGCAGTCTCTTGTCTTTGCCACCGCCGAAAGTTACCGGCTCTCCCAGGCCCGCTTTGACAAAGGGGTGGACAGTTACCTGACGGCGCTGGACTCCCAGCGCTCACTTTATGGCGCTCGGCAGAACCTGATCACCGTCCGTCTTGCCCGTCTCAACAACCTGGTGACCCTCTACAAGGCGCTGGGGGGTGGGGCGTGACTCTGACGCAGGATCACCCCCTGTAAACTGTGTCTATCCCTCCTTTAAACGATGCGCATCATACACTACACGCACTATCAGTTGATCCGCTACATTCTGCCCGCCCGCAAAAACAAAGCCTTGTGTTGGCTTTTGTTCTAGTCTATATTTAAGCCCATTAAGACTGCTGAATGAATGGCAGCTTCATCGAATGATATGGTCCCATAAAGCCCTCGAATAACTAATCGTGAAGATTTCTCATATCAAAAGACAGCCAGGGACAAGCTGTGAAAAAATCTCTCTAACGACATGCTGCAACGGCGCTGGTTATGGGGTGCAAGTTGGCGACCCGCAATGTCAGGCAGTACCCGGAAAAGGGATTGCTGCTGAATATTGAATGTAACTATTCAGCACAAGTTCCCATTACTCAACAAGTCCCCCCTCCCCTCGCGGGAGGGGGTCAGGGGGTGGGGGAAGCTGGCACATTTGACTCAATTGCCGATTTCACCCACCCCTCAATCCCCTCCCGTCAAGGGAGGGGAGGCTAGAAACAAGAGACAAACGTTCATAAGATGAATGTGCTGAATAGTTACTATTGAACAAGGGACTTGAAAAATACTGGAACTATTCGGGATTTCCGGATAGTTGCCGCAGCACCCGAAACACCAAGAGGATATACGTATGACTACTCCGGAAAATACCGCTGCCCCCATCGTCATTTATCAATCCGCCGATGGCTTGATGGCCACTGAGGTCAGGCTGGAAGGCGAAAGTGTTTGGCTAACCCAAAGACAGATGGGCGAGCTGTTTGCCACCACGCCGGAAAACGTGTTGATGCACTTGAATAATATCTATCAGGAAGGTGAGTTGGTGGAAAATCCAACTACTAAGGATTTCTTAGTAGTTCAGCAAGAAGGCAAGCGACAAGTCAAACGCACGATCAAACATTACAACCTGGATGTCATTATTTCGGTGGGTTATCGGGTCAATTCGCGGAAGGGCACACAGTTCCGCATCTGGGCCAACTGCGTCCTGAAGGATTATCTGGTACAGGGCTACGCGCTGAACAAGCAGCGCCTCGAAGCGCAGCAGGAGAACATCAAGCAGCTTGAGCGCACCCTGACGCTGTTCCAGCAAAACCTGATCGAGCAGGCCAGCCTGCCGGAGGCACGCGGGCTGGTGAGTGTGATTGCTGGGTATGCGCGGACGTTTGTGCTGCTCAACCAGTTCGACAGCGAACGGCTGCCGCTGGGGGATTTTGCCACGGCGATACGGTACGAGATTCAGCCTGCGGAAGCGGTGGCGGGCATTGCCGCGCTGAAGGCGGATTTGATCGGCAGGGGCGAGGCTTCGGCGTTGTTCGGCAATCAAAAGGACGATAGTTTTGCGGGCATCCTCGGCAATATCGTGCAGTCGTTTGGCGGGGAGTTTCTTTACCCAAGCATAGAGGAACAGGGTGCGCATCTGTTGTACTTCGTCATCAAGAATCATCCGTTTTCGGATGGCAACAAGCGCATCGGCGCCTTTCTGTTTATCTGGTTCCTGCAGCGCAACCAGCATCATCTGAAAACCGACGGCGAACTGAAAATCAACGATAACGCGCTGGCGGCGATTGCACTGCTGGTGGCGCAAAGCGATCCCGCCCAAAAACAACTAATGATTCATCTGATCATGAATCTGATTCGAGGTTAAGGCATGAACGCAACCGCATCTATGTCTGGTATAGCTCTATCAGTTGATCCGCTACCTTCTGAACGCCCGCAAGAACAAAGCCTTGTGTTGTCTTTTATGTTGGCCTATATTTAAGCCCATTAAGACGACTGAATGAGGGGCTACTTCATTGAATGATATGGTACCATAAAGCCCTCGAATAACTAATCGTGAAGATTTCATATCAAAAGACAGCCAGGAACAAGCTGTAAAAAAATCTCTCTTACTACATGCTGCAACGGCGCTGGTTATGGGGTGCAAGTTGGCGACCCGCAATGTCAGGCACTACCCGGGAAAGGGATTGCTGCTGAATATTGAATAAGGTTTTTTTTAGGTTCCCGCTGTGATATAAGACGGCAGAGCAGGTATACGTTTACACGCTAAACACAGGCTGCGAACAACCACCATGACTGAAAATCAGAACCCCGAACAAAAAGCCCGCGACACCATCGACGCCCAGTTGCGACAGGCGGGTTGGCAGGTTCAGCACAAGAAAAAGATCGACCTCAGCGTCGGTTCCGGCCAGGCTGTGCGCGAATATCATACCGATATCGGTCCCGCCGACTATCTGCTGTTCGTCGATAAAAAAGCCGTGGGGGTCATCGAGGCGAAGAAGGCCGAAGCCGGTTATAACATTACGACGGTGGAGGAACAGTCGGAAGGCTATGCGTCGGCCAGGCTGCAGTGGGTCAACAACAAAGAGCCTTTGCCATTCTTGTACGAAAGCACCGGCATTATCACCCGCTTTACCGATGGTCGTGACCCCAAGCCGCGTTCGCGCGAGGTGTTCAGCTTCCATCGCCCGGAAACCCTCAAGGAATGGTTGGCGCAGGGTAACAGCCTGCGCGAACGCTTGCAGCACATACCGCTGCTCAACCCGAACCATCTCCCCGCCAAAGAATTGCGCCTGCGCGATTGCCAGGAAATCGCCATCACCAATCTGGAAGCCTCATTCAAGGCCGACCGCCCGCGCGCCCTGATTCAGATGGCGACCGGCGCGGGTAAAACGTACACCGCCATTACCTCCATCTACCGCCTGCTAAAATACGCACAGGGCAAGCGCATCCTGTTCCTGGTGGACACCAAAAATCTCGGCGAACAAGCCGAACAGGAAATGATGTCCTACGTGCCGCTCGACGATAACCGCAAATTCACCGAGCTGTACACCGTGCAGCGGCTCAAATCCTCGTTTGTCGCCAAGGACAGCCAGGTGTGTATCAGCACTATTCAACGACTGTATTCGATCCTGAAAGATAAAGAACTGGACGAGGCCGCCGAAGAGATCAACCCGGCGGAACTGGCGCAGCCCAAGGAACCCATGCCGGTTGTGTACAACGAAAAAGCCCCACCTGAGTTCTTCGATTTCATCTTCGTCGACGAATGCCACCGCTCCATTTACAACCTGTGGCAACAGGTGATCGACTATTTCGATGCCAGCCTGATCGGTCTCACCGCCACACCGGACAACCGCACCTACGGCTTCTTCAAGAAGAACGTCGTCAGCGACTACAGCCACGAAAAAGCCGTGGCCGATGGCGTGAATGTCGGCAATGAAATCTATGTGATCGAAACCGAAATCAGCAGGCAAGGCGCGCAAATCAATGCGCACCAGCAAGTCGAAAAGCGCGAAAAGCTCACCCGCAAAAAACGCTGGGAACAGCAGGACGAAGACGAAACTTATTCCGCGACTCAACTGGATCGCAACATCGTCAACCCCGATCAAATCCGCACCGTCATCCGCGCCTTCCGCGACAAGCTGCCGGAGATATTCCCCGGACGCACCGAGGTTCCTAAAACCCTCATCTTCGCCAAGACCGATAGCCACGCCGACGACATCATCCAGGCCGTGCGCGAGGAGTTCGGCGAAGGCAACGCCTTCTGCAAAAAGCTCACCTACAAGATCGAGGAAGACCCCAAGTCGGTGCTGGCGGATTTTCGCAACGCCTACTACCCGCGCATAGCCGTCACGGTGGACATGATCGCCACCGGCACTGACGTGAAGCCGCTGGAATGCCTGCTGTTCATGCGCGATGTAAAAAGCCGCAACTACTTCGAGCAGATGAAAGGCCGGGGCACGCGCACGCTGGACATGGACGACCTGAAAAAAGTCACGCCCTCCGCCGTCAGCGCCAAGACCCACTATGTGATTGTCGATGCCATCGGAGTCACCAAGTCGCTGAAAACCGCCAGCCAGCCGCTCATCACCAAGCCGACCGTGCCGCTCAAAGACTTGGCAATGTCGGTGATGATGGGAGCGACGGATGAAGATACCGTGAGCTCACTCGCGGGTCGTTTGGCGCGGCTCAACAAACAACTCGATTTTGATGAACAACGACGCATAAGGGAAGCCGCCGGAGGCATGGAGCTCACACAGCTCGTAGGCCGTCTGTTCAGCGCAATTGACGCCGACAATATTGAAGCCAAAGCCCTGGAGCTGGCCGGACAACCGGTAGACACCGACCCCGGCAACGCCATGCGCGAATTGGCGCAACAGCAGTTGGTCAATGCCGTTGCCACCGTCCTCACCGGCGAACTTGTGGAGCTCATAGACACCATCCGCCGCGACAAGGAACAAACCCTCGACCACGACAATATCGACAGCGTGTTGCGCGCCGAGTGGGACAAAGACGCCGCCAATAACGCGCAAGCCCTCACCGATGAATTCGCCGATTACCTGAGAAGCAATCAGAACAATATTGAAGCGCTCACCATTTTCTTCAGCCAGCCTTATAGAAGGCGCGAACTCAGCTTTGACCTGATCCGCCAGGTGCTGGACAAACTCAAAGCCGACAAACCAAAACTCGCCCCGTTGCGCGTGTGGCAAGCCTACCGCCAGTTGGACGACTACAAAGGCGCGCAGCCCATTAGCGAACTGACTGCATTGGTAGCGCTGATCCGCCGCGTTTGTGGGATGGATGCCAAGCTCTCCACCTTCGACGACACCGTGCGCCGCAACTTCCAGAACTGGGTGATGAAACACCACTCCGGCGGCAGCGAAAAGTTCAACGAAGAACAAATGGACTGGCTGCGCATGATCCGCGACCATGTCGCCAACTCGTTCCATATCGAGCGCGACGATTTGGAAATGTCGCCCTTCGACGGGCAAGGCGGGCTGGGCAAGATGTATCAGTTGTTCGGCGCGCGGATGGATACGCTGCTAGATGAATTGAATGAAGTGTTGGTGGCGTGATGAATGGTTTGGAAAACGATTTTCTGACAGGTTGGGTTTCGACACGACTTGGAGAGCTATACAATTTTGAGTATGGAAAATCGCTTACCAAGGGCTCAAGAGCTGAAGCTGGGAGATACCCCGTTTACGGCTCAAGCGGTATAGTTGGAACGCACGATCAATTTCTGATTGAAGGTCCAGCAATTATCGTTGGCCGAAAAGGCGCGGCGGGTTCAGTACATTATTCAGCGGATAATTCATGGCCAATTGACACGACTTACTATGTACGTGATGACAAAAACCTCT
Source organism: Geobacteraceae bacterium (assembly GCA_049301475.1). Taxonomy (GTDB): domain Bacteria; phylum Desulfobacterota; class Desulfuromonadia; order Geobacterales; family Geobacteraceae; genus JBAQKZ01. Next base: position 7,207 of record JBAQKZ010000270.1, on the reverse strand, counting down.
GCTTGAAATTTTCTTATTATTTATTCAGATCGTTGAATTTGGCAAAGCTCGAAGCATCAACTGCCATACCGGGCTTGAACAGGAATCATGCCTATAATGAAACGGTCTTGCTCCCCCCATTCCCCGAACAACACCGCATCGTCGCCAAAATCGAGGAGCTGTTCTCCGAGCTGGACAAGGGTATCGAAAACCTGAAGACCGCCCGCGCGCAGCTCAAGGTGTATCGTCAAGCTCTGCTGAAACACGCCTTCGAGGGCAAGCTCACCGCGCAGTGGCGCGCGGAGAATCAGGATGCCGCACAGGGACGTGCAAATGCCGCGGGAGGGCAGGAGCCCGGAGCGGCCAAACTCGAAACCGCCGATGCCTTGTTGAAGCGCATCCAGCAAGAGCGCACGCAACGCTACCAGCAGCAACTCGCCAACTGGGAAGCCGCCGGCAAACAAGGCAGCAAACCCAAAGCCCCGAAATCCCTGCCGCCGCTTGCCGCCGAAGAGCTGGCCGAATTGCCCGAACTGCCGGAGGGATGGGGGTGGGTGAAGTTGGCGCACATTCAAAGTCACGATAACTACGCAGTCAAGGCAGGGCCTTTCGGATCAGCTTTGAAGAAGGAGTTTTATGTCCAAGAAGGTTACAAAATTTACGGCCAAGAGCAGGTTATTCGTGGTGATTCTGAATACGGCGATTATTTCGTAGATGCGAGCAAGTACAAGGAGCTATCCTCGTGTGCAGTTAAGCCTTTTGATATTTTGATTAGCTTGGTAGGAACAATCGGCAAAGTGCTTGTTCTTCCTGAAACTGCAAAGCCGGGCATTATCAATCCTCGATTAGTAAAGATCACTTTGAACTTGGATTGTTATCGGGCCAGTTTTTTCAAATCGTATTTCGAGAGTGGCTTCTTACGTTCTTTGTATGCGAAGGAGTCGCAGGGAACGACGATGGATATTCTTAACCTTGGGATGATCCAACGCCTGCCGTATCCTCTTTGCTCACTTGAAGAACAGAAAGTGATCCTAGAATTGCTTGATGCACGGCTTTCCGAAGTTGACCAGCTCGAACTAACCCTCACCACCTCCCTGCAACAAGCCGAAGCCCTGCGCCAGTCGATCCTGAAAAAAGCCTTCTCCGGCCAACTGGTGCCGCAAGACCCGTACGATGAACCAGCATCAAAGCTGCTGGCGCGCATCAAGTCGGAGAGGGCAAAATCTCCCCAACCTCCCTTTGCCAAAGGGGGGCGGTTGCGTGGCGGCGGGGGGATTTCTGCCAAGCCGCGCAAAAAGGCAGTCGGTGACAAATTGTCACCGACTGCAATAATACCCCTGACATCCATGGACAAGGAGTCCTAACCATGCAATCCCAACCAGCCCTCTTTGAAGAACATGAAATTCGCCGCGTATATGACGAGACCACCGAGATATGGTGGTTTTCGGTGGTGGACATTGTGCAGGTGCTCACCCAGCAGCCGGATTATCAGGCGGCCAGAAATTACTGGAAGGTGCTGAAAAACCGGCTGGGCAAAGAAGGCAGCGAGTCGGTTACAAAATGTAACCGACTGAAATTGCCTGCTGCGGATGGCAAGCATTACCTCACCGATGTGGCCACCGCCGAAACCTTGTTGCGTCTGGTGCAGTCTGTGCCCAGCCCCAAGGCCGAGCCGATCAAGCTGTGGCTGGCGAAGGTGGGTTATGAGCGGATGCAGGAAATGGCCGACCCCGCCCGTTCGCTGGATCGCGCCCGCGAGACCTGGCAAAAACACGGACGCAGCGAGAAGTGGATACAGCAGCGTATGACCGGGCAGGAGACGCGCAACAAGCTGACCGATTATTGGCAAGAGCACGACATCAAGGAAGGCGAGGAATACGCGATCCTTACCAACATCATTCATCAGGAATGGGCCGAGGTGGATGTGAAGGCGCACAAGGCGATGAAAGGTTTGCAGTCGCAAAACCTGCGCGACCACATGAGCGAGGCCGAACTTATCTTTACCGCACTGGCGGAACTTTCCACACGCCAGATCGCCGAGAGCGTGGATGCCACCGGCATGAACGAGAATGAGGCTGCGGCAAAAACCGGTGGCGGTATCGCCAAAAAGGCACGGCTTGAACTGGAAGGTAGGACAGGCAAGCGGGTGGTTTCTGCGGAAAACTATTTGCCTCCGGCGAAGAAAAAACTGACGCAAAAAAAGAAAGGGTAATGCCCTTTAGTAAGGGTAATAGAGACGGTAATAACGAACGTCAAATTAGTCAGCAGGCCGCTGACCAATTGGCAAAATCAAGCATATTGTGCAGCGGCCTGCTGCCCAATTGCCGCAACCCATTTAAGGTCTAAAGCATGAATGCAACCGCATCCATCGTTTCCAAAGTCTGGAGTTTCTGCACCACGTTGCGTGACGACGGGGTGGGCTATGGAGACTATCTGGAACAGCTCACTTATCTGATCTTTCTGAAAATGGCGGATGAATACAGCCAGCCGCCGTATAACCGCAAGGTGGGAATCCCTGCCGAATACAACTGGCAAAGCCTGAAGGCCAAGCGAGGCGCGGAGTTGGAGGGGCATTACATGACACTGCTGCACGAATTGGGCAACAAGCCGGGGATGTTGGGGCAGATTTTCACCAAGGCGCAGAACAAGATTCAAGACCCGGCCAAGTTGTATCGCCTGATCGACATGGTGAATGAAACGCAGTGGGTGACGATGGGCGCGGATGTGAAGGGCGACATCTACGAAAATTTGCTGGAACGCAACGCCGAGGATACGAAATCCGGCGCGGGGCAATACTTTACGCCGCGCGCTTTGATTCGCGCGATGGTGGAATGCGTGCGGCCTGAACCGAATAAGACGATTGCCGATCCGGCCTGCGGCACCGGAGGCTTCTTTCTGGCGGCCTATGATTTTCTGGTGGCCGCGCACCAGATGGACAAGACGCAGAAGGCCTTTCTCAAGCACGATACCTTTAACGGCAACGAGATCGTGGCGGGCACGCGCCGCCTGGCCTTGATGAATATGTTCTTGCACAACATCGGCGAGATCGACGGCGACAGCATGGTGTCACCCAACGATGCGCTGGTGGCCGACAGCGGCAAACGCTACGACTATGTGTTGGCGAATCCGCCATTCGGCAAGAAGAGTTCGATGAGCTTCACCAACGATGAAGGCGAGCAGGAGAAGGATGACCTGACCTACAATCGTCAGGATTTCTGGGCGACCACTTCCAACAAGCAACTCAATTTTGTGCAGCACATCCGCACCATGTTGAAGACCACCGGACGCGCGGCAGTGGTGGTGCCGGATAACGTGCTGTTCGAGGGCGGCGCGGGCGAGACGGTGCGCAAGAAGCTGCTGGAAACTACCGAGCTGCACACGATTTTGCGCCTTCCCACCGGTATCTTTTACGCCAACGGCGTGAAGGCGAATGTGCTGTTCTTCGACAACCGCGCAGCCAGTAAAAAGCCGTGGACAAAGGAAGTTTGGTATTACGACTACCGCACGAATATTCACCACACGCTGAAAAAGAAGCCGCTGCGCTTCGATGATCTGCAGGAGTTCATCACTTGCTACAATCCACTCAACCGCCATGAGCGTAAGGAAGGATGGGATGAACAGAGCAACCCGGAAGGGCGCTGGCGTAAATTCAGCTTTGATCAGATCATCGCGCGTGACAAAACAAGTCTGGATATTTTTTGGCTCAAGGACAAGAGCCTGGCTGACCTGGATAACCTGCCGGAACCGGATGAACTGGCCGGAGAGATCATTGAAAACCTCGAGGCGGGGTTGAACAACTTCAGGGAAATTGCGGAGGCTCTGGCATAACTACAATTCACACTGGGCATAACTCCGCCGCTTTCCCAAGTGGAAGTGGCCATAAGGTCTACATTCTACATATTTTCAGCTTTCCCTTTATTTTGTCCGAAAGGACATTCATGGCGCTGTGAACTGAAACTAAGGGAATTCCCCTTATTGTTGAGATACATTGTCCGAAAGGACATTCATGTCAAAACAGACGGCGTGAATCAATCAAATATCAACGGTGAGAAATTGGTCAATTACCCGTTCCCGTTTTGCACGCAAGAAGAGCAGACAGTAATTGTGGATTTGCTGGATGCTCGCCTGTCCGAAGCCGACCAACTCGACCAAACACTCACCACCGCCCTTCAACAAGCCGAAGCCCTGCGCCAGTCCATCCTGAAAAAAGCCTTCTCCGGCCAACTGGTGCCGCAAGACCCGCATGACGAACCCGCATCAAAGCTGCTGGCGCGCATCAAGGCGGAGCGGGAAAGCAAATCCCCCTCAATTCCCCTTTTGCAAAGGGGGAAGACAAACAGTGCCGCGACCTCATCGCACCCCCCTTTGAAAAAGGGAGGCAGGGTGGATTTGGATTGGGTTGCCGCAAAATCAAACAAGGAGCCCTGACCATGCAGCCGCGCCCAGCCATTTTTGAAGATTATGAGATTCGTCGTGTGTATGACGAAGCGACCGAAATATGCTGGTTTTCGGTGGTGGACATCGTGCAGGTGCTGACACAGCAGGCCGATTATCAGACAGCACGTAAGTACTGGAACAAGCTGAAAGAACGGCTGGATAAGGAGGGTAGTCAACTGGTAACAAATTGTCACCAGTTGAAAATGACCGCTGACGATGGCAAGCAACGTCTCACCGATGTGGCGACTGCCGAGACATTGCTGCGGCTGGTGCAGTCCGTGCCCAGCCCGAAGGCCGAGCCGATCAAGCTGTGGCTGGCGAAGGTGGGCTATGAAAGGATGCAGGAAATGGCTGACCCCGCCCGTTCGCTGGATCGCGCCCGCGAGACTTGGCAAAAACATGGACGCAGTGAAAAGTGGATTCAGCAGCGCATGACCGGGCAGGAGACGCGCAACAAGCTGACCGATTATTGGAAAGAGCACGACATCAAGCAGGGCGACGAGTTTGCGATTCTCACCAACATCATTCATCAAGAGTGGGCGGAGGTGGACGTAAAATCGCATAAGGCGATAAAGGGTTTGAAGTCGCAGAATCTGAGCGACCACATGAGCGAAGCCGAGTTGATCTTTACCGCGCTGGCGGAATTATCCACGCGCCAGATCGCCGAAAGCTCGGATGCCACAGGCATGAACGAAAATGAGGCTGCGGCGAAGACCGGCGGCGGCATTGCCAAAAAGGCGCGGCTGGAACTGGAAGGTAAAACGGGCAGGCGGGTCGTTTCGGCGGAGAACTATTTGCCTCCGGCGAAGAAAAAACTGGTTCAGAAAAAGAAAGGGTAATTATCATTTAACCACCCATGCACCAGTCTATTGCTTTTCTGAACCAAGCTTGATATTATAGCCTGGAAAAAACATCAGTATGGTGATTGAAATGCTAGTTAAAAGAGATTTGCTTGATACGATAGTGAAGTTTCTTGGTGGTCGTGAGATCATTGTCATTACCGGTATGCGCCAGGTGGGCAAGACTTCGCTGATACGGCTGCTTTTTGAGAAACTCGACAACATCCCGTCGTTTTATCTCGATCTCGAAGATTTCAATCTTCTGGACATCTGCAACCGGGGGCCGGATGCCCTTGTCGCTTACCTGAAGCTATTGGGAGCTGACTTTCCCAGCCGCACAGTGGTGGCGATCGACGAAATCCAGTACCTGAAAAATCCCTCAAATCTGCTGAAGCTGCTGCACGATCATCATCCCGAACTGAAAATGATCGTATCCGGTTCCTCTTCGCTGGAGATTCGCTCGAAATTCAAGGACAGTCTGGCGGGGCGCAAGGCTGTCTTTGAACTCGATACCCTGAGCTTTACGGAATTTCTGCTATTTCGTGATCAACCCGCCGCTTCAATCAAGCAAAACGCCGGTTCTATCGGGGATATTATCGCCGGAAAGCTGAATGAAGCTGCGGGAATGGCGAAAGGCCACTTGACGGGGCATCTGGCTGACTATCTTATCTGGGGCGGGTTTCCAGGCGTTACTCTGCATGCCGATGCGGTGACAAAAGAATCGATGCTGCGTGACATCCACACCTCGTACATCAGAAAAGACATCAAGGAGATTGCCTCCATTGAGGATATATCCGGCTACAACCGCTTGTTGCAACTCCTTGCCGGGCAGTGCGGCAACCTCGTCAATATCAACGAGCTTTCCGCTACAGTAGGACTGAGCGTCAACACGGTCAAAAAGTATCTCTTTTTTCTGGAACAGACCTTCATCATTACCTTGCTGCGACCGTATCATTCAAACCAGCGCAAGGAACTGACCAAGATGCCGAAGGTCTATTTCAATGATATAGGGCTACGCAATGTGGCTGTCGGTAATCTGCGAGGGATGGCGACACCGGACGGTGCGCGGGTGGAAAATTTCGTGTTCAGCGAGCTAAAAAAGCGCTTCGTACCGAATGAGACGCTTTTTTTCTGGCGAACAGCCGGGGGGGCTGAGGTGGAATTTGTGATTCTTCACGAAGGTTTGCCGATTCCTGTGGAAGTCAAGGCTGCCGACATGAAAAAACCGGCCATCTCCAGATCCCTGCGAAGCTTTATCGATCTCTTCGCCCCGGTGCGGGCGATAGTGGTAAACGCGAACCTCTGCTGTACCGTCCGGGTTAATGCGACCGATGTGCATTTTGCGCCTATGTTTGTAGTGTAGCCGTGGAATCCGGTTCGTGTCCGTAATGTCAAAACGGTCAGCGGACGCCGAACGTGGGGGGTAAAACCAATGACCATAACCGCAATTGAATCCCTCCGCTGGCAACGGCTGTCGGCGGAGCTGGTGAATATCCGTTCTTCACCAGCGAAGAAAGCGCCGCCTGTCGCCATCTTCCAGTCGATCGTAAAGGGGATCAATATCCAGATGGGCGAAGGGGAGGAGTCCCCTGTCTTTTTCCACCTGCGGGACAAGAGCCATACCTTTGCCATGCGGCAGGGAGACCGGGTCACGCTCGATGTTTTCTTCTGCCGCCGTGACGAATCATTCGCAAAGGAGTGGCGGGAGCGGTTCATCGCTTGTCTGGCGAGTCCTGAGACCGGGAAGAATTTCGACATCGTAGGGATCGGCGGGGGGGAGGAACGGTCACTGGCCGCGGTTGTGGCAGAGGCCGGGCCGCTGCCGGAGGATGGGGAACTCTGCCTGGAGTTTCTGACTCCCCTCCCCTTCCGGCAGGAAAAAGGGAAACCGCGCACACACTTCTCCCTGCGGGCACTCACCGGCTCCATCAGGCAGGCGGCGAGCGTGGAGC
>JBAQKZ010000269.1:0-5492 GCA_049301475.1 Geobacteraceae bacterium | reverse complement strand
CGGCGTAGGCCTCGGCGGGCGGCTTTCCCCCATCCAGATGGGCATTGGAGACCACCTTTATCTTCTGGCTGACGTTGTCGAAGATCAGGATGGTGTCCGTAATGATGAAGTAGGCGTCGTAAGCGTCGATGACCGCGGGCTTCACTGTGGGGAGAAGTTCGAAGTGCCGCACCATGTCATAGCCCAGGTATCCCACCGCGCCGCCGAAGAAGCGGGGAAGGCCGGCATGCTCGACCGGCGTGAAGCGCCCCAGATAATCCCTGATGCAAGAGAGGGGGTCCGCGGTTTCCTCCTGGCGGAAACAACCGTTTTCGAGGATCTCCACCAGGTTTCCCCGTGAACGGATAACCACCTCCGGATTGGAGCCGAGCAAGGTGTAGCGTCCCCACTTCTCACCCCCCTCAATACTTTCCAGCAGGAATGCGTAGCGGCCGTCATCTATCTTCAGGAATGCGGTGACAGGCGTATCCATGTCCGCCATAATCTCGCGGTAGACAGGGATCAGGTTTCCCTTGTCGGCAAGGGAGATGAAGGTTTGTAAATCCGGGGAATACATGGAATGCACCATTGGGTTAATTAAGTAGGTTTTTCGTGCCGTTAAGCTAGCATAGCGGCTAAGGTGTCAGCGGTATCTTTTCTTACTCAAAAAACTTCGTTCGACTCAGCCCGGTTTCTTAAAAATCGGCGGTAAATCCGAAATCCGGGGACATAATAAAAGGTTTCCTTGTCAATAGCGGCCTCACCCCTCAGCCTCAAGGCGCGCGGCTGCTTAAGGCGAAATAGGCGCATTCCTCAATCGACCGATTTGCGGAGAAAAGTCGGGATGTCGTACTGTTCCTCCTCATCCAGCAGGAAACTCCGCTGCCGGGAGAAGCTTTCGCGCTGCTGCTTTTCCCGGATAAAGGCCGGGATATCCCTGTTGATCTCGCTCTTGATAAGCGGTGTAACGTTTTTCAGCTCCTGGCGGCAATTTTCCATGTCGAAACGGTCGCCGAAACCGGTGGCGATAGCTGTTATCTTGATTTGGTCGCCCAGCGCCTCGTCAATGACCAGACCAACGATTATGTTGGCGTCCTCATGGACCTTCTCATGAACGATGCGGCTGGCGGAGTCGAATTCGTCCATGGTCATGCTGGAGGAGCCGGAGATATTGACCAGCACCCCTCTGGCGCCGGAGATGTCGATATCCTCCAAAAGAGGGCTGGATATAGCCTTTGTGGCCGCCTCGACAGCCCGGTTCTCGCCGGTTGCGATACCAATCCCCATCATGGCCATTCCGCGCTCGCCCATGATCGCTTTTACGTCGGCGAAGTCTACGTTGATCATGCCGGAGGTGGTGATCAGGTCGGAGATTCCCTGCACCGCCTGGCGCAGCACGTCGTCCGACGGCTTGAATGCATCAAGTATCGACATGGACTTGCCGGCAAGCCCCAGCAAGCGGTCATTGGGGATCACCACCAGCGAGTCCACATGCTTTTTCAGCTCCCTTATTCCATCTTCGGCCTTTGAGAGCCGCTGCTTCCCCTCGCGACTGAACGGTTTGGTGACTATACCGACCGTCAGTGCGCCGATATCCCGGGCAACTTCGGCAATGATAGGAGCCGCACCGGTGCCGGTGCCGCCCCCCATGCCGGCGGCAATGAAAACCAGGTCGGCCCCCTTGAGGATCTCGGCCATTCTCTCCCGGTCCTCCAGAGCCGCATCTTTGCCCAATGCGGGATTGGCCCCGGCGCCCAGCCCCTTGGTCAACTGGCAGCCAATCTGCAACTTGATAGGCGCTCTCGAGTTGCGCAGGGCCTGGGCATCGGTGTTGGCCGAGATGAACTCGACGCCGTGGACGTTGCAGGCAATCATGGTATTGATGGCGTTACCTCCCCCTCCACCCACGCCAACAACCATAATCTTCGCACTCTGGTCAATGCTTTCATCGAATTCAAACATGACGACTCCCCCCCTTTTGTGTTATCCGATCCAATTTTGTGTTTCGGGTTTCGTATCTAGGAGCCTGTCGGACTTAGGGTAAATCTGCTGCAAATCCGTCTGGACGGTCCATATTTCGCCGCTTTCTTGGTCAATAGAACAACTATTGACCTTCAAAATCGACAAAATCTGTCCTCGCCCAGCCGAATTTTCGCTTCGATTTACTAAGTCCGACAGGCTCCTAAAAAGTTCCTCTTATTTGACCAGGAAATAGAAACCTTGATTTTAAAAAAATTCCGCGAACCATTCCTTCATCCGGCGACTCACCCTGCGGAACAGTTTGTCGTCAGTCTGCGAGCTGGGGAATTCAGAGCTTCCCATGTTCTTGCTTCCGTAGACCACTAGCCCCACACCGGTTGCGTAGACGGGCGAGTTGACCACGTCTACCAGCCCACCGATGCCATATGGAAGTCCGCGCCGGACCGGCAGGTTGAAAACCTGCTCCGCCAGCTCCGGCATTCCCTCAAGAATGGTACTGCCGCCTGTGATGACGACCCCGGAAGCGATAAGGTCCTCGAAGCCCGACTTGACTATTTCCCTGTTGACAAGGGTGAATATCTCCTCCACGCGCGGCTCGAGTATCTCTGCCAGAAGCTGACGGGAGAGCACCCGGGGTTTCCGCCCCCCGACGCTCGGCACCTCTATGGTCTCCTCTTTGCCAACGATTGAGGCAAGGCAGCAGCCGTACTTCTGCTTGATCTTCTCTGCCTCGGACATGGGGGTCCGCAGTCCGACGGCAATATCATTGGTCAGGTGGTTGCCCCCAAGCGAGAGGACCGACGTATACTTGATGGCGCCGTCAACGAAGATGGCAATGTCGGTGGTGCCGCCGCCTATGTCCACCAGCGCCACCCCGAGCTCCTTTTCATCGGCGGAGAGCACCGCTTCCGAAGAGGCGAGCTGCTCGAGGACGATATCGGCCACGTCGAGTCCGGCACGGATGCATGACTTTACAATGTTCTGGGCGCTCGCTACGGCGCCGGTGACGATGTGTACCTTGGCCTCTAGCCTGACGCCACTCATGCCGAGCGGTTCGCGGATACCGTCCTGATCGTCGATGATGAACTCCTGGGGAAGAATGTGTATAACCTCCCGGTCCATTGGAATGGCGACCGCCTTGGCTGCGTCGATCACGCGCTTCACGTCGTCGGACGACACTTCGCGGTTCTTTATGGCGATGATCCCCTGGGAGTTGAACCCCTTGATGTGGCCGCCCGCGATCCCCGCATAGACTGACTTGATTTCGCAGCCGGCCATAAGTTCGGCCTCTTCCACCGCCTTCTTTATCGAAGCTACGGTGCTCTCGATGTTGATCACCACCCCCTTGCGCAGACCCCGCGACTGGCTGGTGCCGATACCGATGATGTCGAGCCCGTCATCGGTCAGATTACCCACAATGGCGCATATCTTGGTGGTTCCGATGTCGAGTCCTACAATCAGATTGTCACGTCTCCCTGATATCATACCGCCCCCTTTCCCCTTCATGCCTTTTTCACAATGATCTTGTCGCTGTAGTTGAGGTCTATGTATTCAATCCCCGGCAACTGAGTCCTTAGTTCCCCGTATATCCTTACGAGACGGGACAGCTTCTCTGCATGACCGTCGTTGCCGAGCTTGATAGGCACACCCCTTTGGGCGGTGAACAGAGTGAAGCCATACCCCTTGTCGTAGTGGATCTCGGAAACATCGTCCAGTTTGAAGCCCGTTCCCTGTTTTAAGAGATCAATAAGCCCAACCGCCGTTTTCAGAGCCTCCTTTGCGCCGACCGGGTCCTTCTCCATCTCCTCTTCTTCAATCCCGGTCAGCACCGGGTAATCGAGCAAGTCACCCTCGGTCAAGGGCTTGAATATCTCTCCCCTGGTGTCCAGATAGTAGAGGTAACCCATGTTGACTACCGCCACCGGCTCTCGCTCAATTATCTCGATAGCCAGGGTATGGGGGAAAAGGCGTCGCACCTTGACCTTGTCAACCCACGGATTCTTTGCAAGCTGCTCGCCGATCCGCTGCAACCGAAGCCTGAACATCGCATCCCCCGGCTTTACACCGGTCTGAATGACAACATCCTCGCGGGTCAGCCGCTTCAGCGGAGTCACGTCGATTCGTTCAAGACTGAGGAAGGTGGTGCTGACCACAACACCGTACACCTCGTAACCCACAATGCAGATAAACGATAGCGCAATGCAAGCACCTGCCAGCCGCGCCGCCTTCTTGAACAAACCGCGGTAATTGACCGGCTTCTTCTGCCGCTTGAGCCGGTTTTTCACTCCATGTTGCGGTTTTTTCAGATGAAGGTCACGCATAGCGTTTCGTTATTGGGGATCAGGTATATGGGATCGGCAAAACCCCTTTGTTCCCTCTCCCAACCCCTTAGCCAATATATTCACCGCCGCTGTGGCGAGTATCCGTTCCACCAACTCTTCAAAACCGATTCCCGCCGCTGCCGCGATCTCCGGCAGCAGACTCAAGGCGGTCATCCCTGGAAGGGCATTGACCTCCAGGATGTAACAATCCCCCTCCTCCGTAACCAGAAAGTCGACCCGGCTGTAACCCCGGCACCCCAACAACCGGTGCGCCTTTTCTCCTGCCTCGTTTACCTTACGGTAAATATCAGGAGGCAGTGGAGCAGGCATGATGTGCTCGGCCATGCCGTCGGTGTACTTCGCCTCGAAATCGTAAAACTCATTCCTTGGCACGATCTCTATGGCGCCTATGGCTTGATCCTCCAGTATCCCAACCTGGATTTCCCGCCCGGTAATGAACTGCTCCACGAGGATATCATCATCGTAGCAAAAGGCCAATTCCATTGCGGAAGAGAGTTCCGAATCGCTGCGGACTATGCTTACCCCGACCGAAGATCCCTCCTGGGACGGCTTCACCACAACCGGCAGGGAAAATTCGAGGGTGGACAGTCCCAGCTTGCCTCCCCTTTGCAGCACCAGATATGGGGGCACCATCAAGCCGCTTGATTGGAAGAGCTGCTTGGAGAATATCTTATTCATGGCCATGGCGCTAGCAAGAATTCCGGAACCGGTGTAAGGGATACCCATAACCTCAAGGGTCCCCTGAACCGCGCCATCTTCCCCATAGCGGCCATGGAGGCAGTTGAACACAATGTCAACCTGCTCTCGCGCCAAGGAGAGCGCCAGGTTCCGGTCCATGTCGACAGCCACCGCATTGTAGCCATGAGCGAGAAGCGCCCGCTGTACAGCGGCGCCGCTTTTCATCGACACCTCACGCTCCGCCGACAGCCCACCCATCAGCACCCCGATCTTCCTGGTTTTCAGTTCCTCCGTCGTCATTGCAAATCCCTGTATTTCGCCGATCCTCGATCTTCGCTATCTGCTTCCCCGTCTTCGCCGACGATCCGCACTTCCTCCTCCAGCTCTATTCCGCTATTCGCCTTCACCCTTTCCTTTACAAACCGCGCCAGCGCCAGAAAGTCCGCAGACGTCGCCCCTCCCCGATTGACCAGAAAATTTGCGTGGACCTCCGAGACCTGGGCGCCGCCGATC
>JBAQKZ010000268.1:0-10498 GCA_049301475.1 Geobacteraceae bacterium | reverse complement strand
AACAGAAGAACGCCTCCCGTACAAATAGGATGGGGCATATACTACTCGTATTGAAGGTGTTTGACCAGTAAATAATGAAACTCAATGTTATTGCTCAAAAAAGATGATAGAACATATTCACCGTGGCGCCTTGCTTTGAGGCCTTGATTTCCAGGAGTAATACTGTATACTGGCAGCATCGAAACTGAATCGGCGCTTGATGCCTTTTAGCGGTTTTGATTGAATTATTTCCAATTTACTCTATACTCAAACCTCGGCAATTTCAGACAAGGAAGGGAGTGAACATGGCTATAATTACAAGCCTGGCCGTTCTGGTTATGGCGATCACACTGGTGGCGCTGGCCGGCTTCATGATCCCGGCGCTTATCGAGATAAGAAAGACGGCGGCGCTGCTTCAGGAATTTATCACCAGCACCGACAGGGAGCTTGGGCCGGCGCTTAAGGAGTTGCGCGAAATTCTGGCCGACCTCAGACTGCTTTCCGGAGAGACTGCCGACCAAGTGGAGGATGTGAAACTCTTCATGGAGGAGGTGGGGAATGTCGGCCGCAACCTTAGGGCCATCAACGGCGTGGTTGGCGTTCTTGCGGGTACCTGTGCCCGCACTTCCATCTGGCTTTCCGGCGCCAAGGTCGCCGGGAAATTTTTGATAGACAAATTCACCGAAAAAAGGAGGTAACACCATGTCAGACATGTCAGACAACAACAATGTAGGCGTAGGGACCATCTTCCTCTCTTTTCTGGCAGGCGCAACAATAGGCGCGGGGATGGCCCTGCTGATAGCGCCTAAAACCGGCAGGGAGTTGCGCGAGACCATAGTCGATCTGGCTGATAACGCCGTGGACAAGATAAAGGGATATACGACCGAGGCCCAGGAAAGGCTCAGATCGACCCTTGATGAGGGGAAGGAACTCCTCAAGGAAAAGAAAACGATCCTGGGCGCGGCCATGGAAGCCGGCAAGGATGCCATGGCTTGGGAAAAGGAAAAATTAAGGAAACAGTGACCGCTTCCTGCCACTCCTGAAAAGCCCACCCATCGTGGGCTTTTTTTGTGTGCGCCGAGAGACTGCAATGAATCACGCTCCGAAACGATCAAGGACAAACCATTTTTTCACCACAATTTGGGAACTTGAGCCTGGGGCGTACAGGGGTCTGCGCCGCACTGCGCTCAGGTATTTACAGATCACAACCCTGGTTTTGAAGAAGTTTCTGGAAGACCGCTGTCTGCTGCATGCTTCGGCGCTTACATTCAGCACACTGCTGTCGATCGTGCCGTTCTTTGCACTGGCCTTCGCACTGCTCAAGGGTTTCGGCGTCCAGAGCAGGCTGGAACCGCTGATACTGGAACAGGTGGCCGCCAGATCCCAGGAAATCGTAACCAGAATCGTCGCCTACATCAACAACACCAATATGGCCTCGCTCGGAGTCATGGGGCTTATCGCCCTGATCATCACGGTCATAACGCTTTTAGACAATATCGAAGATTCGTTCAACGTCATCTGGGGTGTCAGGGAAACCCGCTCCTTCTACCAGAAGTTCAGCAATTATCTGAGTGTGCTGGTGAGCGCCCCCATCCTTATGGTCGCCGCCACCGGCGTGACCACAAGCCTGCAGAGCCAGACGATTGTGCAATGGCTCATCAGGGACACATATCTCGGTGATGCCCTGCTCCTGGGTTTTCGCTGTATTCCATATCTCAGCGTCTGGCTGGCACTGGTCTTTGTCTATATCTTTATCCCGAACATTCAGGTCCGGTTCAAATCGGCGCTGATCGGCGGAATCCTGGCCGGCACCTTGTGGCAGATCGCACAATGGGGATACATCCACTTCCAGGTCGGGGTGTCCAGGTACAATGCCATTTACGGAGCCCTGGCGACCCTCCCCATCTTCATGATCTGGATATACACAGGTTGGCTGATCATCCTGTTTGGGGTTGAAGTAATCTACGCCCACCAGAATATGAAGACCTTCCGTAGCGAAGTACAATGCCCGATCATAAGTCAGAGATTGAAGGAGTTGTTTGCGCTGGCCCTCCTCCGGAACATCGCCTATGCATTTCACCACAACCTTCCAGCTTGCAGCGCCAAGCGGATGGCTGAGGAACTGGATGCGCCGCTACGTGTCGTGCAGGAGATAATCACCCGGATGGAAGAAACCGGCTATCTGGTCGCCGCTGTCGGCGCTCCCACCACCTATCTGCCGACCCGCGAACTGGAGCAGGTTGCCATTCATGATGTTTTGCAATCAGTCAGGAATTATGGCGGTGGCGTCGAACTCATAAGGCTCAGCAAGGGAGAGAAGTATCTGTATGCTATCCTTGGCCGGTCGGAGGCAAGCGTCGCCGCAGCCTTGGATGGCCTTACCTTGAAGGACCTTGTCACCAACGGACCGCTTGGCGAGGCCGCTCCTGAGGCTGTTCTTACGCCGAGTTGCAATCAAAATGATGACTAGGCGGCGAGGGAGGGGCGACGTAGGCTTACATGAACAGTACGTTGAGGAGCTCCCGACTAAGCCAACAACATCAGCGTTTGATTGCGACTCGGTATATTTGTTCAAAGGCATTACCGGTAACGTGCTGGTTCTGGGATTGGTCAGCTTATTGACCGATGTCTCCAGTGAAATGATCTACCCGCTCCTGCCGCTCTTCCTTACTACGGTACTTGGGGCGGGGCCGGTGTTTCTCGGCGTAATAGAGGGGGTGGCTGAATCGATCTCCTCTTTCCTTAAACTCTACTCCGGCATTATCTCCGACCGCATCAAAGGGCGTAAAAAGCTGGTGCTCACAGGCTACGCCATTTCCTCCATTTCCCGTCCGTTCATCGCCATCGCCGGGGCCCCTTTTACTGTGCTCATGGTCAGGTTTATCGACCGCCTGGGGAAAGGGATTCGCACCTCCCCCCGCGACGCACTGATTGCCGACTCTATCGATCCCCTACTCCGGGGAAAGGCTTTTGGTTTCACCGCTCCATGGATCATGCAGGCGCCATCCTGGGGCCGCTTATTGCCACGGTGCTTCTCACCTGGTTCGTTACTGACCTGCGGATGGTCTTCTGGCTCGCCGCCATTCCGGGAGGGCTGGCCGTTCTCCTGGTCGTCGTAAAAGTGCGGGACGTGGCGCGAGATATAGGCGCAAACGAAAAATTTCCGACAGGGTTTCCCTGTGGACGACTCCGGAGCTACCTGCTGATACTCTTCCTGTTTACCCTCGGCAACTCCTCCGACGCATTTCTTCTCCTGCGTGCCGGCCAGCTAGGGGTGACGCCTTACCGCATCCCGCTTCTATGGGCCTTTTTCCATATGGTAAAGATGCTTTCCTCCATGCCGCTGGGCGCCCTTTCCGACCGGGTCGGAAGGCGGGTACTCATAATGGCCGGCTGGGTGGTATACGCCATAACCTATGCTGGCTTTGCTTTTGCAGAAAGTGAGCGTCACGTATGGTTGCTATTTGCGGTTTACGGGGTGTTTTACGGACTTACCGAGGGGGTAGAGAAGGCCCTGGTGGCGGATATCGCCCCTGCTGGAGAACGGGGGGGCGCGTTCGGCTGGTACAACTTCGCAATCGGCGCCGGTGCGCTGCCTGCCAGCCTCATCTTCGGTCTGATCTGGCAACACGCAAGCGCCCAGGCCGCCTTCGGTTTCGGCGCCGCCCTGGCCCTCCTGGCGGCCTTCCTGTTCTTCCTGTTTGTCCCGACCGTAATACCAATTTCAAATCAAAGATGCAGTCAAGGCGGCGAGGATTGAGGCGACGAAGGCATACAGCCAGTATGTTGAGGAGCCGAAGACGAGCCAACGAAGAGGGCGCTGACCCTGCCAACGGCAAGAACCGGGAATGCCACCTAGCCAGCCATCACCTCGATCCGGTTCCTCCCCCGCTCCTTCGCGAGGTATAGGGCTGCGTCCGCCTCTCTGACCAGTTCATCAACGGAATCCATTGGCTTTCCCGGATAGGTGGCGAGCCCAAGGCTTGTAGTAACAACCAGGTCTCCCATTGGGGGAGCAAACCTCATCCCCTCGACTCCCACACGAAGCCGCTCGGCCACGACGCGCGCTTCTTCAACGGCGGCTTCGGGGAGAAGAAAGAGGAATTCCTCACCGCCATAGCGGGCGGCTATGTCATAGCGCCGCAGCTTTTCCTTGGAGACTCGCGCCAGCTCTACCAGCACCATATCCCCTTGCTGGTGGCCATAGGTGTCGTTAACCCGCTTGAAATGGTCTATATCCGCGATAATAAGCGATAAATGCCCTCCCTTGCGGCGTATCCGCTGGAATTCGTTTTCCAGGGCATCCATGATGAATCGCCGGTTATAGAGATGGGTCAGGTAGTCGGTGTTGGAAAGTTCCTTCAGCATCTCGTTGCTTCGGCGCAGTTCGTCCTGTAGCGCCTTGATTTTTTGTTGCACCCTGACACGCGCCACCAGCTCACCGGCATCAAATGGTTTCGTAACGTAATCAACGGCGCCCTGTTCCAGCCCCTTGATCTTCAAATCCTGATCCTCCCGGCCGGTCAGCATGATAACCGGGATATCCCGCAGATGCTCCCGGGAACCCAGGAGAGAAAGGAACTTGAATCCGTCCATCCGGGGCATTTCCAGATCACATATAATCAGGTCAACCCGGACAGCGGTCAGGGTCTTGAATCCCTCTATGCCGTCCTGTGCCTCGAAATACCGGTCAAAAGTACCGGCATTCCGCAGGGTCTGGACGATCTGCCCACGGACAGCAGCAGAATCATCGATAATTAGGATGTTTCCCCACATGGGTCTCCCTTTCCTCAGTGAAAACTATATCCAGAAACTGCTTGAGTATGGCAGCAGTCATCCCCCATATCTCGTCTCCGTGGTAGTTGTAAAAGTATACAGGATGTCTGTGGCCTTTCAAGTTCCAATCCTCTACGCGGAATATATCGGGACGTAGCAGGTGGCTCAAGGGGGCCTCGATCGTCCGCTCGATTTCGTCCGCATTTGGCCGAAGATAATACGCAGCCGGGAAAACCCCGACATAAGGAGTTACCAGGTAGTTATGAATGGAATAGAAATCATCCAGCTTTCCCAGCACCTCCACGTCGCCAGGGGCAATCCCCACCTCTTCCCAGGTTTCCCGCAGGGCGGTCTGGAGCGTGTCGCGGTCCTCATGGTTGCAGACCCCGCCGGGAAACGAAATTTGCCCACGGTGGTGGTTCATCTGCTCGGTCCGCTTGGTGAACAAGACGTGGTACTCCCCTTCCTTTAGAAAGATGGGAAGCAGCACGGCGGCGGGCACCGGACCCGGCGACATGGGAACCCGCCGGTGGGAGGCCAGGGCGCGTTTTATTTTTTCTTTCAAATCCATATATTGAAATATGCAACAGGGCCGTGCGGCAGAGATTAAGAACTACAGCATCGGTTCGTGGGCGCGACGCTTCAACTCCGCGATGGCTGAGGCATAATCGGGGCTGCCGAAAACAGCGCTGCCGGCCACGAAGACGTCCGCGCCGGCGTGGGATATCCGGTCTATGTTACCGGCCTTTACTCCACCGTCCACCTCCAGTTCGGTCTCCAGTCCCCGCTTGTCCAGCATCCCACGCAAGGCATGTATTTTCGGGAGGCAGGCATCGATAAACGACTGTCCGCCAAAACCTGGGTTGACCGTCATCAGAAGTACCAGGTCGATATCCTCCAGAATGTAGTCCAGGAAATGGAGCGGGGTGGCCGGATTGAGGGCGACCCCCGCCCGCTTGCCGAGAGACTTAATGAGCTGAACGGTCCGGTTAAGGTGGTTGGTGGCCTCTGCATGCACCACGATGATGTCGGCGCCTGCCGCAGCGAAGTCGGGGATGTAGCGGTCGGGGTGTGCAATCATCAGATGGACGTCCAGGGTGAGGTCGGTGACCTTGCGCAGAGCCTCCACAACAAGGGGACCAATAGTGATGTTCGGCACGAAATGGCCGTCCATCACGTCCACGTGGATATAGTCCGCGCCGGCCGCAGCAACGTCCCGCACCTCGTCGCCTATGCGGGAGAAATTGGCTGAGAGGATGGATGGCGCGATCTTTTTCATTTTATCCTCCAGGATAAAAACAGTTTCCTTTGCTCCGACGATAGATCCTATCGTTTTTTGAGCCGGGCGGCGAAGAAACCGTCCATGCCGTGACGGTGGGGCCAACTGCGAAAAAAGCCCCGGTTGGTCATGATATCCCGCCATTGGGGAAACAATCCCCTTACGTCTTCTAACATAAAATCAGGCTGTTGCGAAAGAAAATCATCGATCACCGCCTCGTTTTCCTCTTCGCTAGTGGAACAGGTAGCATATACCAGAGTTCCACCGGATGCCAGCCTGGCCGCTCCGTTTTTCAGAATTGACCGCTGGCCGAGCGCCAATGCATCCAGGTCCGATGGCTTCTTCCACCACTTCCCTTCCGGGTTGCGACGGATAACCCCGAGTCCTGAACAAGGAGCATCAACCATGATACGCGAGAAAAGGGTCTTAGCTAAGGATTTTATGGGGCGCGTTGCATCCACCGCAAGCGTGGTAATACAGGATATGCCAAGTCTGGTGGCGGTTTGAGAAACGAGTGGGAGCCTTCGACCCGCCACGTCGCAAGCCGTCAATTCACCACTGTCCTCCATGAGCTGGGCGAGGTGGGTTGCTTTGCCGCCGGGCGCCGCGCATAGATCGAGGAGCCGTTCGCCAGGGATTGGCGCGAGGATCAGGGATGTCAATTGTGAAGATTCGTCCTGGATGGTGAAAAAACCCTCGCGGAAGGAAGGCAACCGGGCCGGCGGCACAGGGGTGGACGTGATGGTTATTCCGTTGGGGGAGTAGCGCGTAGGCGCTCCCTGTACCCCATCCTTCGCCAGTTGGCTCAGAAGACTTTCCCTTGTGCTCTTCAGGGTGTTGACCCGGATGGTGACAGGCGCGGGCTCGCTCATAACCTGGGCCAACTGTTCAGCCTCATCCGGCCCCAGTTGATAAATCCACCGCTCAACCAGCCATATAGGGTGGGAGTAACGGGCGGCAAGGAAACCGGCCAAGTCTTGCTCCCGGTCCGGATAACTTATATTGTCACGTTCCCTGTCAGCCTGCCGCAGTACAGCGTTTATGAATCCCGAGGCGCGTGGCGTCAGCGCCTTGGCCAGTTCTACAGTCTCGTTGACCGCAGCCCGGACCGGAATCCTGTCCAGGTAAAGCACCTGGTAGAGTCCCAGACGCAGGAGCACCAGCACTGTCTCCTCAAGCCGGTCACAGCGCTGGCTGGCAAACTGGTTGATAACGTGGTCCAGGCTTCCCCGACGACGCATGACCCCGTACACAAGCTCGGTCAAAAGACCGCGGTCCGGCCCCTCCAGCCCCCCCCTTGAGAGTGCCTTATCGAGGAGGATGTCGGCGTAGGAGTGTTCCTTTTCAATGCGAAGCAGGATATCGAATGCAACGCGGCGGGGGTTGAGGCGGACCACATAAACTCCGTTTGCCGCAAGGTATGGTTTGCGCCTGCGGCATGTTTGGGGATGAAATAAAACAGCGCAGGCTTTGAACCCGCGCTGCATTGAAACCGACGCCCGGTCCGCCGACTCAGCCGCGAGGTCCGTACGCCATTGCCTCCAGCCGTCTGACCCGCTCCTCCATGGGGGGATGGGTGGAAAAGAGCGACATCAAGCCGCCGCCGACAAGGGGATTGACTATGAACATGTGCGCCGTGGACGGATTGGCATCCATCGGAATTTGCCGGTTGGCCGTTTCCAGCTTGCGCAACGCGCCTGCCAGGTAAAGCGGGTTGCCGGCGATCTCGGCGCCTCCCTTGTCCGCTTCGTATTCACGTGAACGGGAGATAGCCATCTGGATCAGCATGGCGGCGATCGGGGCAACGATTGCCATGACCAGCACGCCGAAAATACCTCCCCCTCCTTCCTCATCGCGGTCGCGGCCTCCGCCGAATATTGCCGCCCACTGGGCCATATGGGCCAGGTATGTAATGGCGCCGGCAATGGTGGCGGCGATAGTGGATATCAGGATGTCGCGGTGCCGCACGTGGGATATCTCATGGGCCATCACCCCCATCAGCTCCTCACGGGTGAGTATCCGCAGAATGCCGCTGGTGGCGGCCACGGCGGCATGCTCCGGGTTGCGGCCTGTAGCAAAGGCATTGGGAGTTTCGGAGGGGATGATATAGACCTTCGGCATAGGCATGCCAGCTTGTACAGCTAACTGCCGGACCATCCCGAAAAAGTCGGGATACTCCGCCTCGTTTACCTCTTTTGCGCCGTACATGGCCAGAACGATCTTGTCGGAAAACCAGTAGGAGACGAAATTCATCACACCGGCCATAATCAGGGCGAAGGTCATCCCGGACCTGCCGCCGATAGCGCCGCCGGCCATCACCAGCAGTACGGTCAAAAGGGTCATGAGAAATGTCGTTCGCAACGCATTCATTTTTTTACCTCATTACCTGGTCGTTAATTGTTATTGCGTATGGCACTATCCTACAGGTCCATTATAATCATTGCCCGGCAAGAGTGCAAGATGGATAGCCGCTACAAGGTCTGCAACAAATTGTCGGCGCCTTATACCATGAACCTCTACGGCTATCGCTTGGATTTGCCGCAGAAGTGCGGCAGGGAGTGGCAGAAACTAAGGTACGCTGCTTTCAACTCCCTAATCCAGCTTTATTTCTCACAAGGAAATTTGCCGTCAAGATATACTCATCAATGTAATTCCAGACTCCGTCTCCGTTCAGATCGGATTTGAAAGCTTTCTCTGTTACCGATCTCTTCAGAAACGCCTTAAAATTCTCCGTACCGAGGATTTCTATATCGCCCGTTTTCATGACCAGAGGGGGGGCAATGGTCAAGGGGAACTCGGTTATGGTGTCGTTACGCAAAACCGTCACGGTCGCTTCATACCCCTTCGGTTCCGGGAGTATCTCTAACAGATAGGTGTTGTTGCCTTCCATTTTCAACGATGCCAGTTTTGCCCCTTTCAGCAAGAAATTCAGCGCTTCATTGCCTACCGAAGCTGATTCAATGAAAACCCTTATTGTTGACTTTCCGTCCGAAAGGGCAATGGGAGGCTCTTGTCGCATGTCGGGGATAGCGCTTTGTTTAAAAAGGGCTATAAGGGCTTGAGGGGTCCTTTCCCCACGGTAATCCTGGAAACGCTTAAGCACGCTTTTATGAATTACCGTCTTCCTTTCTGTATGTACCGGAGGGGGCTCAATGTCCGTGCTTTGCATTTCGATGTCAGGTTTTTGGGCCGCTTCAGCAGATTTCTGTTCCGGTTGGAATGGTATCTGTTGAGAAGAAGGTTCCTGCCGAGTCTTTTCGTTTGATGAGCTTGCAGTATCGGAAGGCATGGTGACAGTTCCAAGCCAGGCAGGTCTGGCAGCAGAGACTGTATCGGAAGTTGTCTGGGGAAGGGAGGAAGTTGTTTCAGCAGGATTATAAATCTGCGACTGCGAAGCGATTTTAGCACCTTTGCTGTCAACCAGTTTCGCGTTTAAGGATAATATTTTGCCTGGGATGCCCCCTGACTGGTCAAAACTAATAGTGGCTATGCTACCGGCCCCGGAAATTCCATTTGCCTTTACCATGGCAATGTGTACCGAGCCTGGCACAGTTGTATTTGAAACCATTATCCCGCCAGAAACAAGTCCTCCCTGGACTACTCTGGGATTTGTCAGGGAAGAGACGTCATAGCCAATCGTTATATCCATTCCACCTATCCCTTCCAGTCCTGCCCCACGCAACTCAAATATGGCGTTGCCGGTGGATGAAAGCGAGATAGTGGCTGTGGCGCAGGCCGGACGAATGGCGCAGAGGATATAAACAGAAGCAATAAGAAACTGTAGTATCTTGAATCTCATAAGTTATCTCCCAAAGTAGCTTACCCGGGGTCGGACGTGACATACGGATAATCTACCTTCTTGGACGCAATACCCATGGTAACCCCCCAACGATAAAACAGGTATTTCGCAGGTGCAAAAACGGATACCCTGATAGTTATACATTTTATTCATTTTGCAGGCAAACAAACTACGCAATTCATGCCGACATTTTGTTTTTTTTCCTGTTTTTTCCCCTTGACTTTCCGTTTATAACTATTTAAAAGGTGGCCATTAGTTACTTGCAATGGGTTTTTACTATGAATACCCTGGAGGTTTAAAATGCCTGCTATCGTCGACCCATCAAATGGAATCAAAAGAATTGTCGGCTGCATCCTTATCTCTATCTGGCTGCTGTTTTCGGTAATTGCAAACAGCTATGCCGAAACAGCCGAAACAAAAGTAGTCGGGAAAGCCGCCGCAGGATATGGAGAATGGCGGGGGGGGATGGCGGGGGACGTTGTTAAGACGTTGTTAAGTGTGCGGCCGGGCAAGGTCGTGTAATTCAGCGGGTGGGGAATGGCGGGGGACGTTGTTAAGTTGTTGACTAACTCGTTGCCATCTGCTATCTTTCTTCCATGCCACGACACGCTCGACTCGATATACCTGTACCTGGATTCTGCTTTGTCCACGACAGGTTAAGCTCG
>JBAQKZ010000267.1:0-5865 GCA_049301475.1 Geobacteraceae bacterium | reverse complement strand
GGTCCACAAAGGTGGCGCGTACGTCTGCATGGAAGGGCCGGCGTTCTCCACCCGCGCCGAATCCCGCATGTACCGAAGTTTCGACGTGTCGGTCATAGGCATGACCAACCTGACCGAAGCCAAGCTGGCGCGCGAGGCGGAGATATGCTACGGAGTCATCGCCCTTTCCACCGATTACGACTGCTGGCACGACACCCATGAGGACGTATCGATAGAGACGGTGCTGACGATCATAAAAAACAACGTTGCAACGGCCAAGAACATAATCAGGCAGGCGGTGAGGCGCATCAGCGGAGAGCGGATATGCCCCTGCGCGCAGGCCTTGCGGTATGCCGTAATAAGCGACAAGAGCGTCATCCCCGTGGAGACCAGGGAAAACCTGGGGTTGCTGATCGGGAAATATCTGTAGAGGTTGCGCTTGAAAAGGTAAGCTAATCGAAAGCCAGATGGTACTCCCGCGCCAGCAGTTCCCTGCTGCCGCTGTCTATGAAATCCCAGGGGAGACGCTCGTCAAGCGGTATCTGCCGCTGACAGAGGGAATCCACCTCCACCCCCAGTTCACGCGCGGCCCGCCGCCAGTTCCCGAGTTCTGCCGCCCGAACGAGGAAAGGAGCGAGCCGCCGGTCACCGCGCGAAATTAGCCCCTGTAGCGTCGCGTCACGGGGGCTTTCCAGTTTAAGCCGCACATTTGAGAGCCTTCCCACTGTCTGCTGAAGGAACTTCCCCTTCCGTTCCAACTCCTTCACCCCCTCCATGCCGCACCACTGGAACGGGGTAAACGGCTTGGGAACAAAGGGGTTGACCGACAGCGCCACCTCACCAAGCCGCTTGTGCCTGCGGGCCGCCTCGGTCACCCGGCCGCGGATCAATTCCACCAGGCGGATCAACTCCTCCATATCTGTCATGGTCTCGGTAGGGAGACCGATAATGAAGTAGAGCTTCAGGTTGAGTATCCCTGCCGCAATGAGCCTGTCACAGGCCGCAAGTATCTGCTCCTCTCCGAGGTCCTTTTTGATCAGGTCACGGAGCCGTTGGGAACCCCCTTCCGGGGCGATGGCAATGGTCTTGTGGCCGCTTGCAATTAGCGCCTCTAGCAGTTCTTCATTAAGCGGATCGACGCGGAGCGATGATACCGAAATATCCCCTCCGCCGGCCAGGATGTGCTGGGAGAGCTCCCCTATTCCCTTGAAATCAGAGACCGCCGCACCCACCAAACCGATGCGGCGCCCCTGGCCGAGCCCTTTGTTTACCTCCCCCTTCACCATTTCAACCGAGCGCTGCCTGTAAGGAAGATATATGAACCCCGCAGCGCAGAACCGGCAACCACGCGGGCAGCCGCGAGAGATCTCTATCAGGTAGAGATCGGAGAATTCCGTACTGGGAGTCTGTATAACGGAAACAGTGGCATGTCGGTCCAGGTCTGTTGCCCAGAGGCGCTTTACGGTTGCAGGCGCTCCGTTCAGAGGTGTCAGTCCCCCCTTGCCAGCCCCTTCACTGATAACCCTGTAGAGGGATGGGACGTAGATGCCGGGCAATTGCGCGGCGCCCTCAAGCAGCTTCGGACGTGGCATTCCCCCTTCGTCCCTAAGGATATCCAGCAGACCGGGTAAGATTGCCTCCGCCTCTCCGAGGCAGACCATGTCCAGGAAGTCGGCCACCGGCTCGGGATTCAGGAAGAGCGCAGCCCCACCGGCCAGCACAAGTGGGTGGCCGGAGTTGCGGGCGGTTGCAAAGGGGGGGATACCGGACAAATGGAAGATGGCCGGGATATGCAGGTAATCGCTCTCGAAGGAGACGGAAAATGCAATAATATCGAACTCTGCGAGTGGCCGTTGCGTCTCCAGGGAGAGTAGCGTAGAGCCGCTCTTTTCGTACTCCCGGAGGTCAGCCGGGTCGGGAAGGAAGGCCCGTTCGCAGACAACGTCCGGCAGGGCGTTCAACAGGCCGTACACCGCCTGAAAACCGAGGTTGCTCATCGCGGTCCGGTAGATGTTCGGGTAGACCAGACAGACGGTCAGACGCCCCCCCCAGTTCTTCGGAGTGGCGCCACGCTCGGCTGCAAGGAGCTTCCGGTATCTTTCGATTATTTTCCAGGACATATATCACTCGGTTTTTCAGTAAGTGCTGCCTTATGATTGTATACCTGAGCAAATAAAGATATAAGATTTTTCTTCACGACACAAAAAAGCCCCACCACTTTTTTGAGTGATGGGACGTTTTTAAAAAATCCCGGCGGCGACCTACTCTCCCACACAGTCACCCATGCAGTATCATCGGCCCTGAGAGGCTTAACTTCCGTGTTCGGGATGGGAACGGGTGTGACCTCGTCGGTTATACCTGTTTGAGTTTCATCTTACACCCCTCTCTCGAAACCATGGAAAGCATCGCCCGATCACTTGAGGTGGAAATCAAGGACCTGTTCGAATTCGCTCACCTTCAGGCGGGCGGGGTCAAAGCCGAAGAGATAGAAAAACTGCTGGGAGGGGCGGATGAGGAGAAAAAGCGGACGATCATGAAGATCATCCGGGCGGTGGTGCGGTGAAGAAGTGCAACTGGCTGCAAATAAAACTCGCGCATACCTGTCGAAATCCAAATAAAAAACCAAATAAAAAACCTTGAAAAGCTCTGATATAAGCTCTATATTTAGAGTACATTCGAGGAGGTGTTTTTATGGAAACGATCTATGCCAAACTTTTAATCAGCATGTCCGAGTTCAAAAAAAATCCGGCACAGGTTCTCCGAACCGCCGGTGAGAAGCCGGTTGCCGTGCTCAATCATAACCGAACCGCTTTTTACATGGTGTCGCCGGTTCTCTTTGAATTGTTGATGGAAGAAATTGCCGACCGCGATCTGAACGATCTCGTTCGTAGCCGCCTGGCGCAGAAAGACGCGGCGATAGAGGTGGACATTGACTCCATCTGATGCCAATTCCGCAATTCAGAGGTATCGATTAAAATTCGTCCCTGATGCGCTTGCGGAATGGGAGTCGTTGGATGGAAGCATAAAATCCCTGTTGCGCAAGGCCCTCAAGAAGCGACTTGAACAACCGCACGTTCCAGGAGCACAACTTCATGGGGATTTTCGTAACTGCTATAAAATCAAGCTGAGTAAACAGGGATACCGCCTGGTCTATACCGTTGAAGACGACGTTCTGATAGTACTGGTACTGGCCATCGACAAACGGGAAGACTTGGCGGCATATCTCTCGGCCATTGAACGGCTCATTTTGAAAAAAAGGTAATGCCACTGCACATGACAGACGACAAAGCCGTACTGCTCAAAGCAATCGCAGACGAAGAAGCCCGGCTGTCCCAACTCGATGAGGCACGAAGTGCCGTAACGTTAAGTTTGCAATATTTGCGCGACAGAATTACGGCTATGGAGACTGAAGAACCACCCCTTGCAACTCCCCCCACTTTATCACCCGAAGCAAAGATCACCCTCTTTCGCAGTTTGTTCCGGGGCCGGGAGGATATCTTCCCCAAACTGTGGACCGACCTGAAAAGCGGACGTAAGGGGTATACCCCGGCATGTTCCAAGGAATGGGCTCCCAAACTGTGCGGCAAGGTACGGCGGCCACCGATAAAATGTGGTAACTGTGACAACCGGGCCTTCATCCCCGTCAGTGACAAGGTTATTGAAGATCACCTGCGTGGAAAACAGACCATCGGAGCCTATCCGCTGCTGGCGGACGAAACCTGCTGCTTCCTTGCAGTGGACTTTGATAAAGGCTCTTGGCAGGAGGATGTGGCCGCATTCCGTGAGACTTGCCGCTCTCTCGGCATCCCGGTTTCCGTGGAGCGCTCCCGTTCCGGCAATGGCGGCCATGCCTGGTTCTTCTTCACCGAACCGGTAAAAGCGGCAACGGCCCGCACCATGGGCTGTTATCTCATAACCGAAACCATGTCTCAACGGCATCAGCTCAGCATGGAATCATATGACCGCCTTTTCCCAAGCCAGGACATCATGCCTCGCGGCGGCTTCGGCAACCTTATTGCCCTGCCGTTGCAGGCGGAATCTCGTAAGGCTGGCAACTCGGTTTTCATCGATGATGAGTTTGTCCCGTATCCGGACCAGTGGGCGTATCTTGCTTCACTCCAGCGGCTTGCACCCCAGGAGGTTCAGGCGATTACCGATAAGGCAGTCCGTCAAGGCAAGGTCGTCGGTTTGTGTCTGCCATCGGATGATGAAGAGGAACACGCACCCTGGGAACTGCCGCCGTCAGGTCGCCTTCCGGTACAACGCATCAGGGGCAAGCTGCTGGGACAGGTCATGGTGGTAATAGCCCAACGTATCTTTGTCGAGAAAAAGGGACTTCCCTCTGCGCTCATCAACCGTATCAAACGTCTGGCAGCCTTCCAGAACCCGGAGTTCTTCAAAAAGCAGAAGATGCGCTTGTCAACGGCACTTACGCCGCGGGTCATCGCCTGCTTTGAAGACCTGCCGGAACATGTTGCTCTTCCCAGGGGATGTTTCGATGCACTGCTGGAACTTCTGAATGAACACGATATCCGCCTGTCAATAGTGGACAAACTGCAAAACGGCGCTCCATGCACCCATACCTTCCACGGCGTACTGACCGAGGTGCAGAAACTGGCGGTCAATGTGCTGCTCAAACACGACATCGGCATCTTCGTTGCCCCGCCCGGTTCCGGCAAGACCGTGGTCGGAGCATATCTGGCCGCTAACCGCCATTGCTCGACGCTCGTTCTTGTACACCGCAAACCGCTCCTCAATCAGTGGGTGGCCCAGCTTTCAAGATTTCTCGACCTGCCGAAAAAGGCGATCGGCACAATCGGTTCGGGAAAGAGCAAGCCTACCGGTGTCCTGGACGTAGCCATGATCCAGAGCCTGGTCCGCAAGCATGAAGTCTCTGACCTGATCGCAGGGTATGGACAGGTCATAGTGGATGAATGCCACCATCTGCCCGCCGTCTCCTTCGAACGGGTATTGTCGGAGGTCAAAGCCAGGTATATAGTGGGTCTGACCGCTACCCCCTACCGACGCGACGGTCATCAATCCATCATTCATCTCCAATGCGGTCCGACCCGATTCTCCCTTCATCGCAAACAGCACTCCCAAGACGAAACCTTTGTCCGCCGCTTGATAATGCAGGAGACTGGCTTCACCCTCCCCATAACCGACAGCGGGATTACGATTCAGGAACTCTATGCCAAGCTCTCCACCGACCGTCAACGCAACCGGATCATACTTGATGACATCCGCCGGGCTCTCGCTGACGGGCGCTCTCCCATCCTGCTGACCGAACGGAAGGATCATCTGGAATTCTTCGCAGAGAATCTCCGCAAAACCGTGCGGCATATGGTGGTTCTGCATGGTGGGATGGCGGCGAAGAAACTGCGCACGGTCATGGACCAACTCTCTGCTATTCCTGATGACGAGGAACGCCTGATACTCGCAACCGGCCGCTATATCGGCGAAGGGTTCGATGATGCCCGGCTGGATACTCTATTCCTGGCGTTGCCTTTTTCGTGGAAGGGAATGCTCGTCCAGTACACGGGACGGCTTCACCGCCAGCACCCAGGCAAGGAAGAGGTGCGGGTCTACGATTATATGGACAACTCCGTGCCCATGCTGGTCAAGATGCACGACAAGCGGATGCGGGGATTCAGGGCGATGGGATATGCACAAGTACAGGAATAGCGAACTTTGATTTGGAATATGTAAACGCAAAATAGCCCCATCACAGATTAGAGTGATGGGGCGTTCTTAAAAATTCCCGGCGGCGACCTACTCTCCCACACAGTCACCCATGCAGTACCATCGGCCCTGAGAGGCTTAACTTCCGTGTTCGGGATGGGAACGGGTGTGACCCTCCCGGCATAGCCACCGAGAAACTCTTTG
>JBAQKZ010000266.1:0-4743 GCA_049301475.1 Geobacteraceae bacterium | reverse complement strand
AACCCGCAGACCGGAGACGCTCGGCCACCTGATCGACCCGCTTGCGGCTGAGGGCGTAGACGATGCCGGCTTCATCCCTCCGACCGCTCAGGAATGCGCCAAGCTGGGCGAAGGGCTTCTGTTTGGGCATGACCGTGTAGGTAATGTTCGGGCGGTCGAAACCGGCAACATAGACGGCGGCCCGCTCTATTCCAAGTTGCTTTATGATGTCCTTGCGGGTCTCCGGGTCAGCCGTGGCGGTCATGGCCACGATCGGCACAGCGGGGAAAAGTCCGCGCAGCCTGCCGATCTGGACGTAGTCGGGACGGAAATCGTGCCCCCACTGGGATATGCAGTGGGCCTCGTCGATGGCGAACAGGGCCAGTTTCAGGGTGGACAGACGTTCCAGGAATTCCGGTTGCATCAGGCGTTCGGGGGCAACGTAGAGCAGGTCCAGTTCGCCACTGTAAAGCAGCCGCGAAACACACCGGGCCTCCTCCGGGGAGAGGGATGAATTGAAGCAGGCCGCACGCACGCCGTTGGCGGTCAGCGCATCTACCTGGTCCTTCATTAACGCAATCAACGGAGAGACGATGATGGCAATCCCGTCACGGTGCAAGGCCGGAATCTGGTAGCAGAGCGACTTGCCGCCGCCGGTCGGCATGACCAGGAATACATCCTCGCCGACCACTACTCGCTCGATAACCTCCTGCTGGGGGGAGCGGAACTCGTGGAAACCGAAGACAGTTTTGAGGGTATGATTGATGGTTATGGTCATTAAACTATCCATTAAAGCAAGCAGTGGATTGGTGATGTTCGGCTATTATGCACATATTCAGGGGCTCTGCCTTCACCCCTGACAAAGCCTGACGCCGTTGCTATGCGGCTTTTTGCGTTTTCAATTCTATTGCTCAGGCTTTTTTTTGGAGTTTCATTCTAACAAATATCTAGAGCTTTGGACGAAATATATCGACGTTAAAGTTTCACTTGACTATATCCGCCTAGGCAAATATTATTGCTTTATGGAACTACCTGTAAACCTGTTCAAGGCCTTGGCTGATGAAACACGCCTCCGCATCATTTCACTTCTTCTGACTGAAGAAGAACTTTGCGTCTGCGATATCATTGCGGCTCTCAAACTACCACAGTCAACCGTGTCACGACACCTTGCCTATCTGAGAAAAACAGGGTGGGTTGACGACCGCCGCTGCGGACTTTGGATGTATTATTCCATTGCCAACCGGGACAGTAACTTTCAGAAGGAACTCGTCGATTTATTAAAGCGAAATCTTGCAGCGTTTCCGGCCATGATTACTGATCGCGAATGCCTGAAGTTCTTTGGCAAAGGCAATCGTTGCGCCTAAAAAAATTTATCCCAATATATCCGCAAAGGCGGATATTACAAGGAGAATAAATTGAAAGACAAGCTAACAGTGCTATTTCTTTGTACCCATAACTCCTGTCGCTCCCAAATGGCGGAAGGGCTGGTTAACCATTTTCTGGGCGACCGCTTTCACGCATTTTCCGCCGGGACCGAGGCGACTCGGGTAAATCCACTCGCCGTTCAGGTAATGGCCGAACTTGGCATCGACATTTCTGGTCAGCACTCCAAAACAGTTGAGGGATTCGCCGGGCACTGTTTCGACTACGTGATCACCCTCTGCGGCGACGCCAATGAAAAGTGTCCTATCTTCTTCGGCGGCGTTGAGCGGATACATATGGGGTTTATTGACCCGTCCAAAGCCAGTGGTGACAATGAAGAGATTCTGCAAGAGTTCCGGCGGGTGAGGGATGAAATAAAAGAGTGGGTTCTGGATCATTTTAGAGGTACGGAATGAGAGAGCATGTTTCCCGTAGACTTACCTTTCTTGACCGATGGCTGACCCTTTGGATATTCGCCGCCATCTCTTTGGGCATCGGTCTGGGGTACTTCATCCCAGGAGTCGAGCGGTTTATCAACAGCTTCCAGATTGGAACCACCAACATACCTATTGCCATTGGCCTGATCGTAATGATGTATCCCCCCTTTGCCAAGGTGAAGTATGAGGAGATGCCGGAGGTCTTTCAGGATAAGAAAATTCTAGGGCTGTCGCTGGTGCAGAACTGGCTGATCGGCCCGGTACTGATGTTTATCCTGGCTGCGCTACTGCTGCCGGACAAGCCGGAATATCTGGCGGGACTGATCATGATTGGACTGGCGCGCTGCATTGCAATGGTTATAGTATGGAACGAGTTGGCTAAAGGGAATGCCGAGTATGCCGCCG
The DNA here is from genome assembly GCA_049301475.1 of Geobacteraceae bacterium. GTDB lineage: Bacteria > Desulfobacterota > Desulfuromonadia > Geobacterales > Geobacteraceae > JBAQKZ01. The sequence goes on along the minus strand of JBAQKZ010000266.1, from coordinate 2,500 downwards.
GTCTGGTGGCTTTCAACAGCATCTTTCAGGTTCTCTTCTACAGTGTCTATACCTGGTTTTTCATCACCATCCTGCCACCGCTGGTGGGGTTGAAGGGAATGGTTGTAGAGGTCAGTATCCGACAGATTGCCGAAAGTGTTTTCATATATCTGGGCATCCCCTGTATCGCAGGTGCAGTCACCCGTTTTATCGGGGTTAAGACGATGGGCAAGGAACGCTATCATCGCGTAGTGGTTCCGAAGATCACTCCTTTGACCTTGATCGCCCTCCTCTTCACTATCGTGGTTATGTTCAGCCTGAAGGGAGGCCTGATCGTACAGCTTCCGCTGGATGTAGTGCGCATCGCCATACCGCTGGGCATCTACTTCATCCTCATGTTTGTTGTCTCATTCTGGATGGGTAAGAAGCTCGGCGCCGACTACAGTAAGACCACCACCCTGGCCTTTACCGCAGCCAGCAACAATTTCGAGCTGGCGATAGCAGTGGCTGTGGCAGTCTTTGGGCTTAACTCCGGCGCTGCTTTTGCTGCGGTTATAGGTCCATTGGTCGAGGTGCCGGTAATGATCGGGCTGGTGAATGTGGCCTTCTGGTTCCAGCGACACTGGTTCCTAGCAAAGGCATATGAAAAATAGAGGCATAGTCCGGGGTCAGGCAAAAAGAAAAATGAAGAAAAGGTGTAAAGGATCATGCAGAACGTATCCCTGCGTTTCACAAAGTGGATCAATTACTCGCGATCACGGACCGGCCACCTCTTCCAGGGGAGGTACAATTCTTATCGACGCCGATACGTATCTGCTCGAACTCGTGCGCTACGTTCACCTGAATCCGGTGCAGGCAGGAACTGATGCTGCCTCTCATTCCCTCTCCAGTCTTTACTCGCATAAAGTGACTGACATCACTTTATATCAGCAAAAAGAACTGTATGGTGTCATAAACAAAATACTGGTGGATATCGACAATACTAAACCAGCCGCAAGGGTGGGACGGAAAGCCCAAGGGTCTCACTGAGACAGCCGGGTCGCCGAAATATCAGCACGATATTGGCGATCCGGCTTTTTTTGTGTCAACGTATGCAGGCAGCAGTGGAGGATGTGTGTCAGAAACGCTCAGAGTCTCATCACGCTTGTTTTTGAACATGGCTATATTTGTAACGGTTTCTCTGTTTTATGCACCCAAGCCCGTTATTGCCGAAACAATGGCCTTTATTATAACCCCAGATAAGGGCCTTATTGGTCAAGACTCTCCCAAGGTCACCTCGATCAATAAACTCCGTCTGGACTTGGACGAAGACGGCAACGTCATGATTCGCCACGGAAAGGTGTCCGTCACCTTCATCTACGAGGATGGGAACGGTTCACAGGAAAACCGGATACAATCTGGAAACTCTGCCTCTCGCAAGGAAGTAGCCTGTCTAGGAGGCCTCAGCGTCAAGCTCGGCGTGACCTTTTGAAGCAGGAGTAAAATAAGTCTACACGGCCTGTTGCCCAAATAACCGAAAGGAACCTTCGAGGGTCAGCCCCACGCATTTGACAAAACCAGACAAACCAACAACGAGAAAATCAAATATCCAACCAGGCAGAAGCACCGGCCTATGAAGTGCGATGGGCGAATGGAAGCCTTCGAGTCTGCCACCCAGTTCGCCAGAGTTCCCCTTGGGATCGCCGGTTGCTTCGCTGCTGTCTCTTGCGATAGCCCCTGCTCTGAGACCAGTTTGACCGCCTCGGCACGAAACTCTAGCGTGTAACGCTGCTGTTTTTTCATTGTCATCCTCCCTCTTGGCAGTTTACCAAGTGAGAGTATCCGTTGTTATCAGGATACATCAGTATCAGTAAGCTGTTTATCGAGTTCAGATTTTAGTGCGGCAGCGTAAGCGCCACGCGCAGTCTGGGCTATACCAAGACAGGTCTGGAGATGGGTGATCTCTGAATCGACCACACGAATATTGTTCAGCATTGCTTTAACTCCCGGGGAGAGAGAGTCAAAATCGTACTGCACATCATCTATGGTCACAGTTTTCTTGTTGTCTGTTGCGGTTTTCTTTTTGGCAGCCATAATCGCTCCTTTTAACTGGGTCAGATTTTTTTTGTTAACTCCGGCAATTAAACATCACAACCCATGATGTAGCGGTGCTGCTTGCCGCGCCCCGGTTGAACGGAGCAAGCGCCGCCCGTACCATTTGTTTAATTGCCGGAGTAATACCTACAGTGTGAAGACACATTACATACATTATGATGCCTTACCGGTCAAGGGTATAAAAATCTACCCTCAACCCAAATACGGAACCTCCGTTAAATGTCGCCCATTAAAAGACTCCTGCCAATGGGAAAGCGTTCCCTATGCAAAAAAAAGATTTTTCAAGCCTTGCTGTTTTTAGTCCACGGTGAATATGTTCTATCATCTTTTTTGAGCAATAACATTGAGTTTCATTATTTACTGGTCAAACACCTTCAATACGAGTAGTATATGCCCCATCCTATTTGTACGGGAGGCGTTCTTCTGT
>JBAQKZ010000265.1:0-2106 GCA_049301475.1 Geobacteraceae bacterium | reverse complement strand
TCACCGTAGAAACGCCCAAAATCGAATGACACAGAGATAAAACCGGGGACAACCACAAAAAACTGACGGTCACAGCCCTATAAAATGGCTTGTCAAAAACAAGTATTAATCATTTTGCAAGAGGCTCAGTGTGGAGGCCTTTTATTTCTTCTCGCCACTACGATAAAAATGGACCTGCACCTTCTCCAAAGTGGCTAAACCTTCCTGAATAGCGGCATCAATTACGGAGAGAAAATTATCCAGCTTCTCCCGCGTATCGACTATTTCGACAATGACAGGCATATCTTCCGATAATCGCTCAAGCTTGAACGTGTGAAGTCGGCTATGCGCTCCAAAGCCCATCATGCCTCTCAACACGGTAGCCCCGGCTAATCCGGTGTCACGAGCCTTCAGAACAAGCCACTCATAAAGCAGCTTGCCTTCATACTTGTCGCTCTCGCCAATAAATATACGCAGCAAAAAACCTTCTTCAGGCAGTTTCATTTTTTATCCCCATATCCAGTGCGCCATACCCCTGCCAAACCATACAAAAGCCAGACAAACAATGACCTGCCCCGCAGCATTAAATATGGCCAGATTTGTCTCGCCGTCACGCAGTAAATTTAATGTTTCATTGCCGAAAGCAGAAAATGTGGTAAATCCACCCAAGAACCCAATAATGACAAACGAACGCGACAAGTCTGATAAAAACCCTTTAGTCTCGGCAAGCTGAGAGATAAATCCTATCAGCAGGCATCCGATTGAGTTCACAGCAAACGTGCCATACGGGAAAGAAACGCTCCTGGAAATATCCTGAACAAAGCCGCTTATCAGATAACGGGATATTGATCCTAAAAATCCGCCCATTCCAATTGTAAAAAGCTTAACCATTGGCGAAAGCCGCCTTCTTTTATTATTATTTTTCGGCAAACATACTCGTAATGTTTGAGAAAGTCAACAATGTGTGATAAGAATACGTGGACAATTCACCTGAGAATTCGATATGTTCCGGCCTACGGGATTGACCATGACAACCATCAGACTTGACGATGAAAACCGCCTTTCCATTCCCGCCGGGCTGCTCGACCGCCTCGGTCTCAAGCCCGGCAGCCGCATGAACGTGACAATGGACGATGACGGCAGGCTCATGCTGACGCCGCTGCAGGAATCACCGGCGACCTCATCCGCCCTTGCCGATTCCATTGTCCGCAAAAACCTGGAGACCACTGTGCAGTTCATTCGCGGTGTCGGTCCCCGCCTGGCCGAGGCCCTGGCCAAGAAGGGGATAGTTACCGTTGAGGACGCCCTCTATCTTCTCCCCAATCGCTATGAGGATCGCCGCGTGCTGCAACGGGTGGCCGGGCTCAAGCCGGGATCGACCGAGGTATTCCATGCCGAGGTGCTGAGCTCGGATGTCGTCCCGACCAGGGGGGGGCGGCGTTTTTTCGAGGTGGTGGTGGGTGATGGTAGTGGCACAATCACTCTCAAGTGGTTTAACTACAATGTCGGCTTCATGAAAAAGACCTGGCAACAGGGGCGGCTGGGGATATTTACCGGGGAGGTCAGGCAGTACGGCTATCAGAAGGAGGTACACCATCCCGATGTCGAGTGGCTGGCCGCTGGTGAAGATCTGGCCGGCGTGATGGCAAGGGACCCATTCAATTTCGGTCGGGTCGTGCCGGTCTACCCTCTCACGGAAGGGCTGCACCAAAAAACCATGCGTAAGGTAATGAAGGAAATAGTTGACGGCTTTATCAAAGGAATCGCCAGCAGCGTTCCGGATACGGTTGCCGACCGGCATAACCTTATACCTCTCGGCAAGGCGCTGCAGGAGGTCCACTTCCCCGGAAACGATGCCGATCTGGTGGCGCTGAATGAAGGAAATACGCCGGCCCATCGCACTCTGGTGTTCGATGAGCTATTCTTCCTCGAACTGGGGCTGGCCCTGAGACGGCAGGGGGTAACGCTCGAACCGGGGATATCTTTCGTTGTGGCGCACCGCTACACCAAGCCGCTGGCACGGATACTCCCCTTCCAGTTGACCTCGGCCCAGCGACGCGTGCTGACCGAGATCAAGAACGACATGATGGCGCCGCACCCCATGCACCGTCTCGTACAGGGCGACGT
>JBAQKZ010000264.1:0-7549 GCA_049301475.1 Geobacteraceae bacterium | reverse complement strand
TCCGGGACCATAGTAAACTATTTTACAATTTATTTCACGGGAGGCGTAGTTGATGAAGGACATCTGACATGAACCTCGTATAATTTATACCAACTCCAAATCAAAGCGCCCTCTTCGTTGGCTCGTCCTCGGCTCCTCAACATACTGGTTGTATGCCTTCGTCGCCTCAATCCTCGCCGCCTTGACTGCATCTTTGATTTGAATTGGTATTAGCTGAACAGATTGTCTATGTCGTCATCGGTTATTTCGGCGAAGGGGAATTCAGTGTCACCACTCTTTTCCTTTTCCTCCGCCTTCCGCATGAGCGTTTCGAATATTGTCGTCAATTCTTCCGAGGCCTTCTTCACCCGTAAGCGCACAAGCCCAAGCGATGAACGGGCGTCAAACAGCACCACCAGGATTACCCTTCCGGCAACGATGGAAATATGCAGGTTGTCCTTTTCACCCTCGTGGAACAGGATTGAAAACTCTTTTTCGCCGATAAGCTTTGCCAGGCCGCCGGTTGCGGCGATATTCCCCGCAGTTAGCGACGCAAGCGATGTGGTGTCAAAACGCTCGGTTTCCCCTACCCCTGAAATCAACTGGCCATTTTTGTCAACCAGGAATATCACCTTGGCGTTGGCTTCTCTCAGGAGCTTTTCGATAGCCACGTTTACCTGTTTGAATTCCTCATCGTACATCACCATCTGAGGATTCGCCATTTGCCACTCCTTGCGATGTGCTCGAAATATGGGTAGCGATTTTTATAACAGAGTTATCTAGTTATTTCAAGGATTTTAAAAATCATCCTTGATTAAGCAATAATCTCCGGCAGGTTCCATGCCGGAGATTATTGCCCGCTCCTAAGCTCGCTTCAGTTACTTTTCTTCATACGACATGGCCGCCAGCTTTTCGTAAAGCTCAAAGCGACGTGCCGTCCAGGAGGTAGCCTGCTTCATGAGTTCGGCCGCTGCTTCCGGATTATTTTTCTTTAGCACGCGATAGCGGTTTTCACCGTATGCATACTCCTCGAAAGAGATGCTCGGTTTCTTGCTGTCGAGTTGCAACGGATTTTTGCCATCCTTGGCCAAATCCGGATTATAGCGGAAAAGCGGCCAGTGTCCTGATGCAACGGCCCTTCTGTTCTCCTCCACCCCGGCCGCCATATCTATGCCATGCGCTATGCAGTGAGAATATGCGATGATGATCGACGGGCCGTTGTAAGCCTCCGCCTCAATAAAGGCCTTGACGCATTGGGAAGGATTGGACAGGGCGACCTTCGCCACATAGACGTTCCCATAGGCCATGGCGATCATCCCGAGGTCCTTCTTCGGCATTCTCTTGCCGCCTGCCGCGAACTGGGCCACCGCACCGAGCGGGGTTGACTTGGAGGCCTGACCGCCCGTGTTGGAATATACCTCGGTGTCGAGCACAAGGAGGTTGACGTTCCTGCCGGAGGCGATGACATGGTCAAGACCGCCATAGCCGATGTCGTAGGCCCAGCCGTCACCTCCCACGCACCAGACCGACTTCTTGACAAGGTAGTCGGCAAGTGAAATCAGCCGCCTGGCGGCGGGCTCAACGCAACCGGCGAGCCCCTTTTTGAGGCTTGCAATGCGACCGCGCTGGGCTTCGATCCCCTCCTGGGTGGATTGATCGGCGTTCTTTATCTCGGCCATCAATCCGGCCATCTCCCCGCAAGCCTTGCAGCCGCACTCCATCAGTTCAGCCAAAAGCTCTCCCGCCGCCTCCGCGAACTTGTCAACGGTGAGCCGCATGCCAAAGCCAAACTCGGCGTTATCTTCAAACAGAGAGTTGGACCATGTCGGACCGCGGCCATCCTTGCGCTTGGCCCACGGGGTTGTGGGGAGGTTGCCGCAGTAGATGGAGGTGCAGCCTGTTGCGTTTGCAATCAGCGCCCGGTCGCCGAACAGCTTGGAAAGGAGATTCAGGAAAGGGGTTTCTCCGCAGCCCGAGCAGGCGCCGGAAAACTCGAACAGCGTAGGGATAAGCTGGCTCCCCTTGAGGGATTCACGCTTTATGAGCGCCGGATCTATGTCAGGAAGAGTAAGGAAGAACTCCCAGTTGACCTTCTCCGCATCGCGCAGCGGCGCCTGGAACTGCATATTGATTGCCTTGTGGTTCGGGTCTTCCTTCGACTTTGCCGGACAGTTGTATACGCAGGCGCCGCAGCCGGTGCAGTCCTCGGGCGCTACCTGGATGGTGAACTTCTTGCCGGTGAACTCCTTGCCGGTGGCATCCGTGGATTTAAAGGTCGATGGCGCATCCGCCAGCCTCTCCGGGTCATAGATATTCATCCTGATGGTGGCGTGCGGACAGACAAAGGAACAGATGCCGCACTGGATGCAGAGTTTTTCGTCCCAGACAGGAATTTCCACCGCGATATTGCGCTTTTCGAAGCAGGAGGTGGCAGTGGGGAAGGTGCCGTCGACCGGCATACTGGAAACCGGCAGGTCGTTGCCGTTGCCGGCGATTATTGCGGCGGTTACGTTCTTCACGAATTCCGGGGCGTTTTCCGAAACCACCGGGGGCTTTCTTATCTTGCTGGTCGCCCGGGTCGGCGTTTGAACCTCGAAAATATTTTCCAGGGCCGCATCCACCGACTTGTTGTTCATGCCCACCACTTTTTCACCCGCCTTGCCGTATGTCTTCTTGTTGGCGTCCTTGATGGCGTCAATGGCGGTCTCCAGCGGAATGATGCCGGAGATGCTGAAAAAGGCCGTCTGCATTATGACGTTGATGCGGGCGCCTAGGCCGAGTTCCTCGGCCAGCTTGATGGCGTCGATCACGTACAGCTTCAGCTTTTTGTCGATGATCTGCTGCTGCACCTCGATTGGCATACCGTCCCAGACTTCATCCTTATTTAAAGACGAACAAAGAAGAAATGTGGCGCCCGGCTTGGCCTTGGCAAGCATGTCGTATTTTTCGAGGAAGCTGAAGTTGTGGCAGGCGATGAAGTCAGCCTGTTCCACCAGATAGGGGGCGCGGATCGGACTCTTGCCGAATCTGAGGTGCGAGGTGGTGATGCTGCCGGACTTCTTCGAGTCATAAACGAAATAGGCCTGGGCGTAGTTGCTGGTTCGCTCACCGATGATCTTTATGGAGTTCTTGTTGGCGCCGACCGTGCCGTCCGCGCCGAGGCCGTAGAAAAGCGCGGAATAGACACCATTGGCCGGGTTGGCAAAAGCGGGATCGAAGGCAAGGCTTGAGTTACAGACGTCGTCGTTGATGCCAATTACGAAGTGGTTTTTGGGTTTGTCGTCCTTCAGATTGTCGAACACGGCCTTGACCATGGCCGGGGTAAACTCCTTGGAGCCGAGGCCGTAGCGGCCGCCGACAATGGCCGGATATGAGGAAAATCTGGTCTTCCTGTCGGCCATCGCCTCGCCTACAGCGGTACGCACGTCTACGTAGAGGGGTTCCCCAACCGAGCCGCCCTCTTTTGTGCGATCAAGCACCGCGACCTTCTTCAGAGACGCAGGCAAGGCCGCGACAAAGGCGTCAATCGGAAACGGTCGGTACAGGTGTACCTTTACGACGCCGACCTTCTCTCCCTTTTGGAGAAGATTTTCCACCGTCTCCTGAACAGTGTCGGCGCCGGAGCCCATTATTACAATGACTCGTTCCGCATCAGGAGCGCCTGCGTAGTCAATCAGACTGTACCGGCGACCGGTCAGTGTGGAGAATTTGTCAATCTCCTCCTGGACGATCCCGACAGCGGCGGGATAGAATTTATTCACCGTCTCGCGCCCCTGGAAGTATACGTCAGGGTTCTGGGCCGTGCCGCGCAGTACGGGGTGGTCCGGCGAGAGCGCCCGCTTACGATGAGCGATTACCAGGTCGTCGCTGATCATCGCCCGCATGTCGTCAAAGGTCAGCTCTTCCACCTTCTGCACCTCGTGGGAAGTACGGAAACCGTCGAAGAAGTGGAGAAAAGGGAGCCGGGATCTTAGGGTTGCAGCCTGGGCGATAAGAGCAAAATCCATTACCTCCTGGACGTTATTGGAACAGAGCATTGCCCATCCGGTGGAACGGCAGGCCATAACGTCTGAGTGGTCGCCAAAGATCGAGAGCGCCTGTGCGGCAATGGCGCGGGCGGAGACATGGAACACCGTAGGGGTAAGCTCTCCAGCAATCTTGAACATGTTGGGGATCATCAGCAGAAGCCCTTGGCTGGCGGTGAAAGTAGTGGTCAGTGCGCCGGCCTGCAAAGCGCCGTGCACCGCTCCGGCGGCCCCCCCTTCGGACTGCATCTCGGATACACTTGGAACGGTTCCCCAGATATTCTCCTCACCCCTGGCGCTCTTCTCGTCCGAGATTTCTCCCATGACCGACGATGGCGTTATTGGGTAGATGGCGATCACTTCATTGGTGGCGTGGGCCACATGCGCCGCCGCAGTGTTGCCGTCGATAGTTACCATTTTGCGACTCATAATTTCTTCTCCTGTGTATGTTTGATTCTTAAATATATGGTAGATGTGTAGGTATTGTCTGTCATTAGAGTTCGGAACGCCCTTCCACCGCCCGCTGGACTGTGGCCGTATCCACGTACTCAAGGTCGCTCCCCATCGGAATGCCGTGCGCCAGCCTGGTGACCCTGATCCCCATCGGCTTGATCAGACGGGTCAGATAGAGTGCTGTCGCTTCCCCCTCAACGGAAAAATTGGTGGCCAGCACCACCTCTTTCACAGTTCCGTCGTCAAGGCGACGCAAAAGCTCTGTGATACGCAACTGGGCCGGAGTGATGCCGCTCAGTGGCGACAACACTCCATGCAGCACATGGTAGCGGCCCCTGAATGCCTGGCTCCGCTCGATAGCCAGCAGGTCCTGGGGTTCTTCCACCACGCATATTGCCGACCCGTCTCGGGAACCGGAACATATACCGCATGGGTCGTCCTCGGTAATGCCGAAACAGGTGGAACAGAAACGAACCCTGGCGTTTACTTCCAGCAGGCTTTCCGCCAAGGCGTTTATATTTTGGGGGGATTTCAACAGGTGAAAGGCAAGACGCAAGGCGGTCTTCTCACCGACCCCCGGGAGCTTTTTCAACTCCAGCAATAGTTTCCCGAATGACCTTGAGAACTGTAACATGTTTATAGTATATGACAAATTTTCAAGTCAAGCTAAAACAGGCCGGGAATATTAAGGCCACCCGTGATCTTCCCAAGGTGGTCGGCCATTTCAGCCTGCACCTTGGTCAGGGCTTCATTTACGGCAGCCACAACCATATCCTGAAGCATTTCAACATCCTCAGGGTCAACCGCCTCTTTTTTTATGGCAAGAGAGAGGAGCTGGTTCTTTCCGCTCACCACCGCCGTGACCACGCCCCCTCCGGCGGAAGCCTCCGCGGTCCGCTCCGCAGCCTCTTCCTGCAATTTCGCCATCTTCTGCTGCATCATCTGGGCCTGCTTCATGATGTGCGCCAAACCTTTGGACATCTACCCCTCCATACGTTTATAAATTTTGCACGATCCAACAACGTTCATTCAGAACAAAGCAAAAGATATCCCTGAATCCGTGACGATTGAATGGCGGAGCGAGCGTAATGCCGGGGCCAATCGTTGCCCACGTGGTATCACACCAGCTTTGCCGGGTGAACTTCGTAAATGTGGCCGCTATGTCCTGAAACGCCAGGGCAGAGGCATTTAAGCGAGAGAAGCCATGAAAGCATCACGGATTCAGGAGATCACTTGCGAATCTCCCCGAGTTCTCCGCCAAATATCTCCAGCGCCGCAACTACAGCCGGATGGTCTGCCGCCAGCAGCCTCAACTCTTGCTGACGATTTACCATCTCAAGGCTTTTTTTTTCCAGAAGCGTCGGCGGCAGGTCAAGGGTGTCTTCCGGCAGAGGAACCAGGGTTACTGACGTTTCAGCCTGAAAATAAGCATTGGCCAGGCTCTTGAGTTCCATAACCGTCTCGGTCGCCCGCAACTGCCGAAGCTCGAAAGAACCCTCTGCAAGGCCGATCTCCAAATGGGCGGCGGTAATCTTGACAGGATGGCCATGCCCCAACAGGGCGGCAAGTAGCGGTTTTTTCTTCCTGACAAAATCCACAAAACCGATCCACTCTTCGTCCGGTGATTTAGCCTCGGTTCCTTTCGCCATTACCGGGACTGCGTGAGGCCGACCTTCAGCCCCTGCCGGAGCCGCTGTCGGCGTATACTTGACAGGCGACGCATTTGACGACTTATAAGGTGGAGCAATCGGCTCCCGGCAGGAGGAAACGCGCCCTTCAAGCATCCTCAGCTTTTCCAGGATATCCTGAACGGGCGCCACGGGAATCATGGTGGCCATCTTCAGAAGCGCCATCTCAAGGATCAGGCGGGGAAAGCCGGAATGGGCCATCTCCATATCCGCCCTGAGAAGGATCGTCAGGTGGCGCTGTAACTCTACCAAGCCGATAACGGCTGCCTGCGACCGTATATCAGACTGTTCTGCTTCGGACAGATCCGACAGATCGGCCGCTTCTCCTATCGCCACAACCATCGTCAGGTTGCGGAAATGATCTATCATCTCCTGGCAGAACTGGCGCATGTTGTAGCCGAAGTCATCCACGCGGCCTACTATCTCCAGAAGGGCCGCACAATCCCTGGCGAAAACAGCGCCGGAAGCCTCCACCAGCAGACGCCGGTCAATCACCCCGAGCAGGGTGACGACATCTGCGTCGCCCACTTGCTGACCGCAGAAGGCCAGCACCTGGTCCAAGGTGGAGAGGGCATCGCGCATGCTGCCATCTCCCTTACGTGACACCATGACAAGGGCGGCGTCGGAGATCGAGACCTGCTCCGCATCCACGATATGACGAAGGCGGGCCGCGATCATGGAGAGAGGGATCCGCTTGAAGTCAAAGCGCTGGCAGCGCGACAAAATGGTGATCGGTATCTTGTGGGGTTCGGTGGTGGCGAAGATGAACTTCACATGGGGGGGCGGCTCTTCCAGTGTCTTGAGGAGCGCGTTAAACGCGCTGGTCGATAACATATGTACTTCGTCTATGATGAATATCTTGAAACGGCTGTGGGAGGGAAGGTACTTGACGTTATCCCGCAGTTCGCGGATATCGTCCACGCCGGTATTGGAAGCGCCGTCGATCTCGAAAACGTCCACCGAATTGCCAACGGTTATCTCCTGACAGGCCGAGCAGACGTTGCACGGTTCCGGGGCAGGCCCATGCTCGCAATTCAGGGTCTTGGCCAGTATCCGGGCAGCGCTGGTTTTCCCTACTCCGCGTGCGCCGGTAAACAGGAAGGCATGGGCTACACGCCCGGAATCAATAGCGTTCTTCAGTGTCCTGCTGACATGCTCCTGGCCTATCAGGTCGCTAAAGGTCTGCGGGCGCCATTTTCGAGCTAACACTAGGTAGGACAAGAGATACCCTCAATGCCTGTTCAGGCTCCTGGAGGAGGGAGCGACAACCCGGGATATTATACCAATTCCAAATCAAAGCGCCCTCTTCGTTGGCTCGTCTTCGGCTCCTCAACATACTGGTTGTATGCCTTCGTCGCCTCAATCCTCGCCGCCTTGACTGCATCTTTGATTTGAAATTGGTAT
>JBAQKZ010000263.1:0-5995 GCA_049301475.1 Geobacteraceae bacterium | reverse complement strand
AACGCGGCCACGGCCAAGCGAATCGCTGCGGATCTCGGCATCGACAGCGTGTTGGCCGACGTGCTGCCGGGCCAGAAGGCCGAGAAGGTGAAGGAGTTGCAGGCCACGGGGAAAAAGGTCGGGATGGTGGGCGATGGTGTCAACGACGCTCCGGCGCTAACCCAGGCTAACGTTGGGTTTGCCATTGGCGCCGGCACCGACGTCGCGATGGAAAGCGCCGATGTGGTGCTGATGAAAAGCGACCCGTATGACATTGTCGCAGCAATCGAGCTGTCGCGCGCAACGTTGCGAAAGATGCACCAGAATCTTTGGTGGGCGGTAGGCTACAACGCGATCGCGTTCCCGCTCGCTGCGGGCGTCTTGTACCCATTTGTACTCAGTCCGGAAGTCGCAGCGCTGTCAATGTCCGGCAGTACCCTCATCGTGGCGATCAATGCGCTGATGCTGAAGCGTACCAAGATGGCAGGCATCCGTCAGCCTGGTAAGACAGCGGCCGAGCCTAAACCTGAACCCAAGGCTGAACCCAAGCCTGAAGCAAACGCTGAACCTAAACCTGAAACCAAAGCCGAGCCAAAGCTCGAAGCAAATGCTGAGACACAGCCTGAAGTCAAAGCCGAATCGCAGCCTGAAGCTAAAGTCGAGCCACAACCTGAAGTCAATGCCGAGCCTGAGCCTGAGACGAAAGCCAAGACACCGTCTGATGTGACGCCGCAGCTCGTCAACCGGGTCCATGAATTCTTCGAGGAGCTGGGGCGCGAAGACGTTCAAGCAGTTCAGGACTGGGAGAAGGCGGAGCGGGAGACTCGGGAAAATGAAGCCAAAGTGGAGGCTCAACTCGAAGTTAAAGCCGCGCCTGAACCTGAAGTTAAACAGGAGCCTACATCTGAAACCAAGACCAAGACTAAGCCAAAGCCAAAGCCAAAGCTTGAAGCCAAAAAATGACCAAGCTGTTGAAGACGTGAACAAAATTTATGAGTTAACCCGAAACACCTTGGTAACGGAAATCAAAATGTAGTGACAACAACCAAAAAAGGAGCATGACCATGAATGAATCGAACTCAGTAACCAAAGACCCAATCTGCGGAATGACCGTGGACGAAGCAACCGATCTCAATGCCGAACGAGATGGAAAAAAGTTCTACTTTTGCAGCGACCACTGTCGGCAAAAGTTTCTGTCCACGCCCGCCGGTGCCAAGCCGGAACACAAGTCCGGAGGATGTTGTGGATAAAAACGAGGCTAATTAGCAAGTTACAAGTCACGCGCGCCCTATACAAACATGAGTGTCATGGAAAAAGGTGAAAGGATCTGCCATGAAAATCAATAAAATAAGAGTCGGTGTCAATGGATATGGAGTCATCGGTAAGCGTGTTGCGGATGCCGTTCGCCTGCAGCCGGATATGGAGTTGGTGGGTGTCAGCGACATCATCAGCGACTATCGAATCAAGGTCGCGGTGGGGTTGGACATTCCCTTATACGCATCCCTGTCGGAAAAGGAGTCCGAAATGAAGGATGTGGGCCTTCCTGTCGCCGGTCTGCTGAAGAATCTGATTGGTAATGTCGATCTTATGGTCGACTGTACGCCCAAAGGGATCGCGGCGAAGAATCTCGAAGGATACAAGGCGGCAGGCGTTAAGGCGATCATCCAGGGAGGCGAAGAGCACAGTGTAACGGGACATTCTTTCGTCGCGCAAGCAAACTACTCGACCGCGATCGGGCGCGACATGACACGTGTGGTTTCCTGCAACACCACCAGCATCGTGCGCACGTTGGGGGCATTACAGGACGCGAATCTGTTAGCAAAGGCGCGCGGGGTGCTGATCCGTCGAGCAACCGACCCATGGGAGTCCGATCACGTCGGTATTATGAACACGATAGTTCCAGAGGCTCATATTCCCAGCCATCAAGTTCCGGACGCCCAGACGGTGCGGCCGGAACTGGACCTCGTTACCATCGCGGCAAAGGCTGCTCATACGCAGTGTCACAATCATTATTGGGTGGTCGAATTGACACGTTCCGCCAGCCAGGAAGAGGTCCTGGACGCATTCCGGCAGGCGCCTCGCATCGCGTTCATACGTATGAGCGACGGGATCGTGGCACTCAACAGCACCATCGAGTTGATGCGCGATCTTGGGCGGCCCCGAGGCGACATGTGGGAAGTTGCTCTGTGGGAAGACGTGCTCACTGTAAATGGCACAGAATGCTATTTCACGTATCAGGTGGACAACCAATCCATCGTCATCCCCGAGAACATCGATGCGATCCGCGCTCTCTCCGGTATCATCAAGGACGGGCAGGAATCCATCCGGATGACAAACGAAGCTCTTGGTATCAAGCGCCATTTCATTTAGCAGCACGGAATGCCGATAAGGCGAGGAGATTCATGTGTTGGCGGCTCAACAAGCCCTGTATCATCGCGCCAGGTGCAACCGGGCTGCGCGCCGTGGAGAATACACTGCCGAGATGGAAAACGACTGGGCATGACAACAGATGTTCCGCAACCCGCAATTCCAGAGGCATCACGGTCAGGCTTTCAGGAACCACAAGAAAACGGAGATCGCGAAAATCACCGGGAGGAAAACATGAAGCGTATTGCAGTATTGACCAGCGGAGGTGACGCACCCGGCATGAACGCTGCCATCCGGGCTGTTGTGCGGACCGGGCTCGTGAAAGGCTGGAATGTATGTGGTGTCCGCCATGGCTACGCCGGCCTGATCTCCGGTGATATTATCCCCTTGGGGGCACGTGATGTAGGCGGCATCATACAGCAAGGGGGCACCATGCTCGGCAGTGCGCGCTGTCCGGAATTCAAGACCATTGACGGCCAGCAAAAAGCCCTGTCACGGCTTCGCCTGCATGAGATTGACGCATTGATCGTTATCGGTGGCAACGGTTCCCAGACCGGCGCTCACGCACTTTCCCTGCTTGGTTTTCCGGTGGTTGGCGTGGCCTCGACCATCGATAACGACCTTTATGGCTCCGATATCACCATTGGCGTTGATACGGCTCTGAACGTTTCATTGGAAGCGATTGACCGGTTGAAGGTTACCGCCTCCTCCCACCATCGCGCGTTTCTTGTCGAGGTAATGGGTCGCGAGTGCGGTTATCTGGCACTTATGGCTGCTATCGCTGGTGGCGCCGAGGCGGTGGTCATTCCCGAAGAAGATACAGACCCAGAGGTCGTGGCCACCGAACTAAGAACCGCTTACGACAATGGCAAGTCTCACGCCATAGTGGTGGTTGCGGAAGGTGCCCGATACAATGCTGAAGGAATGGCGCATTACTTTCAGCTGCATAGTGAACGATTGGGCTTTGATCTGCGGGTAACCAGACTGGGGCATGTGCAACGGGGTGGAGCACCGGGTTCTTTTGATCGTCTGCTGGGCAGCCGCCTCGGGGCGGCGGCAACGGAGCAACTGGCCAGAGGAGTGTATGGGATACTGTTGGGACTGCTCAAAGGTGAGATTGCGGCTACACCGCTTGCGGTAGTCGTAGCCAACAGGAAACCGCTGGATTTTCGACTTCTGGAACTGGCGCGGGTATTGGCGATATAGCAAGCTGCACTAAAAACCGTTCTCCCTCGTCGTTATATTTGGGGTAAAGGCTGTATCAAGGGATGTATCTGCACGGAATAACATCATGAAATACTGCGAAAAGGTCTGGGTCCAAAGCGTGGGCAGTTCCGGCAACGGCGCACATGGTCATAATGGATTCTTAAAATTAACTGAAAGGAGGAACCTAACATGGATTGGTTACTGGCAAATTGGTTCTGGATTTTGATTTTTGTACTCTTTATCGCGATGCACATGTTCGGTCACGGCTGTCACGGTGGTCATGGCGGAGGCGATCATGGACCAAACAGGAATGAAGGAGATAAAGCCGAGGCGCAAGGTCGCGGCGTGAACACGAGTTCAGGCAGGCATCAGCATTGAAAGGCTGAACTCAGCCGCATTCGGAATGAAGGAAAGAACTGCACACGAGACATAGCATGGAACAACCGCAACGCGTAAAGGAGTAAAAGAAATGCTGAATATCAAAATTGTGAGCTGGTCCCTGGGAATCTTTACCGCCATCAGTTTTGTTCTGTGCGTCATCTACGGATTGATCGTGCCGCCGAGCTTACACCACATGGCTCCATTCTTGGAAATGGTTTTACCGGCTTTCAAATGGCTGACCATTTGGGGGTTCTGCCTGGGGTTGATTGAGAGCTTTCTCTATGGAGTATACGCTGGACTCGTGTTTGTCCCCATCTACAACTTTCTAGACCGCCGGTGGGGCGCGACGGCTTCACTGTAAGCGCATTGAGCATAGAGAAACTAAAATGGATGCAATGAAAAAACACTTGTTAGTGCTGCTCGCCTGTTTGTTTGTCACGATGATCGGCTTCGGCATCACGTTGCCGGTGCTGCCTTTCTACGTCGAACGGATCGCGCTCGAAGCGGGCGCTACGCCTCAGTCAATCGTGCTGCACGTGACGCTTTTGACCGGCATTTATTCGTTAATGCAGCTATTTTTCGCGCCGTTATGGGGACGCTGGTCGGATCGAATCGGCAGAAGACCGCTGATTCTAATCGGTATCGCGGGTTATGTCGTCGCGCAGGTGATGTTCGGTATGTCCACGTTATTGTGGCTGCTTTACGCGGCGCGAATTGTAGGAGGCATTTTGTCGTCGGCGACACTGCCGGTATCGGCGGCTTACGTTGCCGATATGACGACGAAAGAAGAACGCAGTCGCGGAATGGCGTGGCTCGGTACGGCGGTGAGTCTCGGCGTGATCGTCGGACCCGCGTTCGGCGGATTGCTGTCGCGACGAGACTGGCATTTTAATTGGAGTGCCGGACATTTCAAAGTTGACAGCTTCTCGACTCCGTTTTTCGCAGCGGCGTTGTTAGGACTGCTGACGTTGTTTGCTGCATTGCGCTGGCTGCCGGAATCACTGCCGAAAACTTCGGTTCAGGATATGAACCCGGCAAAAGATCCGAGTGAAAAAACGAAGACTGACTGGCGGGCGCTCGTAAAAACTTTGTCTCCTCTGCTCGCCTTGACACTCGCCGGGCAATTCGCGCTGACGATGTTTGAAGGAACGTTTGCGCTTTTTGCTCAGGCAAAGTTCAATTACGGTCCCAGCGAAGTGGGTTACGTCTTCATGGTGTGCGGGCTGGTGATGGCGGTTTTTCAGGCAGGCGCGGTCGGTTTTCTAGCCGGAAAAATAAGCGAGATGATTCAGATCGGTGCAGGCTTCGCCTTGGTGGGAACAGGCATCGCGCTGCTGGTGACAGCGCAGACGAAATTCCTTGTTTTTGCCTTTGTCGCGCTGCTCGCCTTAGGAATGGCTTTTATCGCGCCGAATCTCTCGGCACTCGTTTCAAAGCGCGGCGGAGAGCGGCAGGCGGGCGCGTCGCTCGGAGGCCAGAATGCGGCCAATAGCTTCGGTCAAGCGGGCGGACCGCTCTTGGGCGGACTGCTTTTCATCTGGCAGCCGAACGCGCCGTATTTATTGAGCGGTGCAATGCTCATCGCGTTCGCTCTGGGTATCGCTTGGAAAGTTGTGGTGAAGCATCGCACATGAATAGAGCTCATGCAGGTGGGCAAGGTATCCATATCGCAGTGTCCAATGAAGAAGGCTCTGAAGGACATGGACGTAAAATCGGGGGATGCTCAAAAGGAACAGAAATGACTGCTACGCGCCTCAAAACACCGCTACACAATCTCCACGCCAACCAAGCCGAAAACGCCGGGGACTGCACGTCCAGAGGACAATCCAGCCAGCCTTGGCGGCGGTTGGGGCGGTTCTTTGCGGCCACGCTGTTAGTGAGTTTCGTATTGAACGAAATCTGGGAAATGGCACAGATGTCCGCCTATATTGAAACGGCGGGACATTCCTGGATAAACACGCTCGTTTTTTGCACGCGGGCGGCGGTGGGTGATGTGGGAATCATCTTGGGAATTTACGCAGCGGGCGCACTGGCCGCGGGCGATCCGGGCTGGGGCTTGAGC
>JBAQKZ010000262.1:0-3415 GCA_049301475.1 Geobacteraceae bacterium | reverse complement strand
GCACAAGGCATCTTCAGCGTGCTCGCTCCAGTGGCTGGTGGTAGTGATGATAATGCGGTAGGTGAAGTGCTTTTTACCGGATGCCGTAAAAAAACTGTCGATGTCACTCTTTTGAACCCGGTAATCTCTCCCTTTTTTAAGGGGGACTTTATAGTACAATCTCTATGTGTCTGGGTAGTATCAATCGGAATCGGTTTGTCATCCCCCAGGATAAACGAAATCGGATCACGGGGGCGCTCACCGAGACTTATTATCTGGGCCGGTTCTGGTCTTTGTCCGCAATACGTTTCCACAACTCACTGTATGGGCCGTTCTCCACCTTTTGCCTGAACCAGGCAATCTCTTCGGCGGGCGTCATTCCCTTAATCTGTTCATAAATCAATAATTCGTTTAGTCCTGTGCGGCACGTTTAAATGCATTGCATTGCAATCAAAATCCTTAGTCGTTGTCATTTGTGATCGCCTCCTTCGGTGAGATGATGGTGAGGTCAGGCCGCACAATAAAGGTGCCGTTCAGGCTGCCGACATCGCGGATGAAACAGTCGGGAGGATTGATTTCGAGGAGGAAATTAATGGTGAGGGTGACGTTCATCTTCAAGACTCCCTGAAGATTGCGAATGTGTACATATACACCCATTCACGGGCAAAGGCAAACTACTATAATCTGCCGTGAAAATGAAATGCCTTGACTTTTATATAGCTGTCACATATTATTTTTTCCGTAAAAAGGTGTTATGACTATGGAAACAGAACTGTTTGATGCCCTGGAAAAACGGATTGAAAGCCTGCTTGTCGCTTATCAGGCGTTACAGAGCGATAACCTCCGCATGACCGAGGAAAACCACAGACTGCGAGAGGAGCGGGATGGCGTCAAGAGTCGTATTGACGCCATTCTAAGGAAGCTTGAGGGGATTTGACGCCATTGAGCTCTTTGCACCGTATCAGGTTGCTGGGCCGGGAGTTGCAGGTAAAGAGCGGGGCTTCCGGCGATTTGGTGCGGGAGGTCGAAACCTACGTCAACGCCAAGCTGGCAGAGGCGGAGGCAATGGTCAAAAGCGGCGATTCTCAGATAGTGGCTATTTTGACTCTCATGAATATTGCCGAGGATTATTTGACCATGCTAAAGGAGCATGAGGCCTGTCGGCAGTCGGGGGTGGAGCGGATGTCGCGTCTGCTGCAACTGATTGACGGGGCGGATGAGCGTAGTTCACGGGTTTAAGGTCTCTCAAGGGAGATTTCATCATATAAGTTGGTCGGATTAGAGCTTGAAAGTTGTGCCAGTCCCAGCGGGGAGCTGCGATTACCCTCGGATATCTCCCCGTTTAGTTGATAGGTAGCCTGCTAAAACATGATCGTTATGTCCAAGGGGTCTAAATAAAGGCCGCTTTGCAACAGCCAGGCAATTTATGGCGCTGCCGGGCGGCTCTACCTACCGAGCCTGTCACACTTCATCCTGTTCGTCCTTTATCTCCCTCCAGAGCACCTTTCTCCTGCGGGCCCTCGCTCGCGACCACCGTTTAGCTTGGCCTGTGGACCTTATGACAAAGCGCACTTTGAGGCAACGGATGCTGGCGTATCGCCGGGCTCTGTCGGCGGCATCGTGCAGTTCCGCGAGCCGTCTCGTAGAGCAGGCGTTTATCAACTCCGCCGAGTTTGCTGTTGCCGGGGTGGTGGCGCTCTATGCGGCGATAAATAACGAGATTGACACCTCTGGCCTGCTCCAGACGGCCCTCTCCCTTGACAAAGAGGTCCTCTATCCCGTTGTGGCCGGAGAGGAGCTGCTGTTCAGGCGTGTGACGACTCCGGCGTCGCTGTCGCCGGGGGCGTTCGGCATATTGGAACCGGCGGCCTGCTGTGCGGAGTATCCTCCCTCGGCGGCTGATCTCATCGTGATCCCAGGGGTCGCTTTTGATCTGTCTGGCCGACGGATAGGCTACGGCAGGGGATACTACGATCGGGCTTTACATAGGCTGGAAGGGGAGGGGCGGCTGATCGGATTTTGTCACGATTTCCAGTTGCTTGATGAGGTAGCCGAAGAGCCGCATGATGTTAAGCTGGATATGATCATCACCGAAAAGAGGGTGGTTCGCCCTCGGGATGGGTTGAATCTATATAGGGAGGTACAAGACTTTGGGAATTGAAATTGTTATATTACTGCTTGTGGTTGCCGCAGGTATCGGATTTTTTGTCGGCAATCTGTTTCGCAAGAAGCTATCGGCTTCCATGTTGGGCAATACAGAGGCGTCGGCGGCCAAAGCGCTGGAAGAAGCAATACGCCAAGCGGAGAGTATCACCAGGGAAGCCTCGCTGCAGGCCAAGGATGTGGTTTATCAGGCCAAGGCGGAGTTTGAGAGGGAGAGCAAGGACAAACGCCGCGATCTTCAGGCCCTCGAAAAGCGCCTTCAGCAGAAAGAGGAAAATCTGGACAGGAAGATGAACCTGTTTGACCAGCGGGACGCCGACTTCTTCAAACGGGAACAGGCGCTGGCCAACCGGGAGCAGAACCTAATCCAGAAGGAAGAGCGGCTCGGCAAACTGGTCGAGGAGGAGCTGCGAAAGCTGGAGAGTATTTCGGGGATGACCTCTGCCGAGGCTAAAAAGGCGTTGATGGATATCATTGAGGATGAGGCCAAGCTCGATGCGGCCAAACGGGTCAAGGCGATTGAGGAGGAGGCGCGGGAGACTGCGGACAAGAAATCCAAGGAGATCATCTCTCTGGCTATCCAGCGCTATGCCGGCGAGTACGTGTCAGAGCGGACGGTTTCAGTGGTGGCGCTCCCCTCCGACGAGATGAAGGGGCGGATCATTGGGCGTGAAGGGCGTAACATAAGGGCGCTGGAAGCGGCAACCGGCATAGACTTGATTATCGACGACACCCCCGAGGCGGTCATTCTATCCGGCTTCAACCCGGTACGACGCGAAGTGGCCAAGCTCTCTCTGGAGAAGCTGATTGCGGATGGCCGCATCCATCCGGGCCGTATAGAGGAGGTGGTGGCCAAGGCGACCGAAGAGGTGGAACTGTCCATGAAGGAGGCTGGTGAGCAGGCCGCATTCGATCTGGGGGTGCATGGGATTCATATCGAGGTGCTCAAGTTGATCGGTCGTCTCAAGTACCGCACATCCTACAGTCAGAACGTTTATCAGCACTCTCTTGAGGTTGCTTTCCTTTGCGGCATCATGGCTGCCGAGCTGGGGATCAACGTCAAGCAGGCCAAGCGGGCAGGGCTTCTCCACGACCTGGGGAAGGCCGTGGACCACGAGGTGGAAGGCTCCCATGCGGTCATCGGCGCAGAGCTGGCGCGCAAGTACGGCGAGTCCCCCAAGATTGTCCATGCCATCATGGCGCATCACGAGGATGAAAAGCCGACTACTGTTCTTGCCGTGCTGGTGCAGGCGGCCGATGCCCTGTCCGGCGC
>JBAQKZ010000261.1:0-4829 GCA_049301475.1 Geobacteraceae bacterium | reverse complement strand
AGCCATTCCTCCTTTGCCGGTATTACTTCGGCAACTAAATAGTTTCCATCCGGAAACTCCGGATGAGAAACTGATTGTTTCCGATTCGGAAAGCGGGGATTTTTTGTCCTGGCAAGGAAACCAAGGGATTGCGCGGAGGCGTACATCGGTACGCCGCACAAGCAAGCCCGCAGGTTGACACCGCCAGGGCGAAAAAGCACCCTTTCCGGACGGAAACTAAATAGATCAACCTAAACTAGCGTGGAAGCCGTGTAATATCGAACTGTTATCGCATGAATGACTCAGCAGTATTCACCTGTTTAATTGCCGGAGTAATATCATCAACCTGCTTCCCCGCGCCTCGTTGTCGACAAACCAGGAGGAATGTTTTCTTCCTGCTCCCTCCGCGAGGACAACGACGGCAAGCGGACCCTGTATCCAGTGCCGCACCTGTGAGATCGTCTGCCCTGAGAAGAACCTCCGGCTAAATCCCGCGCCGGGTGGAAGCGGCCCGGATTTTCAGAATCAAGTCTGTCGGATATTCTTACATAAGTTTGGCCGTACGCAATGCGCCGTCATTATCTATGTTCCCATGCGAAAACGATCCTTTCCCGCGTCGGCGGCATCAGCCTTTGGGCCTGCTTGTGCGGCGCATCATTACACGCTATAGCGTAACACACTAATATAATTACGAATATATAGAATATTAGGTCCTGAATTAAACCAAACGGGCATCTCGTCTGGAGTTATACTACTTATGCTGACTAATGGCATTTAACATGTAGGGCCTTTCTTTATTTCTTTCTAAGGGTCGCGGGAGGGGTGTCAATTTTCTTTACAGAATTGCAAAACAGGCTGAATTATCACATATACATCAACTATATCAACATGTTATACATTGGCACATGATTTGCTGGTCATACTGCGAGTTTGAATTAATTTTTAGTATATCCATGCAAAGGAGGAACAAGAAATGTTAAATGGAACGAAGCAAAGATTGGCACGAGCAGGGGTCGTGGTAGCTGCGGCGCTTCTGCTTGCAGCCACGCATGCCCCAAACGCAATGGCGCTGACCGTCACCGCAACTAACGATGCCAATGCTCTCGCCTCAAATATCCTGGGCTCGGGCATCTCCCTGGTTGGCTCCGCCACCTATACAGGCGCGGCAGGCGCATCAGGCACCTTCACCGGAGGCGGCAATGTCGGCATTAGCAGCGGCATCATCCTGACCTCGGGTGGTGCGACTGTCGCCCAGGGCCCAAACAATTCGGGTGGCGCCGGCGTCAGTAACGGAACCGTTGGTCTGGCGTCTCTCAATGCTCTGATTTCAGGTACTACATATAATGCAGCGCAGCTTTCGTTTGACTTCACCACCGCTGGCGGTGATCTCTTTTTCAACTATGTTTTTGGGTCGGAAGAGTATAACGAGTATGTCGGCTCATCGTTTAACGACGTCTTCGCCTTTTTCCTCGACGGCAATAACATCGCCCTGATCCCATCCACAACCACACCTGTTTCCATAAACAACGTCAATCTGGGCGCCAACTCGGCGTACTACAGGAATAATTCCCCCGGTCCTTACGACACCCAGTACGACGGGCTAACCACCGTACTGACTGCAACCGCTTTGGGTTTAGCTGCAGGAACACACCATATCGATATCGCTATCGCCGATGCTGGTGACACCATACTTGATTCGGGAGTTTTCATACAGGGCGGTTCTTTCTCCGATACCGATCCCTCCAATCCCGTGGTGCCAGAACCCTCCACCATCCTCCTGCTTGGAGTTGGCTTGGCTGGCATCGGTTTTGCTCGTCGGAAGTTCAATAAAGGGTAAATACGTAATTGCTGCAACTAAAAAAAAAGGGCGCCTCCTATGTGAGGCGCCCTTTTTTTATGCTTTCTGAAAGGTCCGCCGCCCCGCCTCGTCAGTTGAGACTTGTAAGTATATTGTTTTGTGATTTTTATGTTGCATAATTTTGCTAGTTCATTACCTTAAAGGGTCAAATGCCAAAAGTCGGCTATCCAGTGGCGTTTGGCAAGGAAGGGAAAGGCCGCCAAGGAGACTACAGGTTATGGAACAATGGGAAAAGTCTCTTGCCTCGGCAATTACGACCCATGCGCAACTCGCTGATTTATTCAGACTGAAGGATAATTCCCTTGAAAATGTGATAGCCCGTTATCCGATGCGGATAACCACCCACTACCTCAGCCTCATCCAGTCACCGCGCGACCCCATCTGGCGGCAGTGTGTACCCGACCTCCGGGAACTGTCCGATGAACTCCAATCGCCGGACCCCCTTTCCGAGAAGGAGCTTTCTCCGGTACCCGGACTTATTCACCGCTATCCGGACCGGGTGGTGCTGCTTGCATCCAACGCCTGCGCCGTTTACTGCCGCTTCTGCATGCGCAAGCGCCAGGTGGGATGCCAGGTTCTCAACACAGGCCCTGCGGCGCAGGACGACGCCATTGCCTATATAGCCGACCATCCCCGGATTCGGGACGTTATCCTGTCGGGGGGGGACCCGCTCCTGCTCCCCGACGCCGCACTTGGGGATATGCTGGCCCGTCTGCGGGCCATCCCCCACGTTGAGATAATCCGGATCGGCAGCCGGACCCCCGTGACCCTGCCGAACCGGATTACGGCCAAGCTCTGCCGCTTACTCAAACGCTTTCATCCCCTGTATCTGAACACCCATTTCAACCATCCGCGCGAGATCACCCCGGAGTCGGCAGCCGCCTGCGGCAGACTGGCCAATGCCGGTATTCCGCTCGGCAACCAGACCGTGCTCCTGAAGGGGGTGAATGATAATCCGGCGACCATGAAGCGGCTCATGCAGGGGCTTCTAGCCATCCGGGTTCGTCCGTATTATATCCACCAGATGGATCAGGTGCGGGGAACCGCCCATTTCAGCGCCCCCGTCCGACAAGGAATCGCGATCATGGAAGGGCTCCGCGGGCATACCTCGGGTCTGGCTACGCCTTACTACGTCATTGACCTGCCAGGGGGAAAGGGCAAGGTGCCGATTCTGCCCGACTTTGCAAAGTGGCGGGGGAATCGGCTGCTGCTGCGGAATTACATGGGGGAGATTGTGGAGTATGAAGGTTGATGCAGATCGAATTATAGTTCTTCCGGTGTGAACGCCACAACCTCGTCAATGTTCGTCGCGTTTATTAATACCATGACAAGCCGGTCTACGCCGAGGGCGATGCCTGCTGATGGGGGGAGCGCGGACAGTTCATTCAGAAATGGTTCGGGCAGTGGATAAGCCGGGCGCTGCTGTTTCTCCCGGCAGGCGGCTTCAGCGGCGAAACGGCGGCGCTGTTCAACCGGGTCGGTCAATTCCGAAAAGGCGTTCGCCAACTCCACCCCGCCGATGTAGAGTTCGAACCGTTCCGCCACGCTCGGGTCTTCAGGTTTCAGACGCGCCAGGGCGCTTCGCCCGGCAGGATAATCACAGATAAACGCCGGCCTTGTCAGACCCAGTCGCGGCTCAATATCGTTTACCATGATTTCGTCAAACAGGTCCCGCGCCAGGGCTTCTTCCATGGTCAAGCCG
Source organism: Geobacteraceae bacterium (assembly GCA_049301475.1). GTDB lineage: Bacteria > Desulfobacterota > Desulfuromonadia > Geobacterales > Geobacteraceae > JBAQKZ01. The sequence continues at coordinate 1,290 of JBAQKZ010000261.1, read as the reverse complement.
CCATAGCGGGCAAACGCCTCCCGCACCGTCAGCCGTTCCCATGCTCCCGTCAACGCGATGCTCGTTTTTTGGTAGCGAATGGTAGAGGCCAGCCCAATGGATGCGGCCAGCGCCCTCACCAGATTCTCGCAATCGGTCATCATCTGCCGGTAATCGACGCCTGCCCTGTACCATTCAAGCATGGTGAATTCAGGTAGGTGCTTCTTTCCCCGTTCGCCGGCACGCCAGCAGCGGCATATCTGGAACAACCGCTCATAGCCTGCCGCCAGCATACGTTTCATGCAGATTTCGGGCGATGTCTGGAGAAGCCATCCGTCCGCCGGTATGGCGTCGATGTGTGCCTCGGGCGCCAGGGAGGGAATGCGAAGAGGGGTCTCCACCTCCAGATACCCCTCTTCCGTAAAAAAACGCCTGATTTCCCGGAGTATGACCGCTCTGGCGACCAGCGCTTTGCGTCGGTCCGCCAGCGGCCGGTTGCCGTTCATCCGTTAACCTTTGACCCTGGTGGAATACTCACCCGTGCGGGTATCGATGGTGATAAGCTCCCCCTCCTCAATGAAGGGCGGGACACGCAGAACGTAGCCGGTTTCCACGGTCGCCGGCTTGGAATCGCTGCCGGAGGTGTCTCCCTTGGCCCAGGGATCGGTCTGTGCAACCCGCAGATTGACAAAGTTGGGAAAATCGACGCCGATAGCCTTTTCCCTGAAGATGAGGACGCTCACCGGAAGGTTGTCGATGAGGTAGTTTTTGGCTTCGCCCAGGGCGGCTTCGTCAATGCTGATCTGCTCATAGGTCTGGTTGTCCATAAAACAGTAGTGGGTCTCCTCCTTATAGAGGTACTGCATCTTGCGCTCATCCAGATGGGCCGGCTCGAAGGTCTCGCCGGAGCGGTAGGTCCTGTCGAGAATGGCGCCGGTGATCATGTTGCGCAATTTTGTTCGGTACAACGCCTGTCCTTTGCCCGGTTTCGCAAAATCAAAGGCGATAACGATGTAAGGATCGCCGTCGATGGCTAGTTTCAAGCCTTTTCTTAAGTCCGCTGCTGTATACATGGTCTGGTTCCTTTACAGTGAAATTTGAACTTCATCTTTTACCATAATATTCCTTTTTTGTTAAGTAGTTTCCATTGGGATGTTTCTTTCGGACTTTTTTGTCGGCAAAATTTTTCAGCGTTGTCCGTATATGGTCTCCCCCCTATTTGCAAGGGTTATTTCACTTAATGACAGGGACAGGATTGCTTCCGTATATACGGCCTCTTAGTGAGGGATAATGCCCTCGGGCCTTGATGAA
>JBAQKZ010000260.1:0-4190 GCA_049301475.1 Geobacteraceae bacterium | reverse complement strand
GGTGAACGGTGCCTGCTGCATTGCCGCTGACATAAGTGTCATTGTGCATGGCGGTGTGGCAGTTGGAGCACCACTCGCTCATCCCCTGGCCGTAACCGACGCGGTCTTTGACGCCGGCGATGGTGGTGTTGGCGCCGTTGTAGCTGCCGGGAACAACTGCGTCAGGTGACGCTTCGGTAAAGGCAAAAGAGCCGGCCAGCGATTTCGGCTGGTAGCCTACGCCCGCCAGGAGGCGATAGACGCCGACTGCGGAAACTGAGGCAATCGGGTCTTTGCTGTTGGTGTACGAACCGGAGTTGAAGATCGGCAGACCGGTGGTTACTTTCGTGCCATCAGCAAGGCGGCGATACTTGCCATGCGGATCGTGGCAGGAGGAGCAGGCGAGGTTGGCGGCCGGATAGCTTCCGCCCGGTGCGGTGGCCTGGACATTGTCTAAGGTGTAGCCGAAGTCTGTTGCTACGATGTTGTGGCCTTTACGGTCGCCTTCCCAACTAACCGCGGCGCCGCGGATAGAGCCGGTCATGCTCTTCTTCAGCCAGGCAAAGTCGCCGCCCGGGGTCAACTGAGTCGGAGTTGTTGAGTCGTTTGCATTGATACCCGGTGTAGAGATGTGGTAGCTACCCGCGCTGCCTTCGTGGCAGTTGAGGCAGGTGCCGGCCTGGTCCTGGGCCTTCAACAGGTAGGGGCCGCCCGTGAACTGGGCCAAGCCGGTCACGTTGGCGGCGTTTTCATACGAGTTGTGAATGGAGTGACAACCTTCGCACTCGGCGACGCCGCCGGAGTGGAATGCCAGCGCGCTACCGGCGGTAGCGAGGCTGATGATTGCTGCTGCTGCTAGGATCTTAGTTGCTTTCATTTCTCTCTCCTTTTCTTTTTTTTACTGCCCGTTTATTTTGCTGCATCCTTTAGGTGGTGCAACCTGTTTGTTCTGCTGCATCTGTAACGACAAACTTTCATCATCCGTCTTTTCCTTCGATCACCTCCTGTATCCTGCCTCTTGAGTTGAGATAAAAGGTTTTTATCTTCAAGCCTTGCTGCCTTTCTGCCGCCTGGCCGCTTTACGTATACACCAGCATCCTTTGTGCCAAAATGCTGTAAAAACTTTAAGTCTCAATTATTTCAACATATTACACTTTGAACTACGTGCATTGCCGAGATTCTTGCCACTGTTTCTCAGTGTATTGGCCAGATGCTTCCGGTTATTCCACCGCCTATTGGCCAAATGGCGACTGCATGAATCTTTTCCTCTACGTTTCACCGGCAAAGGCCGGCGCCATGTTTTTTTGCAACCCCATATCCTTCTCACGACCTCCCCAGGCAGGAAGGTGGGGACGGGGTTTTATATTGCGCTCGGCTATTTTTTGTACTACTATTCCTATCATGTCTATCGGAGGTGGTAATCATGAAAAAACGCAACCAGGTGAATGTTACACTCGAGGATGCTGCGGCGAAAAACGTCAATGAGTATTGCCGTGTGAACGGTATAACACCGCAAGAGCTTTTTAAGGCCGGCGCTCAGAGATTGATCGATGAAGACATCCTGGAGCGCAAAGCTGACATTATGACCATGCGATCATGGAGAGAAATGGGCGAAGGGCTCGCGGAGCCGATTGATGACTTGCTCGAAATGATTGAAGAAGACAGACGGCTCGGTGACGAAGTAGTCTTGAACGTGCCCCATGTGGGGAGAAAGTCTGCCTGATGACCAGAAATTACCCTAAAATCAGGCGTACACCTTCTTTCATTGCCGCGTATTCCGAGATGCGTTCTTACCTGAGGCGTTCAAGCCCCCTTGCATTTATGGCATTACCCTCAGCCATGGACATAATGCTTGATGTTATTGACAGGCATCCACGCTCATGGCCAATTAAACGGAAACACTTTGGAGGCGTTGAATACGAATTCCATCTTGCCATAATCGACTTGGCTTATCGACGACTCCACCTTCGGTACTTTGTTGACAAAGATGATGTAAGTTATCTGCTGGCAGTATGGGTAGATGGACACGATGAACCTGACTATATAACCTGAAAGTGAATTAATAAAAAAAAGGGCCGGCATAAAGCCGGCCCTTCTCATTGGTGCGCCATCTTTGCCGCCCCTTCAATCACAAAATCCTCGACGACTGCTACGCCTGCGGGTTTGCTCGATCAGAAACGACAAATCTGACCCGAATCCGAGCGCAAAACCTGGTATATCAGTTTATTCCAAGCCCCTTATTGCTCCGGTCTCAAGCGAAAGTCGCCTCCGCAGAGGTATTCAAACCATTGCCTCAAGACCCTTGCGGTCAAGGATATTCAGTAGCTTTTGTGAAGGGCCTCCGGGGTGCTTTTCCCCTATCTCCCATTTTTGAATCGTTGACAGGCTTGTGTTCAGTATAGAGGCCAAGACCGCCTGACTGATTCGATACCGCTCCCGTAACAATTTTATCTGATCTGGCGAATAGTCGGGAACCGGTGGAACGCACAAGGCGTCATAACGCTCCATCGAGCGCTTGTTGATAAAACCAAGGTGATGTAGATCAGACGCGGTTCCATGCACCGCATCAAGGATTTTACTTTGTTTTTTCATCGGTCACCTCCAACAAGGCTCCATTGATGATTGCATGGCACGTCCCTCCCCCTTCAAGGGGGAGGACAGGAGGGGGATGGGGTAGATTTTGAGGTTTGCAGTCTTTTAACCCCATCCCCACCCTAACCCTCCCCTTGAAGGGGAGGGAATTTTAGACCGATGCAAATATCATATACGGACATTGCTGATTTTTAGAGTAGGGGAAACAAAGATAGCGGCTTGATTTGGAATTGGTATTATCGTGCCGGTTCCTCCCCGTATTCCAACTGGTAAATATTAACCCCCCGCCGTCTCAACTGGCTTACGTAGACCCTGTTTGTCACGGTATCGACGGTAATCTCGCCGGGCACGATCAGGTTGCCCGGCCGGGTGCCGCGATAACCGAATTCATTGATGAATCTGAACTCCTTGTCGAAGATAATCACCACCCCGCGCAGCTTGTCGGTAATCAGCAGATTCCCCACCCTGTCCGCGGCGATCCCCCCCGGAACGCCGAATTTGCCGGCCCCGCTCCCCCTTCTGCCGAACTCGGTTAGCGTGCCGTCGGGGAGACCACGGTATGCCCTGCCAAACGCGCCTATGACAAAGAGCATGTTCCCGTCACGGTCCACCGTGAACCCCCCGATATCCGAACCCGCCTTTTGTCCTTCGGAAAGTCCGAGCAGTGTGGCGAAGTCATAGCCTCTCATAAAAGAGGCGTCGCGGTCCAGCACTACCGCATCCATGTCGCCCTGGCTGACAAGATAGATTTTGCCGTTGCGGCAGACCATCCGGCCCGGTCTGAAACCCTCGAATCCAGGGGGGAGATGCTTTAGATCGACGGCGGCGAATGGTTCCCCTCGGTAATTGCAGCGGACAATCCGGTATACCCCTTCCCTGTTCGTCAGCAGCAGGATATGGCCGTTCTCGTCAACAGAAGCGTCGTAAACGCCGCCGAGTTCCCGGTCATAATCAAAGTGAAAGACCTGCATGCCGCTGGGATTGTATATATCCACCCCGCCGCTGGAGACCACGTAGGTTTCGCCGTGGGGCTCATCCACAAAGGTCCTCGCGCCGTTGTAGGGGATGGCGCCGTCGAAGTCGGAGAGATTGTAAAGGTAGGAGGCAGTGACCTGCTCCGCCAAAGCGGGCGCAACGCATACCGGCGGCAGGAAAGCCGCCGCCAGAAGAAACAGTGTGAATCGAAATGTTATGATGTCCATGGCCGTTCCGTTTTCTTGTGGTTACCGTTCATGTAACTATTCAGCACAAGTTCCCATTACTCAACAAGTCCCCCCTCCCCTCGCGGGAGGGGGTCAGGGGGTGGGGGAAGCTGGCACATTTGACTCAATTGCCAACTTCACCCACCCCTCAATCCCCTCCCGTCAAGGGAGGGGAGGCTAGAAACAAGAGACAAACTGTTTATACGATGAATGTGCTGAATAGTTACCCGTTCATCACACTTGATTCTATTATTTAAACACAGTTCATGTCAACCAGCGAGTATGAGCGGCACACGGTGAATATGTTCTATCATCTTTTTTGAGCAATAACATTGAGTTTCATTATTTACTGGTCAAACACCTTCAATACGAGTAGTATATGCCCCATCCTATTTGTACGGGAGGCGTTCTTCTGTT
>JBAQKZ010000259.1:0-5524 GCA_049301475.1 Geobacteraceae bacterium | reverse complement strand
CTTCGAGCGCGACTTTTGCCTTGTACTGGCTGGTGAAACTTTTACGATTCTTTTCGCTCATTGCCTGCTCCTTTTTATCGCAGGCTACCATCTTAAACTATTGTCCGGAATCCGGGGTCCACTATACTTGGAGATGACGCAAAGCATTATCAAGAAAAAGAAATTGGAGTGAAAATTAAGGAGTCCCATAAATGAAAAATAAACACCGTTTTTTAAAAATTGTTGAATGGTCGGAAGAAGATCAGTGCTATGTCGGGTCAATTCCTGGTTGGATTGGAAAGTGTTGTCATGGGGATAACGAAGAAAAAGTTTATCACGAATTATGCCAAATTCTTGAAGAGTGGATTGCAATCTATAAAGAAGACAATAGACCACTACCTTTAAATATTTCTACAAAAAAATATTCAGGTAAATTTCAATTACGAATTGATAGTGACTTGCACAAAGCACTTGCTATTAGGGCAATGCAAGCGGATGAAAGTTTAAATAACTTTTGCAATAAGGTATTAAAAAAAATAATTTCACAGCCCGATGCTTTGAGGGCTAACGAATAAAACACTCAACCGGACGCGCAAAAAACTGCGCGCCGATTAGCTCGTCGTTAAAGGAAACCTGCGGGGTTTTAGTGGCATATTTAACAACAACTTACAACTGTGATGCACTCGCAAATTCTATCTGTCATCCCCGAATGCTTCTATCGGGGATATATGATTTCAATAGGTTATAAACCAGATTCCCGCTCAGAAACACTGCGGGAATGACAATTTGCGAGGGCATCAACTGTATCTCTTTCAATAATCTGTTTTCCCACCGTACCACACTCTAAGAACCACCCAACGAAACACCATGCGCCTCCGGTCCGGATCTGCGATGCGGCATGGAAAAGGAGCATATCTATGACATCAAAAACACTCCTCGGCATTATTGGATCACCCAGGAACCTAGGCAACTCGGAAATTTTTATAAAGGAACTCTTCCGCCAGATGCCGGAAGGGTGGCGATTACATCTCGTCCGGCTTCCGGAATTGGACATCCGGCCATGTCAAGGGTGCTACAAGTGCCTTTTCGGGGAAATGAGATGCCCGCTGCCCGATGATTTCAATCTTGCCCTGGATGCCTTGGCAGAAGCAGATGCCTATGTGGTTGCTACTCCGGCCTATGTATTGGGAGCAAATGCAAGCCTGAAGCTGTTTTTGGACCGCGCCTTGAGTTTCTACGGGGCATTGGATGCTTTGTGGGGGAAACCCGCTGTCGGTGTCGCCATTGCCGGTATAGAAGGGATGGAGGGATACACGAAGCTTTCAGTGGACAGTTTCATAAAACTGACGTTTGGAGATATGAGGGGAAGTGAGGTTTTGTACGGAGCGCTCCCCGGCGAAATATTTATCGAACATGACGGAAAAGGAATAGCGAAAAAGTTGGGCAACCTGCTTATAGGCGGCACAACGCCTGCTTGTGACGCTGACGCTAACGCGGCCATACCGTCCTGTCCCGCCTGTGGCGGTGATACCTTCCGTTTTCTGCCGAGTGAAAAAGTGCGCTGCATGCTTTGCAGCAGTTCCGGCGCATACGAATGGCGCGAAGGCCGGTTAACTATCGCGATGACTCCCGGTAACCATCAACTATTCCTGAGCTACGAGAGAGCCAAACAGCATTTAGAGTGGCTCAGGTCCATGAAAGAGAGGTTTCTGGCCAAAAAGTCGGAGATAAAATCCATAACGTCGGACTATATTCAGATGGGAGAATGGGTGCGTCCCGAGCGGTTGGCTAAAAAGGATCTCAAGGAATAACACAAACCGTCAAACTTGATGCCTTCGCAGGAGGTGAAAAATAATGCAACAATTTGATATTATTTAGTAATTGCACATTATTTAGAAACAAAGAGTTGACAAAAATGGTTTCCGGTAATAGATTTCGTGGGCAATTCCTTGTTTAGTAATACCAATTTCAAATCAAGGATGAAATCAAGGCGGCGAGGATTTAGGCGACGAAGGCGTACAACCACGTACGTTGAGGAGCCGAAGACGAGCCAACGAAGATAGCGCCTTGATTTGGAATTGGTATAAGAGGCGTTTGCACAAACCGCCTAAACTCAATCAGGGAGAAGCTTTGCCGATTTACCCATAAGGCCCTTTCGGAAGAAAGGGCTTTATTTTGGAGCAGACCATGAACAGCCTCATGAATGAACTCTACCTGAGTTCTGTCCTGGATAAAACCGTCATCAATGAACAAGGGCAGGAAATCGGACGGCTACGGGATTTGATAATGGTCCCAGGCGAGGGTTTCCCGGAGGTCTCCCACTTGCTGGTCAGGGGAAAATATGACACGTTCTCCATCCCCTGGAAGAATATTTCCTTGTTCAACAAATTCGTCATATCCGTGGCAGTGCCGGTGAACGCCCTTGAGAAATATGCCCCCAGGGAGGGTGAGATTCACGTCAAACGCGACATTCTCGACAAGCAGATCGTGGACGTGGATGGCGCCAAAGTGGTCAGGGTCAATGACCTGAAGCTGGGAAGCCACAAGGACCTTCTCTGCATTTTCGCCGTGGACATCGGCTTCCGGGGCCTGCTCCGTCGTCTGGGCTATGAACGGTTCGGCGAACGAATCGCCAAGGGTCTGAAGCTGGAAATACCGCGACAGGAAATCAGTTGGGAATATGTCCAGCCCCTGGAGATGAACGTCTCCCGCCTCGCCCTGACCATGGTCAGGGAGCAGATGGCGGAGATGCACCCGGCAGACATTGCTAACATCATGTCGCGAATATCCCACCGCCACATTCAGACCGTCCTTATTTCCCTGGACACGGAAACGGCAGGGGAAGCCATTCACGAACTGGAACCGGAGTTGAGAAGCCGTATCATGAGCCAGTTGAACAGTGAACAGGCCTCGGATATTCTGGAGGAAATGGAGCCGGATGAAGCAGCGGACGTTCTTGGCGACCTGCCGGAAGAAAAGGCCCTGGAACTTTTAGGCCTCATGGATGTGGAAGAGGCCGAGGATATCCAGGAACTGATGGAGCACAAAGATGACACAGCCGGTGGCCTCATGAACAGCGCTTATCTGTCCATCGCCGAAGATTTGACAGTGGGGGACGCCATCAGCCGGATCAGGCTGCTTGCGCCGGAGATCGAAACCGTCTATTACGCTTATGTCGTTGATCCGGAGGAGCGGTTGCTGGGAGTTGTGAGCCTGAAGGACCTTCTAATTAATCAGTCTGACACGCCGATCGCCGAGATAATGGCTACCAACCTGAAAAGTGTGCTGGTAGAATCAACCCCTGAGACAATTCTGGAGATCATCGCCAAGTACAACCTGATTGCAGTGCCGGTGCTTGAAGAAGAGGGCAGAATGGCCGGCATTGTAACCGTGGATGACATCCTGGAGATGTTCCTCCCCTACGCCCTGAGGCGCAAGCGTCATCACCACTGAAGATAAATTACGCTCATATCAATATAAAGGTTGGAAGCTTCCATGTTTACCGGAATCAGTCTGCTCAAACTGTTCAAGCCGATCCGCAAGGTCAACCCGAAGAATATCATGCTCTTCCTTGCCATTCTGGGCCCTGGGATCATCACGGCAAACGTGGACAACGACGCAGGCGGCATCACCACATATTCCCTTGCCGGAGCCCATTTCGGATATTCCCTGCTATGGGTTATGCTCCCGACAACCATCGCCCTTGTTGTGATCCAGGAAATGTGCGCCAGAATGGGCGCGGTCACCGGCAAAGGGCTGTCGGACCTGATCCGCGAATCCTTCGGGGTCAAGGTCACATTCTATGTCATGATCGCCCTTCTTCTGACCAATATGGGAAACGCCGTCTCCGAGTTTGCCGGCATTGCCGCAAGTATGGAAATCTTCGGCATCAGCAAGTACCTTTCGGTCCCTGTCGGCGCCCTGCTGGTATGGCTGCTTGTGGTAAAAGGCTCCTACAAAGTGGTAGAGAAGGTTTTTCTGGTGGCCTGCATGGTATATGTAGCCTATCCCATCGCCGCATTCATGGCTGGCCCCAAATGGGACGTTATCCTGACCGCTACCGTGGTGCCGACGTTCAAGCTCGACAGCACCTACCTCATTACCATGATCGGCGTGGTCGGCACCACTATCGCGCCATGGATGCAGTTCTACCAGCAGTCCGCAGTGGTCGAGAAAGGAATCACCATAGATCAGTACAGCTTCTCACGCCTGGATGTCATAGTTGGCTGCATAATGGCGATTGTAGTTGCATTCTTCATCGTTGTGGCCTGCGCATCAACCATTCACTCCCAGGGGCTCAAGATCGAGACCGCCGCCGATGCCGCCCTGGCCCTGAAGCCTCTGGTCGGCAAGCACGCGTCTGTCCTGTTCGCTTTCGGGCTCTTCAACGCCTCTCTGTTCGCCGCCTGCATCCTGCCGCTCTCCACCTCCTACTACATCTGCGAAGGGATGGGATGGGAATCCGGGATCGACAAGGATTTCCGCAAGGCGCCGCAGTTCTTCTGGCTCTTCACCATTATCATCATCGTAAGCGCGGCAGTCATCCTCACCCCCAATGCCCCGCTTATCAGAATCATGTTCCTCTCCCAGGTGGTCAACGGGGCCGTGCTGCCGTTCGTCCTGATATTCATGCTGATGCTGATCAACGATCGGAGTCTTATGGGGAAGTACGTTAACGGCCCGCTCTTCAACCTGATCGCCTGGATCACCGTCATCATCATGATCGCGTTGACCCTGCTGATGACCATAGATCTTATGGTTCCGGGGGCGGTCGGCAAAATGTTCGGTCTGTAGATATTGGAAAAGCCCGAGGCTAAAGGCTTCGGGCTTTTTTTGCGGTTTCATCGTAGCGGATATCATGGCGCGCCAAACGACTGTCTATTCCAGCAGGTCGGTCGGCACACCCGCAGATGTTGCGGACTGCTTCAACGCATTGAGTTTTTCCCGCAGGTCCAGTATTCTGCTTTCCAACGCCTTGTTGGTATTGGTGATACCGAGATACTCCCCACGCGACATCTTGGTGGTATCCTGCAACATTTTGCGGTTCGCCACCAGTTGTTCCTCGACCCCCCTCAGGTCAGATTTGACTATGCCGTACTCTCTTCTCCAGGTCTCGGCGTCCTTATCACCATAAAGGGTCTTCTTGTTTTCCTGCTTGCCTGATGGAGCAACTTCCTTTACTTTACCCTTCGGTTCCGCAGCGGCACTATCCTTCTCAGGCCCACCCTTGTCGGCATTCCCGGCAGTTTCGGCCGAGCCCGACTCCTCCTCCACCCCCACAATCCTGACTGTTTTCCGGTACTTGGGGGGGACATTGCCCAGGTCCTCTGTAAAATTGATAGTCCCCTTGTCATCGATCCATTTGTAGGTCTCGGCATGGACAGACGTCGTGAAAGCCAGGAGCGCTATCGAAACAAGTAATACCAATTCCAAATCAAAGCGCCCTCTTCGTTGGCTCGTCTTCGGCTCCTCAACATACTGGTTGTATGCCTTCGTCGCCTCAATCCTCGCCGCCTTGACTGCATCTTTGATTTGAAATTGGTAT
>JBAQKZ010000258.1:0-5396 GCA_049301475.1 Geobacteraceae bacterium | reverse complement strand
CGCGCAACTCAACGCCGGGGCTGCGGCCAGCCGTGCGCCTACCTTCCTCTTTCTGCATGCCGACTCCCGCTTCGATGATCCAATGTCGCTGCGCAAGGGGCTTGACTGCCTGGCCGCAACCATTGCCTCCAGAGGTCATGAGCGTCTGGCGGGCCGTTTCCGGCTCCGTTTCGACCGGACCGACCCGGCGCCTTCCTTTGGTTACTACTTTTACGAGTGTAAGGCGAGGCTCAACCGCGCAGAGTGCATCCACGGAGACCAAGGTTTTCTTCTGAGGAAAAGCTTTTTTGCCAGCGTCGGACCCTTTCCTGAAGCGCTCCCCATGCTGGCGGAGACCCGCTTTGCCGAAATCGCGCGGGAAAATGGGGAATGGCTGCTTCTCCCGGCTGATATCTACACCTCGGCCCGCCGCTTCGAGGTGGAAGGTCTGCGGACACGCCAGACTCTTAACGCAATAATCATGAACTTCGCCGCCCTTGACTGGCAACCGTTCTTCCAGGCGATCCCCCTTCTCTATCCCCGCCATGACCATAGCCGTCAGCTCCAACTCACCAGTATTCTTCGCGGCATTGCCGCTCTCATAAGGGAGCTTCCGCTTGGAGAACGCCTATCCATCTGGTACCGGACAGGCGGCTACGTGCGGGCCAACGCCTGGCAGCTTGCCTTTGCCCTGGATGCGTGGCGCGGCTTCCGGCGTGGTATTCCTGTCAGCGCGGGGAGAACCCCGCTCCTCAATTTCTACGACCGATGGCTGGACTGTCTTACGGATCATCCCCCAGGCCGACTTGTTGCGGCAGGGATCGTATGGCTGTGGTTCCGCTACAGGCTAGGGGGCGCTGGTTAAAGTTCATGGGCCTCAGACACTCATTGCAATGAAAGACTTTCCTTATTACTTCTCTTCCTTATCAGCCGGAGCGGAGAACTTCCGCATATTCTCCACCAGTTCTTCCAGCCGCCCGTTCACCAGAAAATTTATGCTCCCTTCCGGATAACTGCCGTCCGGTTGCCGCTCTCCAGCCGGAACGCCGGTCAGGATCTCGATTCCCTGGTCGATGGTTTCCACGCTCCAGATGTGGAACCGGCCCTCCCGCACCGCCTCCACGACCTCATCCTTAAGCATCAGGTGGCGCTCGTTGGTCTTGGGGATCATTACCCCCTGCTCTCCTGTCAGCCCTTTGGCCTTGCAGACGGCATAATACCCCTCGATCTTGTAGTTCACACCCCCTATAGGCTGTACCTTGCCCAGTTGGTTGACGCTGCCGGTCACTGCGATTCCTTGAGCGATGGGAATCCCTGCAAGGGTTGAGAGAAGTGCGTACAGCTCGGTGGACGAGGCGCTGTCCCCCTCCACTCCATCGTAAGACTGCTCGAAGCAGATGGAGGCCGCAAAGGATAGCGGCTTATTATGGGCATACTTCCCTCCGAGATAGCCGGTCAGAATCAGCACCCCCTTGTCGTGAATCGGGCCGGAGAGCTTCACTTCCCGCTCGATATTGACCATCCCGCCCCGCCCCATGTAAACCCTTGCGGTAACCCGTGACGGTCGGCCGAATGTGTAGTCGCCGAGAGAGATGACCGACAGGCCGTTGATCTGCCCCACCTCCGCACCGTCCGTGTCGACCATGATAGTGCCGTCATCAAAGAGTTCCTGCATCCTCTCCTCTATACGGTTACTCCGGTAGATTTTCTCTTCGATCGCTTTTTGGACAAAACTGTGGGTGACCAGCGGGCTCTTTTCCTTGCGCGCCCAGTAGTCCGCCTCGCGGATCAGGTCCGATATCTCCATGAACTGGGAGGAGAAGCGCTCCTGGTCCTCCACCAGTCGCGCCGAAAACTCGAGGAGTCCGGCTACCCCGGTGTTATCGAAGGGGAGTAGATTTTCGTTCTTGCAGTGTGTGGCCACGAACAGGGCGTAGTCCCTGATGATCTCCGGGGTGCGGACGATGCGGCTGTCGAAGTCGGCCTTAACCTTGAAGAACTTCCGGTAGTCCGGCTCCAGGTGAAATAAGAGGTAGTATATCCAGGGGGAGCCGATCATGATGATCTTTGCCTGAAGCGGAACCGGTTCCGGCTTGAGCGATGCAACGGTCATGAAGCGGTACTGCTCAAGGACATCCTCGATCTTGATCTCGCCGTTCCTTATGCAGCGCTTCAGGGAGTCCCACGAGAAGGGGTTTGTAAGGACTTCCCGGGCGTCGAAGATCAGATAGCCGCCATTAGCGCGGTGCAACGCTCCAGGCTTGATCAGGGTGAAGTTTGTAGTGGCCATACCTCCCATCTGCATGACGTGCTCAATGCGACCGAACAGGTTGTTATAGGTGGGGTTCGACTCGAAAACCACCGGCGCTCCCTCGCTGTCTTTATTGTCCACCAGGACGTTCACCTTGTAGCGCTCGAAAGAAGGCTCCTGACGGGGGAATTTGAGCCCCGGAATGGGAGAGGGCGGCGGGGGCGGCAACTCCTTGAAATCCTCCAGATTCAGGAGGATGTCCTCCTGCACTGTCTCCAGATAGGCGATCACCTTCTCGAATGATGCGTACTTCTCCTTCAGAGGCTCCAGGTGGTGGCCGACGGCGGAGAGCCCCAGATTCCTGTCCAGTTGGGCCAGGGCCTCCTTGGTCGTTTTCTCGTTCTCCCGCCCCTGGCGCAAGACGTCGTTGAGCCTTTCGGTGAGAGACTTGCCCCCTTCATCGATCTTTTCCCTTTCTTCCGCGCTCAGCGCCTCGAATTCCTCCTGGGTGAAGTTGCGCCCTTCCTTTTGCGGCACAATGACCAGACCGGAAACGGTTCTCTGGAGCGCGTAGCCCTTCTCCGTCGCCTCACGCTCCAGAGAGCCGAACAGATCGGCGTTATCCGCCTGATACTCCTCGACGATTGCTGACCTGTTCGTCTCGTATTCCTTGCTGTCGAGCGCCTTTGGAATATTTGTCCGCACCCCTTCGAGGAGATCGTCCATCTCCTTGGCCAGTTCGCTCCCCTCACCAGCGGGAAGGGAAAGGGCAATCGGATTGTCGGGCGCCTTGAAATTATAGACGTAACACCAGTCATTGGGCATCGGTTCGGATTTGGCGCGCATCTTCAGGAGGTTTTTTATGGTTGAGGAGCGCCCGGTGCCCGTCTCTCCGGAAAGGTAGAGATTGAAGCCGTCCTCGGTCATTCCGAGCCCGAAGTCGATCGATTTCAGCGCCCTTTCCTGGCCTATGCTCCCCACAAGGTCTGGAAGGTCGGCCGTTGTGCGAAAGTCGAAACCGGATGGATCACACACCCAACGAAGCTTTTCCACAGGCAACCTGCATTTCTCTTTTGACACGTTGTCCTCCTTATTAATATTGCATTCTATTACAGCCAGATATATTCATTTTCAGGGTTCTCTTTTCCACAACGGGAAGCCGGTCCGCCAGCAGCGGCTCAAACCGCTCCGCCAGCCGCTCCTTGACCTCCGCAATTGACGGCGGCGCTCCGCATATCCCGGCCAGGGATGCAACGGAACACGCTCGGATGCCGCAGGGGTTAATACTGTTAAATGGGGAGAGGTCCGGCATCACGTTGAAGGAGAAGCCGTGCATGGTCACCCAGCGCCTGACTCCGACACCTATGGAGGCAAGCTTTCCCTGTTCCGTCCAGACCCCCGTCAATCCCGCCACCCGTGAGGCGGACACCCCAAAGCCGACAGCCAGCGCGATCAAAAGTTCTTCCAGGAATCGGAGGTAGCGGTGCAGGTCTCTGCCACGCCTGGCCAGATCGATGACCGGATACCCCACCAGTTGACCCGGCCCATGCCATGTCACGTCACCGCCGCGGTTTGTCCGGATTACCCGGATGTCCGGATCAAGTATGTTCTCCGTCCGGCCGCCGCTGCCGGTGGTGTAGACCGGCGGATGCTCCAGAAGCAGGAGTGTCTCATCCGCCGCTCCCGCGGCTACCTCCGCCGACAGCCGCTCCTGAAGGGCATAAGCCTTCGTGAATTCAATCATGCCGAGGTCGGATATAACCATAACAAATCCTTCAAACTTTACCACAGAGACATAAACAAGATTAGGAATTACCCCTTGAAAAAAAATTCCATGTGATTTCCGATGCCTGTAATGTGGCAGAGGTCGCAGGCGACGTACGGCTGAACGTTGAGGTCTTTCAGAGAGATGATCTCTGTTTCTGCTCCAGCGGCAGTCACTCCCGCTAGCACCTCTTCCAGCAGTCTTCCCGTGTTCCCCTGCATGCCGCGAGGGCTGGCTATTATGGCGAGGATATTCATAATGGTGCTCCTTTCACTGTTTATGTTGTGACCGGGCAGGTCAGGAGGCTTTCGGCTCCCTTCTCCCCTCAGAACCGCACGTGACAGTTTCCCGTCATATGGCTCAAGGACTCAACGGTAAAGATCGTGGCTTCCATTGGGCCGGGCAGTTCAGCCAGCCATTTCAGTAATGCCTTGCGCTCTGCCGCCACGCTTCCTTGACGAACAGGCGTTTTTTAATGCAGTAAACTATTGTCTTGTTGTGAACCCTCCAGCATCTAACCCGTATTCCTCAACCCAGCCGAAATACCGCTGATGGTGGCGGCCAGTACATAGTTCAACTCCTCGCTTTCATCCCCGGCCCGTTTTCTGCGAAGCAGTTCGATCTGGATCAGACTTAACGGATCTACATAGGGATTCCGCAAACGGATGGAATGTGCCAGTGGCTGGTTTTTCTCCAGCAGGCGCGACTGCCCGGTGACAGCCAGCACCATCCGGCGGGTGCGCTGGTACTCCTCTACCACCATGCTGAATACCCGTTCCTGTAACTCCCTATCCGGTACGAGGTTTGAATAGAGGCGGGCCAGAGGAAGGTCAACCCTGGTCAGGGCCAGTTCCACGTTCCGGATCAGGTCGTAGAAGAATGGGAAGGTCCGCATCATGTCATTGAGCATTCCACTTTCATCCGAACCCTTTTCAGCAAAGCGTTCCAGGGCATAGCCCACTCCGAACCAGCCGGGGATCACGTGGCGGCTCTGCATCCAGCCGAAACCCCAGGGTATGGCCCGCAGGTCGGACAGGTCGCGGGTTACGCCACGTCTGGCGGGGCGTGAACCAATCTTGGCCAGTTCGAACTCCAGGACTGGAGTGGCCTGCTCGAAGTAGGGGATGATGTCGGGATTTTCTCTAATGCACCGTAGATAGAAGGCGTAGGCATCCGATGACATTTCCTCCAGAGCTTGCTCCCATCCGGAATGGGGAGCCGGATCCACCAGACCTGGGCGCGTAAGGGCCTCCAGAGATGCTGCCGTCATCAGTTCCAGATTACTCAATGCCAGGGATGCATCCGAGTATTTCCAGTTAATGACCTCGCCCTGTTCGGTAATCTTCAGTGCGCCGCAGAAGGCCCCGGTCGGCTGTGCCACAATTGCCCGGTGGGTAGGGC
>JBAQKZ010000257.1:0-10732 GCA_049301475.1 Geobacteraceae bacterium | reverse complement strand
TTCGCCTCCGCACTGGGTGCGGATATATCCGTTTTCCATGTCGAGTTGACCGGTGAAGATTTCGGTGTTTGGCTGGTGGCCGATGGCGATGAAGCAGCCATGCACCGGAATTTCCTTGGTGGAGCCGTCTATGTGGCGGATGCGGATGCCGGTGACGCCGGAAACGTCGCCCAATACCTCATTGAGGGTATGGCGCCATTCGATGGTGACGTTACCCCCCCTGGTTTTTTCGATCAGCTTGTCGGCCAGTATCTTCTCAGCCCGAAACTGGTCACGTCGGTGAACGACGGTCACATGACTGGCGATGTTGGCAAGATAGAGGGCCTCTTCCACGGCTGTGCTTCCGCCGCCGATGACAGCGACCGGCTTGCCTCGGTAGAAGAAGCCGTCGCAGGTGGCGCAGGCCGATACCCCCTTCCCCATGAAGGCTTTCTCGGAGGGGAGCCCCAGGTATCTGGCAGATGCGCCGGTGGCGATTATGAGGGCGTCGCAGGTGTAAACCCCGGCGTCGCCGGTAAGGAGAAAAGGCCTACGGCCAAGATCGGCCTTTGAGATATAATCGGTTATGAACAGGGTATTGAAGCGCTCGGCGTGGCTCCGCATACGCTCCATCAGGTCGGGACCGAGCACGCCGGACGGGTCGCCGGGCCAGTTGTCCACATCGGTGGTGGTCATGAGCTGACCTCCCGGCTGTAGCCCGGTTACGAGAGCAGGGTTGAGATTGGCGCGGGCCGCGTAGAGTGCCGCCGTATAACCCGCCGGGCCGGAACCCAGTATCAGCAGCCGGTGGTGCGATGTTTCCATGAGTGTAAGCCTCCGATTTTATGTCAGGCAAAGATACCAGCAGGACATGGAAATTGCAAGGCCGCAAACACCGCTAAATGATTGACCATGAAGCGTTCCTCTGCTAAACTCCATGCAAATTCATCATGCGCCGATATGCATGAAACTCAGGAGGTGTATATGAGAAAGAGCATCATTGCGACTATCGTTATCGTTATGGCAGTATCAATTTCAGGACAGGCCCTGGCCAGTGACATAAGGTTTAACCAGGCGATTTCACAAGGCGCATTCAGCAGCCTGAGCAAGGAGGCGGGCGTCGCCCTTGCCTTCAAGAACAACGCGCCGCCACATTCGCTTGGTTTGACCGGCTTCGACGCCGGAGCGGAGTTAAGCGTCATCGACATCAAAAAGGAGAGTGACTACTGGAAAAACGCCTTCGGCGGGAGCGCTCCATCATACATTTTTCTCCCCAAACTACGGGCGCGTAAAGGTCTTCCGTTCGGTATCGACGTGGGCGCAATGTATTCAAATATTTCCAACACCAACATACAGCTTTACGGATTCGAGGTCTCCAAGTCGATACTCGAGGGCGGCCTCGTCATGCCTGCTCTCGGAGTCCGGGGCACCTACACCAGGCTCGCCGGCGTGAACGACCTCGATTTGCAGACCTTTGGCCTGGACGCCTCCGTCGGCAAGAGGATACTCTTCCTGACCCCATACGCCGGGGCCGGCTACCTCTGGATCAACAGCAAGCCGAGCGGCAACCTTCAGAAACTCGCTTCAACAACGCCTGGATTTGCACCCCTCAAGCCGGAAAAGATATCCCAGGGCCGCGTGTTTGCCGGGCTGGAGATCAAGCCGTTGCCTCTGGTCAGGATCGTCGGCGAGGTCGAATACGCACTAAGGCCGATCTATTCGTTTAAGTTGGCTGTTGGATTTTAGTGCCTCGTAACTCTTAAATCAACGCTCAAATTAATCCCCTCCCCCCTGGCGGGGGAGGGTTAGGGTGGGGGGGAAGTTGCCATTATCTCAGCCAGTTGCAGCTTCATCCACCCCCCAACCCCCTCCCGTCAAGGTAGGGGGAGTTTGCGAACTTAGAAGTGTTACAGGATTCTAGGCTTTTCATCCCCCTTTACAAAAGGGGGATTTCTTATAGAGCAAGAGGTAAAAGGATGCATGCCGAACACCATCTAGACAAGAGCATAGCCGGCCGGTTCAAGTATGCCATCGCCCTGACCGCATTTACCCTGCTGGTTGAGGTGGCGGGAGGTATATGGACCAATTCGCTCGCGCTGCTCTCCGATGCCGCCCATGTTTTTCTTGATCTTTTTGCCCTCGTCCTTTCCCTGGCGGCCATAAAGCTTGCATCCTTTCCCGCCTCCGACACCCGTACCTTCGGGTGGCACCGGACAGAGGTGTTTGCATCCTTTATAAATGGTGTGTCGGTGTTTCTGATTGCCATAGGGATTTTCTACGAGGCATGGGGACGCTTGTTCCATCCCGAGGCTGTAAATAGCCTCCCGATGCTCCTCATCGCCACAATCGGCCTGGTGATGAACCTGGTGGCGGCCTCCGCCCTCCATAGCCACTCCCACGACGACCTGAACGTGAAAAGCGCCTTCCTCCATGTAATGGGAGACGCCGCGGCTTCGGTGGGAGTTATCGTCGGCGGCGTAGTGATGTACTACACCGGATGGTACGTGCTCGATGCGGTAATTTCAGTCGGAATCGGCTTCGTGATCTTCTGGGGGTCATGGCGGGTAATCAGGGAATCGGCCCATATCCTGATGGAGGGGGCGCCGCGCGGCATGAACACCGCCGAGGTCGTCGCGGTGATCCGCGGGGTGGAGGGGGTGAACGACGTCCACCACTTGAACCTCTGGACCATATGCTCCCATATCCTCGCCCTCTCGGCCCACATCGACATGCAGCCTGAGTTCAAGACGAAGCAGGCGGGGGTGCTGCGCCGAATCGAGGATATCCTCCTGGAGCGGTACCACATTACCCACACCACCCTCCAGGTGGAGTGCACCATGTGTGTCGAGATGCCGGTGCTCAAGGAACTGCGCCACCGGCCGCGCCATCCCCGTCATCCCCACGATCATCTTCCCGGGAACGGCGCAAACGGTCATGACCATCACCACTGACACCAAGGTGCCGACCCCGTGATCCTGACATACGGCCTGATCCATGAAGCAGCCAAACGCCTGAAGAAACGGGTGCGCTGCACGGAGTTGATTTACACCCATCACTTCAGCGAAAAGCTGGGAGCGCCGATCTATTTCAAGTGCGAGAACCTACAGCGGACAGGCTCCTTCAAAATACGCGGCGCTCTCAATTTCATGACTGCTCAGCCAAAGGCCACTCTCGCACATGGGGTGATCACGGCCTCGGCAGGAAACCATGCCCAGGGAGTCGCCTTGTCCGCCAAAATCCTGGGGGTCAAGGCAACGGTTTTCATGCCGGAAACCACCCCGCCGCTGAAGGTTTTTGCCACCAGGGAGTACGGTGCCGAGGTAGTGCTGACCGGTCGCAACTTTGACGAGGCTTATGCGGCAGCGTTGCAGTCAAGAGATGTCGGCGGGGCGTTGTTCGTGCATCCGTTCGACGACCCCCTGGTGATGGCGGGCCAGGGGACCATCGGCCTGGAACTGTTGCAGAAGCTTCCCGACCTGGCGAACATCATTGTGCCGATCGGCGGCGGCGGGCTGATTGCCGGTATCGCCACGGCAATAAAGGAGAACCATCCCCATGTGCGGGTGATCGGGGTGGAGTCGGCGGCGTCCCCTTCCATGCATTACTCACTGCAAAAAGGGGGGATCACCGAGGCTCCTCCGACGGTGAGCCTGGCCGACGGCATTGCGATAAAGCGGGTGGGGAAGAACACCTTTCCCGTCGTTCGGGAACTGGTGGACGAGGTGGCGCTGGTGGAGGAGGAAGAGATCGCCCAGGCTATTGTGGTCCTTCTGGAGCGAACCAAACTGCTGGTGGAGGGTGCGGGAGCGGTGGCGCTGGCGGCCATTCTTAACAATCGGGTCCGGGGGCTTGCCGGTAAGACGGTCTGTCTCTTGTCGGGGGGGAACATAGATGTAAAGACCATTTCCCTGGTGGTGGAGCGGGGGCTTTTGGCGGCGGGGCGCTTCCTGAAGCTGAAGGTTGAAATGGAGGACGTGCCGGGCTCGCTGGCCAGGCTGGCTTCTGACATTGCCGAGACAAAGGCCAACATCTACCTCATAACCCACGACCGTCGCTCCAGGGCTCTACCGCTCGGCAGGACCGAGGTTATGCTGGAGTTGGAAACCCGTGGCTATGAGCATATAAGGCAGGTCATAGATTACCTGGATGGGCGAGGATACGAGTTGGAGGTGGTAAAGTAGGGCGTCGCTTCGCGGTTTTAAGAAAAGCAGAAAGGGTCAGGTCTACAAATAACAAATAAATGTGATATTCTTTTGATGCGATAATGAAGAAACTTATCAATCAAAAGGAGTGAGGCATGGCACGGCCATTAAGGATTGCATATCCCGGAGCCTTTTATCATGTCACCTCAAGAGGGAATGAGCAGCAGGACGTATTCAAGAACCAAAGGGACCGGGAGAAGTTTCTTGAATATCTGGCCTCCGCAACAGAGCGTTACGGTGCGGTAATCCATGTATATTGTCTGATGAGCAACCACTACCACCTGTTATTGGAAACACCCGCAGGCAACCTTTCGCAGATTATGCGACACATAAACGGAGCTTATACTACCTATTTCAACATCAAGCGAAAACGTTTCGGACATCTGTTCCAAGGAAGATTCAAGTCGATACTTGTCGAAGCCGACGAGTATGCGACAGAACTCTCGCGATACATCCACCTGAACCCTGTCCGGGCAGGAATGGTGGAGCGACCTGAAGATTACCGTTGGTCCAGTTACAGAAGCTACATTGGAAAAAATGCCGCGCCAGAATGGCTGAAGATGGGAATGATCCACAGCTATTTCGGAAATAACGCAGAAGTAGCCGGAAAGAAATATCGCGAATTTGTTGAAGACTTGTTAGGCACTGAATACGACAGCCCCATGCAAAACACATTTGGGCCCGCAGTATTAGGATCGGGAGAGTTTATCGCGATGGTCACTGCTACATATCTTACAGATCAACCAGTGAATAGGGACGTGCCGGCACTCCGGCAATTCATTGACCGCCCATCACCGGAAGATATACTGAGGGCAGTGACTGCCTTAATCGGAGAAAACGAAAAACAGGCGAGACAGGTTGGAATGCACCTCTGTCATAAATACAGTGGGGGAAATCTTCGGGAATTGGGAGAGATGTTCAACGTGGGGATCTCGGCAATAACGGAAGCAAGCCGTCTTCTTACGAAGAAGATGGAAAAGGATAAATCGCTGCTGGACACGGTTCAGAAAGTTAAGAGGGAGTTGAATATTTGTGATTTGTGACCCTTATTGTGCTTTTAGATGCGACGTATGAGTTGAAAAGATTGGATTCCGACTATTTCACCGAGAGCTGAAAAGCGAATAAGTAGGAGAAAAGGTAACCTACAATGTCACCTGCGGTATTACGGTCAGGACCATACAGATTTTATTTTGTGAGCCACGACATGCATGAGCCGCCACATGTACATGTAGACCGGGAGGACTTCTCGGCAAAGTTCTGGCTCAATCCTGTCGGACTGGGGTATAATCTCGGCTTTCAGGCAAGAGAACTCAGAAAGCTGGAAACGATTATTTTAAAACATCAAAAAGAACTATTGGAGGCGTGGCATGACTACTTCGGAGCCTAAAGCTGGTGAAAGAATCCGCAACGTCCGCTTCACTACCGACACGATCATTGTTGATCTTTATGACGGGCGATCCATTTCTGCTCCTTTGGCATGGTATCCCAGGCTGCTTCATGCATCAGCTCAACAACGATCCAATTGTCGGATTACCGGCGCCGGTTACTGCATCCACTGGCCTGATATCGATGAAGATTTGAGCGCCCAAGGACTTCTTTATGGCGCTCCGTCCCCACGCGGCGCAGCAAAAGCTGCGTGAAACAGCCCCGGAACAATCGAAACTTCTGAAAAATTATTCCAATCCGACAACTTACTCCTGAAAAGAGCATGATGCCAACCAGGAGGCAGTACCGGCCCTTGATAAAACCGGGCCGGTCAGACCCGGCGCCGTTATAATACTGCATTTTTGCTATTCATTGAATTGCTACGCACCATTTGATCAAAGGGGTTGATAGGATGAAATTCACCAAAATGCAGGGCGCCGGCAACGATTATGTCTATCTGAACTGCTTTGCGGAGCGGGTGGAAAATCCCGGACAGTTGGCTATAAAGGTTTCCAATCGCAACTTCGGCATCGGCTCAGACGGTATGATCCTTATCATGCCGTCCGAGATGGCGGATGTGCGGATGCGTATGTTCAACTCGGACGGTTCGGAGTCGGAGATGTGCGGGAACGGCATACGCTGCGTGGCCAAATACGCCTATGATCACGGCATTGTCAACAAGAAGGAGCTCACCGCCGAGACCGGCGCAGGTGTACTCACTCTACAGCTTTTTACCAACGGCGCCGACAGGGTGGATAAGGTGCGTGTCAACATGGGGAAGCCGCGCCTCGCACGCGCGACGATTCCCATGCTCGGCGAACCGGATGAGCAGGTAGTAAACAGGCCGCTCAACATTCTCCACTCCATCTTCGATATCACCTGCGTCTCTATGGGAAACCCCCACTGTGTGATCTTCGTGGACGACCTGAAGAACTTCCAGGTGGAAAAGTACGGCCCGCTAATCGAAAACCATGAGATATTCCCCCGCCGTACCAATGTGGAGTTTGTCCAGCTCCTTTCCCGCACAGAGGTGCGACAGCGCACCTGGGAACGGGGGGCAGGCGAGACCCTGGCATGCGGCACCGGCGCAAGCGCGGTCTGTGTTGCAGGCGTGCTTAACGGCCTTACGGAAAACAGGATACTGAACCATCTTTCAGGCGGCGACCTGGAACTGGAATGGGCCGATGACGGTTCTATTTACATGACCGGACCTGCGGTGGAGGTGTTTTCCGGTGAGATCGATTTAGAAAACTGACGCTATCTCAATACCGAATCAGGCTGAATAAAGGTTCAAATGAAAGACTATCTCGGCGCGCACATGTCCATTGCAGGCGGCATCTTCAACGCCCCGGAACGGGGTATGAAGGCCGGTTGCGGGGTGATTCAGATATTCACCCAGAACTCCAACCAGTGGCGGGGGAAGCCGGTTTCCGACGCGGAGGCCGCCCTGTTCAGGGAGAATTGGTCGGAGGCGGGACTTAACGAGATCGTCTCCCATGACATTTACCTGATAAACCTCGCCGCCGCTCCAGGGGAGGTTCGGGACAAAAGCCTGGCAGCGTTCCGGGAGGAGATGAAGCGTTGCAGCAGACTCGGGATATCCAAAATCGTCATGCACCCCGGCTCCCACCTTGCGGACAGTGAAGATGTAGGAATAAAAAGGGTCTGCGAGGCATTCAACCAGCTCTTTGAACAGGTTCCCGGCTATGCGGGCAAGGTACTCCTGGAAACCACCGCCGGGCAGGGAAGCAATCTCGGCTATACCTTCGGGCAACTCCGGGCGATCATTGACGGTTCGGCCTGTCCGGACCGTTTTGAGGTCTGCTTCGACACCTGCCACACCTTCGCCGCAGGTTATGACATTACCACCGAGGAGGGCTACGCTGGGGTCTTCGAGGAGTTTGACCGGGTCATAGGCATGGACAGGCTCCAATGCTTTCATATGAACGACTCAAAAAAGGGGCTTGGGTGTCGCGTAGACCGGCATGAGCATATAGGTCGCGGAGCCATGGGATTGAGCGGCTTCCGCTTTCTCATGAATGATCCACGCTTTGCCAGCATCCCTAAAATTCTGGAGACCCCCAAAGGGGACAACGACGAGATGGACTTAGTCAACCTGAAGACCTTGCGGGATATGGTGGAGAAGCCCGGTTAGGTAATTGCTGACGCTATAGCGCCTATTTTGGGATAATATATATTTTACATTTCTGCAATACAAGGGGCTGGCATGGGCACGGAACTGGTCATCAACACTGCCTCCCATGAAACCCGGATTGCGCTCATCGAGAACGGCACCATTGCCGAACTCTACATTGAGCGGAGCCGGGTCAAGGGGATAGTAGGAAACATTTACAAAGGGAAGGTCGTAAGGGTACTACCAGGCATGCAGGCCGCGTTTGTGGACATTGGCCTGGAAAAGGCCGCTTTTCTATACGTAGCCGATGTATTCGACGCTATGGAGGAATACGAATCCCTCATGGATGGAAACGGCAATAAGGACGAGCAGCCGGAGGGGGAAACTGCCGATCTGCACCCGCTCCATCCCATCGAGGAACTGCTCCAGGAGGGGCAGGAACTGCTTGTGCAGATATCCAAGGAACCGATAGGCACCAAGGGTGCGCGCATCACGTCCCATATCTCTCTGCCGGGACGCCATCTGGTATATATGCCGACCGTTGACCACGTGGGGATATCCCGCCGGATCGAGGATGAGACGGAGCGAGAGCGGCTTAAGGAAATAGTTGACAGGATCAAGCCGCCCGGCGTGGGGTTCATCGTGCGGACGGTGTCCGAAGGGAAGAGCGAGGAAGACTTTATAGCTGACTTGCACTACCTTACCAAACTCTGGGACCAGATTGTCAAAAGGATGGAAAACGCCCACCCCCCTTTCCTGATTCATTCGGACCTGGAAGTGACCCAGAAGGTGGTTCGGGATATCCTGACCGAATCGGTCAACAGGATTGTGGTCGACTCCAAGCCGGAGCACGACCGGATCGTCCAGTTCATCTCCACATTCATGCCCAAGATGAAGTACTCCATCGAGCTATACGATGAAGAGGAACCGATCTTCGATCATTTCGGTCTGGAGGTGGAGATCAGCCGGGCGCTCGGGCGCAAGGTCTGGCTAAAGAGCGGCGGCTACATCATCATAGAGCAGACAGAGGCGCTTACAGCCGTTGATGTCAACACCGGCCGCTTTGTCGGAAAGCACAACCTGGAAGACACCATCCTGAAGACCAATCTGGAAGCGGTCAAGGAGATTGCCTACCAGCTCCGGCTCCGCAACATCGGCGGGATCATCATCATTGATTTCATCGATATGGAGAAAGAGGTCAACAGGGAAAAGGTGTTCACCGCTCTTGAGGAGGCGTTGAAGAGCGACAAGTCCAAGACCAACATCCTTAAGATTTCGGAGTTGGGGTTGGTGGAAATGACCCGTAAACGGGTGAGGGAAAGCATAGGGCAGATGATGTGTGAGGCTTGCCCATATTGCGAGGGGCGGGGCTATGTGAAGTCGAAGACCACGGTCTGCCACGAAATTTTCCGCGAACTCCGCCGGGAAATGCTGGACGTCCATGGCGCCAAGGTGATGCTGACCGTCCATCCGCAGGTAGCCGACCTCCTCTACGACGAAGAGCGCCGGGGGCTGGAGGAACTGGAGAAGCGATTCAATAAGCGGATCACGGTTAAAGCCAAACCGGGCTTTCATCAGGAACAGTTCGAGATATTGATCGGTTGAACCCAAATCCAATGCGCCACATCTGGCTTAACACGTACACGGAGAGTCATTATGGTATTCGCTGCAAAGGTTTCAGAAGTTCCGCTCTGGGGCAAGAAGGTGGTCAACGTTGGTGGACTGGAGGTACTTCTGGTCAACGCCAAGGGTAAGATATACGCCTGCGAAACCGAATGCCCCCACCAGGGCGCCCCACTTTCCGGGGCGATCCTGAAGGATGCCGAATATATTACCTGCCAGCGTCATGGCTACCACTTCAACCTGAATAGCGGCGCTTGCCGGGAGTTTCCGGAGTATAACCTGAAGCTCTACCCGGTAAAGGTTGAAGGAGACGACATCCTTGTGGAGATATGAAGGGTCATGCGGATATTGCTTGCTATCGGCTCTCCCGTAAGGCTTCAGGGCAATAGCTAATTAGCAGGAAAAGTCCCCCTTGGGTTCCCCGCTCTTTCTTGGTTTTAATTCACCTCACGAGGTCTCCGTGCCACTCATTTCCCTGCGAAACATAACATTGGCCTTTGGCGGCCCCCCCATTTTTGATGGTATCAACCTGCAGATCGAACCGGGCGACCGTCTCTGCCTCTTGGGGCGGAACGGCAGCGGTAAATCGACCCTCCTGAAACTCATCGACGGCGAATTAACCCAGCAAAATGGCGAGATACAGCGCCAGCAGGGGCTCAAGGTGGCTGCTGTGTCGCAGGATGTGCCTGTGGGGCTGACCGGCAATGTATTCGACGTTGTTGCTTCAGGCATGGGGAATGCCGCCGCGCTCCTGGCCGAATACCACCATGTCAGCCACAAGCTGGCGCTGGATGATAGCGAGGCGCTGCTGGCCCGCCTGGAAACATTGCAGAAAGAGCT
This sequence comes from Geobacteraceae bacterium, assembly GCA_049301475.1. Lineage (GTDB taxonomy): Bacteria > Desulfobacterota > Desulfuromonadia > Geobacterales > Geobacteraceae > JBAQKZ01. The sequence goes on along the minus strand of JBAQKZ010000257.1, from coordinate 529 downwards.
TGAGGATAGCGGCGGCTGGTCGCTGCATCAAGAGGTTGAGCGGGTACTAAGCCGCCTTTCCCTGGATGCCGAGGCCGAATTCACCGAACTTTCGGGCGGCACAAAGCGCCGCGTACTTCTTGCCCGCTCCCTGGTTTCATCGCCCGACATCCTGATCCTGGACGAACCTACCAACCATCTCGATATCGACACAATCCTCTGGCTGGAAGAATTTCTGGCCAAATCTGTCAAAACGGTGCTGTTCGTGACCCATGACCGCGCATTCGCCAGGCGGCTGGCCAACCGGGTGGCCGAGCTTGACCGCGGACGGATATACGTCTTTTCATGCGGCTATGAGGAGTTCGTGGAACGGCGCGAAGCGCTGCTGGAGACGGAGATTACCCGCTGGGCACTGTTCGACAAGAAGCTGGCGCAGGAGGAGGTCTGGGTTCGTCAGGGGATCAAGGCTCGCCGTACCCGCAACGAGGGACGGGTGCGGGCGCTAAAGAAACTGCGCGAGGAATATCGCCAGCGCCGCGTCCGACCGGGG
>JBAQKZ010000256.1:0-16740 GCA_049301475.1 Geobacteraceae bacterium | reverse complement strand
CTCCAGCCCTGACCAGGTGAGGCTGCTCTTCGGCTTCTCATAGTAAGACTCAAGGTACTTGTCCCAATCCACAGCGCTTTCGTTATCCTTACAGGCAGTCACCGCTTTTTCAGCCGCTTTCTTCATAGTGAGCTCCTACTCAATGCTTTTCGTTTATATCCGGCATCAATTCCCTGTTACAGCGCTATCATACCCCAACTCGGGAAGAGCTAACCAGCTCCCCCTTTCCTTCAAAAATACTTCAAATACGGCAACTTGTCGAAGTTGAGGGAGAGGGATCTGCTTCATTTTTACGCAACGCCATGAAACGCCGTTTTATTCCACTTTAAATAACAAGGGTAAAAACAGGGCGGCGAGGATTGATACCTGGTTGCAATCAAGATGAGTAGCATGCGGCGAGAAGGGAGCGACGTAAGCGCACATAAATAGTGCGGTGAGTATCCCCGACGAAGCCAACAACGTAAGCGTTTGATTGCGACTTGGTATCAAGTCAAAATAAGGGGAATGAACCGAAATATATGTTATACCAATTCCAAATCAAAGCGCCCTCTTCGTTGGCTCGTCTTCTGCTCCTCAACATACTGGTTGTATGCCTTCGTCGCCTCAATCCTCGCCGCCTTGACTGCATCTTTGATTTGTATTGGTATTACTTGCTGGACTTCTCCAGTCTCTTCAAGGCGTCTTTTGCCGGAACAAATCCCTTGAAAGCTGCTTTCTTATACCATTTGATCGCCTCTTTTTTATCCTTCTCCACTCCGTAACCATTGGCATACATCACGCCCAAACGGTACATCGCCTTCACCGAGCCCTTTTCTGCTGACTTCAATGTAAAATGGGGTCACGTCTACAAATAACAAATTTGTGTTTTGTAGTCGCGGTAGGGATGGCGGTTACCCGCCACCCCTCGCGGATCAAATTTCATCCATAGGTCAAAGACGTAGTATCAAGAGTTAAATCTACCTCTCAACACCCTGTGGAGTCCCCTCCACTGTCTAATCATTGTGGGAATGACAATTTTACGGACAACGCTGCAATAACGGCCTCCTGCTCCCTCCAAATTGATCGTTTCAAACTCAAAGACACTGGGCTGTTCGCGCAATCACGGTGTCTTGCAGGCCTCTGCTCAAGTCGATGAAATACGCGGAATATCCGCAGACCCTGACGATAAGTTCGGTATGTTCGTCAGGCTTTTCCTGGGCTTCGATGAAATCCTCTTTTTGCACCACGGTAAACTGGATATGGTGTATACCCAGATCAGCCCAGGTCTTCAGGTAATCAGCAAAACGTTCCACAAACTGCCCCTTGAGAAATGGAGGGGAAAAGGTCTGATTGAACAGGAAATTCCATGTTTCCACGGGGTTGACTTTACCTACGGACAACAGAGCCGCTGTCGGGCCTTCCCTGTCGCTGCCCATCTTTGGCGATATGGTGCCGTCGGAGAACTCCTCGGACGCCACTCTGCCATCCGGTGTGGCCCAGGTATCCATAGCAAAACCGTAATGCGCAGTTGCAGCGCTTCCGTCAACCAGAGCCGGATACATCATCCCGCTTATGTAAGAATCTATTTTGCTTACCGTTTGTCCGATTAGTCCAAGCAGATCCACGACGATACTGTCAACATAATCATTATCATTCCCGAATTTAGGCGCGTCAAGACACATCCGCTTTAATTCGTCGGCGCCTTTCCAGTTATTGCGCAATGCAGTCAGCATCTCTTCCATGGTAACTTTTTTGTCATCAAATACCAGCTTCTTAATGGACGCCAGTGAATCCGCGGCGTTGACAGCTCCTATAGCCGTACAATCGTTATAAGGCATATATGTCCATTTGCGCAATTCCTGCGCCCGCTCAATACATCCGTCGATAATGCCAGACAGGAAAGGCCTTTGCAGGTATTCCTCATATAGCCTGTTTGCGAGGTTGCCGATGTAAAAAAGTCCGTTGGCGGCATATTTGAACTGCTCAATCAAGGCGTCTCTCACCTCTTCAACGGATTCGAATTTTAAAGGGTCCTTCGTTACAACACCCAGTTGCTCGCCGGTTTTCATATCCTTGCCCTGGTTGAGGGCAAGCTCCAGACATTTAGGCACAAGAATCGGGCCGGTGTTTGAAGACCTATGCACGATGTTCTTGCCTGGGACAACAGGCCACATACAGTTGCTGATCGCATAATCCCTGGCCTCCACTTCCGGCACACCAAGGCCGATGAGTCTCGGGATGTTAACCTTGTCGTTAAACAGGGCGGGCTGGGCCACGCCGGAACTTAAAACCTCGGTTACTTTCATCAACAGCTCTTTCGGGGTGTTATCATGTACCCGCAAGGCAAGGGGAGGCTGTAACGTGTGCAAGGCCACCATGGAGTCCATGACAAGGTAGGTAAGATCATTGGTGATATCTTTTCCGGCAGCGTCAACGCCGCCGATGGTAAGTGTCTGCCAGCCAAGGCCTCCCCCCCCCGATGAAGTCCATATGGGCGGGTGTAAAAAACCGGTCTCCAAAAACTTGACCCAGAGGCATTCCAATAGCTCCTGCCCCGCGTCCCTGCTCATTCTTCCCGTTTCAATCTCTTTTTGATACAACGGATTCATTATCTTGTCGAATCTTATGCCGCAGCCGACATGGGGTTCATCAATATAACCCGTAATCAGATGAACAAACCATAAACATTGCAGCGCTTCCCTGAAGGTTCTTGGGGGCTCCCCCGGCACCCGATCACAGATTTCGGATATCTCTTTCAACTCCGCCTTTCTCTTTTCGTCGCCTTCTCTTTCGGCCATCTCCCTTGCAAGCGCGGCGAACCTCTTGCCCCACGTAACCGCACCGCCCAAGGCTATTTTCATAGCCTGCAGATCTCTCTTCTGCTCCAGGAATGTCTGCGGATTCTTGTTTTGCAGATACTCCCGATCAACCTGCTCCATTCTCTCATCTATTTCCTTTATGATTCCATTCAATCCAAGGGAAAATATCTTTTCATAATTGGGGGTCCCCATCTCCCAGTTATATCCCCAATAGGCGACGCCTTTGAAATAGAAGAACTTTCTTGCTTCTTCCGGCAAAAGCTCTCTTTCCTTGCCATGCACGGATCTGACGCTCCAGTATTTATGCATTTCCTTTAATTCTTCTTTTTCCGCACTCGACAGAAGATCTTCATACGCGCCTCCTGGGGTGCATATGGTTTTTTCCAGCCACCGCCATTGAAGATCGGGGTAGTGGGCAACCTTGTTCGGCGTACTGGCAAAGTTGCCGACAATTAATTCATTCGGCGATATGTAAATGGTCATGTTTTCAAGGATGTGGGCAAGGGCTTTTGCCCTTTTGATAACGTACGGCTCATGTTCGTTCTGTTGATAACCTTCTGTAATCAGTCTTGCCCTATCCAGACAGAGACTGACCTCCATCCCCTTGCGAAAAGGGCTTCCTTCCTGTCTGTCCTTTTCTTCTTCCAGGCCGCGTGAAACAAGCTTATGGGCCTTGATAATACAGTCTGCTTTAAGTTTCTGGGTTCTTTCACTCATTTTCGCTCCCCCCGCTTTATTTTGGTTTATGAGGATTATCCTCCAATCGTTACGGTAAACCCTTCATTTGTTAAATACTGTTCAAAAGGTTTCAACTGTTCGGGCTCCATGTTTCCCAAATGGTCCATAGGCCATGAACGCCCCAGCCATCTGTACTTATGTCGGCACATATCATGAAACGGCAACAGATCAATAGCTGTAACAGGGTTAGAGAGGTTTTTCAGGAATTTCGCAATGTTGGATATAGTCGCCATATCATTATTGAAACCAGGGATAACAGGTATCCTGATTCTTATCTCTTTGTTCGTGGCAGACAGCTTTCCCAGGTTCGCCAGTATTAGTTCATTTGGAATGCCCACTGTTTTCCTGTGAGCATCTGAATCAATATGTTTTATGTCAAACAGGAAAATGTCAACGTCGTCGACTAATCCCTTTATTGCATCCCAGTTGAAAAAACCACAGGTGTCTACACAGTTGTGGATATTCAGCTCTTTTGCGCGGCGTAAAAGTTCGCCCACAAATTCGGGATGGGTAAAAGGTTCGCCACCCGAGACAGTCATCCCGCCGCCTGAATTTTTATAAAAGGGGATGTCCCTTGCTATTTCTGCAATTATATCATCTACGGCTCTATGTACGCCAACTATTTCAAGCGCCTTATTCGGACAACTCTCAACGCACTTCATGCATAAATTGCATTTGCCAACCATTATCTTGTGGTACTCTTCGCTTTCAAGCGCTTCATCAGGCGATATCGACTCGCGAATCGCCCCTTGAGGACAAACCTCAAAACAGTTTCCGCACTGGGTGCAAAGCGTAGGTTTCCAGTAAATTTCACGAAATGATGAAATTGTTTCGGGGTTGTGACACCAGGGACAATGCAGCGGGCAGCCCTTGATAAAAACATTCGTTCTGATGCCCGGGCCATCGTTCACGGAAAATCTTTGAACGAATGTAATTAGCACATCACTTAATTCAGACAAAATATTTCTCCTGTTATCACTCCGGCTCGGGGTTCCCCGCCGACAAAGCCGGGGGGGCAAAGGAGCACCAAGAAAACTGGGCTAATTCAGGGTATTACTACATCTGGATTCCGGCTTAAAACCTGCCGGAATGACAACTTTTTCGACTTTTGCAGTAGGCTTTTGTGTAAATATATTTGTAACTATTCAGCACATTCATCTTATAAACAGTTTGTCTCTTGTTTCTAGCCTCCCCTCCCGCGAGGGGAGGGGGGACTTGTTGAGTAATGGGAACTTGTGCTGAATAGTTACATATATTTTCGGTCAGACACTAAGGGCCTGTCACGGAATAACTATGAACAAAGGGATAATAATTCGCCAATATTCGACACCTCTTCCAGTTTTGCTATTTTAGTTATCAATTCATCGATATTTTTCTCAGGTATGACGTTTTTAGCAACGCCTCTGAACTTTCCCGCAAGTTCATTGTAAGAAAGGGGGTTGTCCGGGTCCCCTTTAGGAGACTTGGTATATGCCTTGAATTCCCTTCCATCCTTCATGCGTATTGTTGCCCTTGCGCCAACATAAAGATCTGTGTCGGGAACAATGACGGTTTTTACTTTTTTCCGCAACGCTACAAGCTCTGGGGCATTCACTTTCTCATCGGTAAATTTGTCAATCCCCGCGTCACCTTCGGCCAGGGCCACAGCCGCGCAGTAATAGACGCTGAATTTCCCCTCCAGCGCCTTTTTGGGTTCAATTTTCCCAGCCGCATCCAATATTAATTTGTTGACCTCTATTATTATTTCTTCCACTTCATCTATGGGAATATCTTCTTTCGCCCGTAATTCTCTCATCAAATCGATGGTCGAATGGGTACCTCCGCAGGAAGCGTAAGGCTTAAAGCTCACCGTAGGCAGATAATAATACTCCCCTAACCTGTCCAGCATCTTATCCATATCCGGGTTTTCCGAAAAAAGATGCATGAACCCATTTTCTCCCTCAATGATATCTTTTGAACAATCAAAACCTTTTTGAGCCAAGAGCCCAGCCAAAATGCCATCCATGGAAGCCATGCCTGCATGCAAGGGCTTGCCCATTGTGCCGAATACATTGCGAACCCCTCCCGCCACTGTCCCGGCAATTCCAAAAGCATTGACAATACCATCGACACCCAGACCGAGCAGTTTCGCCACACCCGCCGTGGCTCCAAATTTGCCGAGCGTTGAAGTAGCATGCCAGCCTCTTTCATAGTGAATACGTTTGGCTCCATAACCTACCCTTACAAGCACATCAAATGCCACGGTCATAGCGGTGATCACATCCTTGCCGCTTAAACCCTTGTGCTGCGCTACCGCCAAAACAGCAGGCAGAAAGGTCACCGTCGGATGGCAGCAGGTCTGGGCGTGATAGTCATCCAGATCCAAGGCATGGGACATGGAACCATTGGCAAGCGCCGCTTTAAGGATATCCGTCTTAACTCCTGTACCGATCACAGTGGCCTGGGCAGGTCCCCTTTCGCCATCAATCTCCTTAATCATTTTCGTCATAACGGAAGCAAGCTCTTCTCTTGACCCGGCCAAGGTCACCCCCAGCCAATCTAAAAATACGAGCTTGCTATGATTTCTCACCCCGACCGGTATGCCTTCATACGAAGTCCCACTTACAAATTCCGCCAATTTTCTTGTTGCCATAACTTGACCTCCTCTATTGGTTTATTAAAACTATTGGAGCTTTTCATCAAGTCGAAAACCGTCACGCTTATGGACACCACGAAAAATACCATTGGAAGACACCCCCAACGTATTCTGAGGAAGGTCCTGTCAAGATGAGCCAGAGGATAGGTTTTGCGGGGCAATTGGAATTTAGGCGAGTGATCTCCGGAAGTCCCCTAGGAAACCATAGCGTTTACCTACACGTAAAGGTAAAGCAATGCGAATTCTTTGTCAAGAAGTAAAAAAAGTGGGGATAGCCAAAGGGAAATGTTTTACTCTCAAACCTTTTCACCTATTTATTCCGACCATAAGGTATTTTCGTTACTCTTGGCTCACTTCAGTCCTTCGCATGACACTTGTTGCAGAGGCTCCTCTGGTAGGTCGCATACGAATCTGCCGATCTGCCATAGAACGCTGCCTGTACTTCCGCCGAGGTCCGCCCCTGGGCAATATCCGCCGGAGCACCGTTGTCTATGCCAGGGTAGTGGCCGTTGTACACTATGAACGTCGAATTAGTGTTCCATCTCGTCATGCTGTCCCAACCGCTGGCATGGGCCCTGTGACAGGAAAGGCACATTACATTGGCGTTGCTTGATGGGCCGGTTCGATCACTGCCGTTACTGTTAGCCGTTCTCTTGAGAATACCGTAATCATCGGTGCCCATTTCGAAGGGGACCATTGAAGTATAAGCAGTATTGGTATCGCCGTTCAGGTTGCCGGAACCCACGTATGAATTGTAATTGGTGATGATCTCGGCGTTAAGCCTGGCAAGATTTCCTGCAGGATGGCTGCTATTGCCCGAATTGGGATCACTGTGAATGGCCTGATGGCAGTTGCCACACCATTCCGACATCCCTTTCCCATAAGCAACCCTGGTTTCTATAGCAGACTCACCCCTGTTATAGGAATCGGGTGCAACCGCTGCAGGGGGATCGGCAGTAAACTCACCTCCTCCTAAGAGGGAAGCCGGTCGATATCCCTTACCCCCCAGAAGCCGGTAGGAACCTACAGTGCCTTGTGCCCCAGGCTCCGGACTGCTTATATAGGAACCTGAGGCGATAATGGGAAACCCCTTAGTGCTGATTGCCCCATCAGCAGATCGCCGGTACTTGCCATGCGGGTCATGACAACTGACACAGGAGAGATTGCTCGCAGGGTAAGCGCCTCCTGGGGATACCTGGATATTAGCATCGGCCACGAAATTGAAATCCATCGCAACAATGTTGTGCCCATGCCGCTCGCCCCTGTTCTCTTCTTGCGATGCCAACCCCGTCGACCATCTGTAGCTCTTTTTAAGCCAGCCGAAATCGCCACCAGGGGTAAATTCACGCGGAGGCAGCCCTCCTCCGACACCGGCTGAACTGGTAGCGATGTAATGTTCCATCGGCTGCCTTGCCACACCCGGCGCCTCGTGGCATTTGAGGCATGTCGAGCTCGGGTCGGCCCCTTTCAACCTAATGGCATTGTTGGTTGTCAATTCTGTGCGGCTACTGGTGGTCACATTCTTAGTTAGGTCATGCATGAGGTGGCACCCGTCGCATTCTCCTATGCCACCCTTGTGAAAGATTGGAGCCCCCGTAGTTGCCAGGGCAACCGTCTGCGCGCCTGAAAAATATAATAGCAGCAGGGCCAGTATCATGCCCTGTATAACGACTTTGGTGGCTACGGCAAATACTATATTTTGTCCTGACATCTCGACACCTCTTTTCCCATGGCTTTGCCACTACTGGCGCAAATTATGTTCCATAGTAAAAAAGATGCCGTATTACCACTGCAACATGCTGATATTTAAGCTCATTTTTTAATTTATGCTATCGATTTTCATTTGCATTTATAATCAATAAATGCTTTCCTTCTAAACAGACAGGGGGGTAATTTTCTTCAAGAATACTTCAATTACGGTAAGTTACGGTCGAAGCTGGAGGAGAGGGAGGTGTTTTATTTTGAACAACGATATGAAACGCCGTTTGATTCCAATTTCAAAACAAGGATGAAATCAAGACGGCGAAGATTGAGGCGGCGAAGGCGGACGACTACGTACGTTGAGGAGCTCCCGACAAAGTCAACAACGTCAGCGTTTGATTGCGACTTGGTATCAAGTCAAAATAAGGGGAATGAACCGAAATATATGTTATACCAATTCCAAATCAAAGCGCCCTCTTCGTTGGCTCGTCTTCGGCTTCTCAACATACTGGTTGTATGCCTTCGTCGCCTCAATCTTCGCCGCCTTGACTGCATCTTTGATTTGAAATTGGTATTACTTGCTGGACTTCTCCAGCCTCTTCAAGGCGTCTTTTGCCGGGACAAATCCCTTGAAAGCCGCTTTCTTATACCATTTGATCGCCTCTTTTTCATCCTTCTCCACTCCGTAACCATTGGCATACATCACGCCCAAACGGTACATCGCCTTCACCGAGCCCTTTTCTGCTGACTTGACATACCACTCTGCTGCCAGCTTGCCGTCCTGCGGGACCCCTTCCCCACGGGCATACATGTAACCGACCATGTACAATGACCCCTGGTCATCACCGATCATGAATTGCTTCATGGCATTGTCATAATCTTTCATAAGATATGCTGCCCGACCTCTTGCATAATCACTTCTTGCAGGTGCAGCGTAAATTAATGCGCTCAAGCAGATTGAAAGCAAGAGGATAAAGGGCTTAGATGTAATTCTCAAGTAATTTCTCCTTCTACAGTTAATACGGACTAATCGTGCTTGATTCATGTCCTCGCCATTCAACATGCACAGTTGCTGCCCTGTTATTCGCTTAGTGGCAACTACAAAGTAATCCGTTACCACGTTACAAAGAACAGGCCCGGAACAACAGGCTCATTCAGGAACTGACGCTCAATCCGCGTCGGCATCATCAAAATTACTGTTTGACAAATTTGTCGTCCTCAATGACGAGTACGTTCTTGCTCTCCAGTTTAGCTGATACTCTTTTCCCTACCGGTGGAGCGATTATCAACATGATCGAATCCTTTTCTTGGATCTCCCATGTGAAAGGAATATTGCCTGGGAGCCTGACCCCTTCCGGCGGATTCATCACACCAGTTTTATTATTGTAAAATTGAAAGCTGCCGCTGTTCCCAACCCATTTACCGATCATCCTCGATTCGGGCTTGCTGCATGAAAGCAGGGCCAGTGTGAGAACCAATGCCAAGGTTATGATAACACAATTTTTCAAAACGCTTACCTCCCCGATACTCTCATATTTTAGCCTGCTTTGCCATTCGCAGTGCATGCTGTGTATCATGTTTGCCACCATATACCAAAAGACGCATCATTGCTCCAGCTTCTTTAATTCTATCACGGCCTCTTTGTGCCTTTGCGCCGCCGCTTTGCGCAGCCAGACAAGCGCCTCCGGCTGATCTCGTTTGACACCTTTTCCTTCCCTGTAACATTTTGCTACCTGGTACTGCGCTTCGGCATGACCATTCCTTGCGGCCCTTAGCAACCATTGGATTCCTTCGGCTTCATCCCGTTTAATGCCGTCACCATCGGACAACATCAACCCCAACAAATACTGGGCATCCTGCTCTCCCTGACCGGCAGCTTTCCTGAACCATTTAGCGGCTTCCCGTTTGTCTTCCCTTGCTTCCTGGCCGTAGTAATAGAGCATGCCAAGGTTGACCTGGGCGCGTCTATGTCCGCGCTCGGCATCTTTCCTGTACCAGCGGGCCTTCAGCCCCTCGGTTTTCTCATAAAGCAGTTCAAGTTCCCGTTGTGCTTCCTGATTATCATGCTCAGCAGCAATACGGAACCACTTGATAGCTTCATTAAAGTTCTGTTCAACACCATCGCCTGTTTCGTACATCTGACCCAGGCAAAACTGGGCATCTTCGTTGGCCAGTTCTGCCGCCTTTTTGAACCATCGAAAAGCTTCGCCTTTGTCCTGATTAACCCCTTCGCCCTTGTAATACATAAGGCCCAGATTATTCATGGACTGGGGAGTGCCGTCCTCCTTGTAAAGCCGTAAGGCGGTTGCATAATCACCGTCATTTTGTGCCTTTTCAGCCAGACCCAAGACATTCGATGCAATTGATAGAGACCAGCACAGAAGAGACGTCAACAGGACAAACATTGCTGCGAACTGTTTCATGACCGTTCTCCTCGTTGATCCGACGGCTTTTCGTCAAGAGAAAAAGGCGTTCAATCATACGGTAAAACCTCCCACCATGGGATTCCACCAAAGGTAATCATCACACAACTGATCGCCGGTGATCATATCGCGTCTTTGGTAGGCAGTGCATAATACCCCACAGGAATCTCATTTAACATTCTCTAAAATCTGGATTCTGCCGTTACCCCTGTCAGCGATAAAAAACTCTCCGTTCTTGTTGATGCACATCTGCGCCGGATAGTACAACTGTCCGGCTTTCCACCCGAGGCTCAACTGGCGTCCTTGAAAGCTGCCATCAGGGCCGATGGAAACAATGGCTCCGCCATATTGATCAAGCAGATAGATATCGCCGCTCCTGCTGCTGGCTGTAATGAATGATGGGAAATTCATATAATCGCGCAGCTCTTTGGTAAATGGAACAAACTGCTGGGTATCCTTTTTGGCAATATAGACTTTTGAACCAACCGAATCCAGCAGCACGACATCTCCGGCAACAGTCACGGCAAGGTCGGAGATGAATCCATAGTTCTTGGGAAATGGTATCTGCCCGAGAAGCTTGCCGCTTATGTCAACCCGCAGGACACGCTCACCTGCTATGTCGAGCAGATAGACATTATTGCTGCTGTCCGCCTTGAAACTCCTGATGGCGTACTTCTCGGGAGCGGTCACGCCAACAGGCTCAACAAATCCGGCAAAAGTACCATCGGGATTCAAATGGACAACCTTGCGCAGCTTTCCATCCAGGACAAATATATCCCCTTTTGTGCCGAACTGGACCTTCACCGGGTATATGATCTGTTCAACCTTTAATTCCGAGCCTCCTGTCAACACCTTGTCCTGAAAGGTATAACGGAGAATCCGCCCATTCCCGGTGTCGGCGACGACAACCTGAGACTGATCATTACAGGCAACCCCCTCCGGGGTCTTGAGGATTCCTTCTTTTTCATCAACGCTGATGGTCGTCAGAAAACGGAGTTTAAACGACTCGGCAGAAAATGCGCTGATCGGCGCCAGCACGGTCAGCACCAGCAGACTGAGATATATGATTGATCGCATATTGCAATTACCTCCTGAATTTTTCATGGCACTGAACGCACAATTCGCTTACTGAGGGAGCGGGAAGCATGCTTTTGAATTCCGTCCCGTGCGAACGGTGACAACTGAGACAATTGAGGGAAAGGTTTTTGTTTCTCGGATCCCTGAATTTTTCCCCGATCGGATGGGTAGAGTGCTTCATCCAGTCATGGCAGGTCGCGCACAAATCTATCACCGTCGGTTGCTTCGCCAGCAACGCAAAATCAGAGGAGTGCGGATCGTGGCAGGCGGTGCAGTCGCCATTTCTCACCGGCTCATGCTTCGTCACGGATTTCGTCTGGCGCTGGATCGTAGAGACATGACATTTGCCGCACAGAATGAGCATCGGCTCTTTCAGAAGGCCTTTCTCCTTTCCGGCGTGCGGGTTATGGCAGCTCAAGCAACCCCGTTTGCTCAACAGCGGCGAGTGTATCCTGTTTTTGCCAAAAGTTGTATTGTACATATCATTATGACACCCCTTGCAGAGCTCGACTCCTTCCCTCTTGGTCTTGAGGGGGTTAGCCGAAGTCGGTTCGTCATGGCACTGATTGCACATCCTGCTGACAACAGGCTTATGGACGTTATTGTAGAGAATGCCCTGTACGTTGGAACCGTGCGGATCATGGCATGACGTACAACGAGCCGATGCTACCGGATAATTCATGTGACGCTTGATAAAGGCAGGTTTATCGGTTTTATGACATCCGCTGCAGAGTGCCGTAACCTTATCCTTCAGCAGAAAATCGTCTTTGGTGGATGCATGCGGGTCATGGCAGACAGTACAACCCTTTTCCACCGGATTATGCTTGAATTTCGCCTGGGCGATCTTGTTCCCCAGCGCCTTGTGGCAGTCAATACAGAGCTCGTTCCCCGCTTTCAGCAGATTGTTCTTGTTGTTGGACGAATGGGGGTCATGACATTTCATGCAGTTCCCCTCGGCTACGACCTTATGACTGCTTTTCGCATCCGTTGGAATCATAGACTGGTGGCAGTTGGCGCAGATTTTGGTCAGGTCGCTTGCCAGGAGCTTTTTATGGCTGGACGTATGGGGACTGTGGCATCCGATGCAGTTACCTTTTTTCACCGGCGTATGCACGAAACCTTTCTTCATTTTTTCCTCAAAGACGGGATGGCAGTCCTGACAGAGCTTGCCGAAGGCGCCTGGTTTCAGCCTGAATTTGTTGTTTTCATCCTTGGCATGGGCAATCAGGCAGAAAAGTAGCGACCCGATGACACCAAACAAAACAAGTATTTTATAATGATTTTTCATTGTAAAGCTCCTCATATAGCTATTGTTTTATATGGCAATCATCACAAGTCCTTCCGGCAAATGGTGGATGCACCACATCCTTGAATAACTTGGGGTCCTTTGACGCATGGGGATTATGGCAACTCATGCAATTCATGTCAGCAGCTTTTATCCCAATGTGAGATTTGGCAAAAGGCGCTTTGTCGAGATCATGGCATTCCGCGCACAACGAATGGAGAGGCTCGACCAGCAGGGATTTCTCCAAAGCCAGATGGGGCTGATGGCATGTCGAGCAGTCTCTCAATGCCGGTGGATGCGGTTTTTCCCTGGCGATTTTCTCCTTGATCGATTTGTGACAATTAAGACAGAGGTCGGGACTTTGCGCCAGGAGCAGCTTGTTCAGTTTCGCCTTGTGCGGGCTGTGGCATTTGGTACAGTCGCCATTGATGAACGGGGCATGCTTCCCTTTTGCCTCCTTGGCGATTTTGTTAAGGTCGCTATGGCAGGTCGCGCACAATTCGCTTTCATTGCTGGTAATCATTCCCCTGATGTTGCTGGCATGGGCGTCATGGCAAGTGAGACATTCTCCGTCAGTGAACGGCATATGGTTTGTCCCGAGTGCCAGCGGCTTCATCAGCTCTTCATGACACGGCGCACATAATTGCGGAGGCGATGCCTTGAGGAGTTTTTTCTGTTCCCCGCCGTGGGGCTTATGACATGCGGCACAATTAGAATCCAGCACCGGCTTGTGAATAAAGTTCTTTTTGAACCGGTTCTCCGCATCGGTGTGGCAGCCGAAACAGACCGAGTCCATCCGGTCTTTCAACATCCCCGGGTAATTTGAGCCATGCGGATCATGACAGTTGGCGCACTCCCCTCCTCCGAAAGGCTCATGGACCACCTTGCTTTTCAAGTCATCCTTTGTCTTGGTGTGGCAGGAATAACAGAGATCCGCGCCGTCTGCGACAAGGAGCTTCTTATTGGCGGATGCATGCGGTTTATGGCAGGAAAGGCACCCCTTCCCCTTAACCACGGCGCCATGCTTGGTGATCAACGCCGCAGCCTTTTCCGCATGGCAATCAAAGCAGAGCATGTTGCCGTTTTTCACCAGCAGCTTCGCATTTTCGGAAGCATGGGGATTATGACAGGAGAGGCAATCGCCCGACTTGAACGGCTGATGCTCCATTGTGCCACCCCCTTTCAGGTCAGCGGCATCATGGCATTGCTTACACAGGTCGCTCCCTTTCTGGGTAACTTCGAACGGCTTCTGCGAGGCCGGCGCATTATGGCAGCCGTCGCACCCTACCGAGGAGACCGGGTTGTGAACACTTGTTTTCAACAGCTTCGCCTGATCGGAAGAGTGAGGGTTGTGGCAGACGGTACATTTCTTCAATTCCACCGGATAATTCCCGTGGGCCTTCTTGAATGAAGCGGCGCCCTTATCATGACATCCAAGGCATATCTGAGGCTCTTCATTGCGCAAGAGATTACTATTGTCGGAGCCGTGCGCCATATGGCACGCCATGCACCCCTTATCATTAATGGCTTTATGAACCACCTTCTTTTCGAACAGCTCTTTTTTATGGCACTGGTAACAGGCTTCGTTCCCGGCGGACTTCAGGAAATAACGGGATTCAGAGCCATGGGGATTGTGGCATGCCGTGCATTTTCCGCCCTTGATCGGAGTATGGACTTTCGCCTTGTTCAGCCCTATCTTGTCGCTCGGATGGCAAGCAAGGCAGAGCTGGTTCCCGTCTTTTTTTAGAAGCAGCGTCGGGACAATCCCGTGGCGAAGATGGCAATCTTCACACTTCTTCTCCTTGATCATGGAATGCACATATTTTACGGATGCAAACTTGTCATCGAATTTCTTGTGGCAATCCGAACAGTCCTTGCGGACGAATTTTTTTGCGGCCCAGGCTGTCCTGTTTTCACTGAAAGAAACAATTATTGACAGCAGGGCTATCAACCCGAATACAATGACTAGCCTGTTTCTTCGCATTTTATGCATATTCATACCATCCCCTTCTCTCCATATTATGGCAATTCTTTAGTCCCGCATAACCCTCTCAAGGCGCCAGACAAGACAAATCTTTATCGTGCTTCAAGATATATCTTTACAGGGTACGCTTCTCTCAGCTTCTCGAACCATTCGTCAATTTTCTTGGATAAATTCAGCCCGGTAACCTTCTGGGCAATGTCGTCTTTCACTTCTTCCAAGGGTTGCGCTTTTTCAGGGACATTATTAAGAATCAACAAGGCATAGTAATACCCTTCCGGGCTCTCGTAGAGCTTGTAATCATCTTTTCTGGCGCCGCTCAGGACTTTCTGTAACGGCTCAGGCAGGCTTTTTACCGACAGCATCTGCCCGTCAAACTGCATAAGGTCCCTGGCATTTTTGGCAACCTGACCGTCTGCATTGTTTTTCAACCATTTGAGGTCCATCCCTTGCCGCAACTTGTCGATGGCGGTCTGGGCATTTTCTTTGGTAGTGAAGGCAATAGCCTCTATCTGCAGCATTTCCGGGTAGGTATACTCTGAACCATGTTCTTCGTAGTAATCCTTAAGCTCCTGAATCGTAAAGGTGACTTCCGGCTTCACCACCTTCTCCACAAACGTGCCGAAGAGCAGGGAGTTCTTGTGCTCTTCGATCTTTTGCAGGTATTCCTCCGATTTGTCCAGCCCTTTTTCCAGCGCCGCTTTCCTGAATACACGCAGGGACTCTATTTCATCAAGAGCCAGCAGCTTTTCCCTGTTGAGTCTTTTCTCCTTTATCACGTTATCGACACCATGAAAAAACTTTTGATACATCGCATTGGCCAGATCGGCAACGGTAATCGGCTTCTCTCCCTTGACGATGACAAGCACCCTTTTATCGGTCAGCAGTTTCTTGAATCCGGGTTTTTTGGCCTCGAAATCGACACTTTTGATCAGCTTGGTGTTTTCCTTCAGATATCTCCTGGCCAGTTCCTCCTTGTACTTTTTCAGGCTTTCCATCCTCATCAGGCTGAGAATCTTACCACGGGCCTTTTCTTTGAGCGCCGGATTTTCGACAAATTTTATTTCCTCAATCTTGGCAATGACAAAAGCGCCGCTTATGGGAATAATGGGGCTGATTGATCCTGCCTTAACCCCGGCGAGGGCTTCACTCATAATTGGACCCAGCGAAGTATTGTTCGCAAACAGCTCCTCGTTTCGCCCTGCCTTTTCCGCCCTTCCTTCCTTCAGTGGCTGCTCACTCAGCTCGTCGAAATTCTTTCCTCCCTTCAATCCCAGCTCGAACTTCTTGGCATCGCTTTCCTTCTGGAACATTATCGTCTTCAGCTTTATTTCCTTGATCGACTCTCTATACTCCTTTTCAACCTCTTTTTCATCAGGTTTGAGACCTTTTACCCGATCGAGAAACAGGGCCTGCCTCAGTTGATGCTCCGCATTTTTTGTCAGGCTCTCTTTTATTTCCGGCAGCTTGTCCAGTTCGATATTCTTCGCCTCAAGCACGACAAGCCTTGCGTTTATCAATCGTTGCAACGGCTCTATAAACGCCTTCTTGGCGGAAACCTCCTTCTCCTGGGTCATTTTCTCGTGGACCGCCATCAGGGCTTTCTGCAGGTCGGCAAGGGTGATTATTTCATCATTTACCGTAGCCAGGGGAACATCCGAAAAATAAGGGGAGTAGAAGGGGACCTTCAGGTAAAGGGAAACCCCTTCTCCCTTTTCCGCCTGGTCAACAACCGGTTCGCTTGCTTCAGCCGCAACCGGTTCGCTTTTCGCCGGTTTTGCCTCGGCTGCCACAGTAGGCGGCGCTGCCGCCTTGGCCGACTGCCGTTCTTCCGCAAACCCGGGTATTCCCGCAAACAATACCATCCCAGCCATAACCGCAATGATTCCACTCATCAATAAATTCCTTTTCATTGTTCCTCTCTTTTCTATCTCAATAGTTAGTTTCCATCCGGAAACTCCGGATGAGAAACTGTTTGTTTCCGATTCGGAAAGCGGGGATTTTTTGTCCTGGCAAGAAAACCAAGGGATTGCGCGGAGGCGTACATCGGTACGCCGCACAAGCAAGCCCGCAGGTTGACACCGCCAGGGCGAAAAAGCACC